>QJVY01000143.1 GCA_003235555.1 Ignavibacteria bacterium | reverse complement strand
GTCCGGTTATCGGTGGGACTGGAGGACGTGGAGGACATCATCTCCGACCTGAAGCAGGCGATCCGCTGAGACAGGCGGGCGGTCCCGTGAGACAGGGGGGCGGTCCCCTGAGACGGGAACCGTTGCAGTCCACTGTTTTTTTCACTACATTTTCAGCTCTTATTGTATCCATCCCCGGCGTGAGAACCAGACCGGGCGTTTAGAGAAATAGGTGTACGGTATGAAAATCAGCGAAATCATAAACGAGAGCCTTGTCGTCACGAACCTCGCCGGGAAGACGAAGGAAGAGATCATCAACTCCCTGGTCGACCTGGTGGGCACGTCGCCGAAGGTCAAGGACCTCGAGAAGGTCCGGACCGCGATTTTCGATCGCGAGAAGATCATGTCCACCGGCGTGGGGAACGGCTTCGCCATCCCCCACGGCAAGACCGACGCGGTCAGCGACATCATCGCCGCGTTCGGGATCACGAAGGACCCGATCGATTACAAGTCGCTCGACGAGAAACCCGTTCGGCTGGTGTTCCTCCTCGTCGGGCGGGACAACCTCGTGGGACCGCACATCAAGCTCCTCAGCCGCATCTCACGGCTGATGAACAAAGAGGAATTCCGGACGAAGCTGCTCGACAAGCAGAACTCCGCCGAGGTCATCGAAGCCTTCAAACAGGAAGAGGCCAATTACACCGAGACCTGACCCCCTTCCTCCCGGGATCGCCAGGGGTCCGGGAAACCGGAAATTCCGGGTTGCCCGTTGCCGCCCCATCGCGCGCCGAAAGCGCACAGGTTCGCACACTCTCCACACGCTCATAGAGATCAGTGAAATTCAGGTCCGTTAAAGGGACGAAAGACATCCTTCCCCCGGAGAGCTTCCTCTGGCAGCACACCGAGGAAATGATCCGCGGTGTGATGCACACGTTCAACTACCGCGAGATCAGGACGCCCGTCTTCGAGGAGACGGCGCTCTTCGCCCGCGGCATCGGGGAGCTGACCGACATCGTCGGGAAGGAGATGTACACGTTCACCGACCGTTCCATGACCCGGCTGACCCTCAAACCCGAGATGACCGCCTCGGTGGTCCGGGCATACATCCAGAACAACATGGGGGAGCAGTCCTCTCTCGTAAAAGTCTACTACCTCAGCCCCATGTTCCGGCAGGAACGCCCGCAGGCGGGCCGCCTGAGGCAGTTCCACCAGTATGGGGCCGAGGCGATCGGCGGCGGTTCCTACACGATCGACGCCGACATCATCGCCCTCGCCGTCTCGGTCCTCGGGGGGGCGGGCATCACCGGCTGCAGCGTCCGGATCAATTCGGTGGGGTGCGAGAACTGCAGGCCGGCCTACCGGGAAAAACTCAAAAAATTCCTCCGGCCGAAGCTCGACAATCTTTCGGAGGAGAGCCGCGCCCGGTTCGACCTGAACGTGATGCGGATCCTCGACACCAAAAATGAAAACGACCGTAAACTGGCCGCCGGCGCGCCGCTGATCAAGGACAACCTCTGCGAAGAGTGCGATAGCCATTTCACCGGCCTCAGGGAAACGCTCCGGGAGCTGAAGATCGACGCGGAGGTGGACGGGACGATCGTCCGCGGGCTGGATTATTACACCAAGACGGCCTTCGAGATCACGAGCCCTGACCTGGGGTCGCAGGACGCCCTCGTGGGGGGCGGCCGCTACGACCTGCTGGTCTCCGAACTCGGCGGGAAGCCGACGCCGGCGGTGGGTTTCGCCGCCGGGATGGAACGGCTGCTGATGGTCATGCAGAAACAGTCATCGCGCGAGACCCCCCTCCCCGCCCCCGCGATTTTTATCGCCGCCGCGGACGAACCGGGACGGAAATGGGCGCTGGCGGCGACGATGGACGCGCGGCGGGCCGGAGTGGCGGCGGAAACCGATTTCCTCGGGCGCAGCCTGAAATCCCAGATGCGTGAAGCCGACCGCCAGAAAGCGCTCTTCGCGATCGTCGTCGGCAGGACGGAAATTGAAACCGGAAAGGGCGTACTGAAGGACATGCGCGCCGGGACCGAAACGCCCGTGGAGCTCGACGCGCTGGCGACACACGTGCGACAAATGACCGGTGCAGCAGATTCCGCCGACGCCAGCGATACCGTTCACGGGCCCGGTAAAAGTGCGCATCGGATTAAACGCTGACCGGCGTGAAACGAGGAAAAAGGGTCAAGCCGGAGGTCCCCGTCGAGTACGTGCTGATGGTGACGCCGCACGTCAACGAGCGCACCAAGGAGAAGGTCACGCTCATCGCCCTCAGGACGATGAATGAGTTCACCGCCTTCCGGTACGAGCTGGTTGTGGACCCCGCGGTCGACGGCCGGAAAATCACCCTCCTGATACAGGGGCTGCGCGCCCCCGAACTGACGCTCCCGGCGATGGGACCGGCGGAATTCCGGTACGAACTCCCGGACCTCAGGGGCACCTACGAGATCGTCGTGTCGAAACACGGGAAGGCGGCAGACACCTACGGCGTGGACGTTGGCGCGGGCGGGGTGAAAATCCTCAGCGTCCCCGAACCGCGCTTTTCGGAAATCGTCAACAACAAGGATGACTACAGGCGCTGAATGTATCCCGAGCTGTTCAACATAGGTCCCTTCACCGTCTACTCGTACGGGCTGATGCTCGGCGTCGGGTTCATCGTCGCGAGCACCGTCCTGGGTCGGGAGATGAAGCGCAAGGGGATGGACCTTTCCATGGGGAACACCATTACGCTGCTGGCGATCGTCTTCGGCGTGATCGGTTCGAAGCTCCTGTACGTCGTCGAAAACTGGTCGACATTCACGGAGATGCCCTCGATCCTCTTCTCCCCCGGGGGCCTCACCTGGTACGGCGGTTTTATCCTGGCGACCGCGGCGATCTGGTTCTACGCGCGTTCGAAGAAAGTCCCGTTTCTCGATATCTGCGACGCGGCCGCACCCGCCCTCATGATCGGGTACGGTATCGCCCGCATCGGCTGCCACCTGGCAGGCGACGGCGATTACGGGATGCCCACCGGCCTCCCCTGGGGGACCGTCTATTCGAACGGGACCTTTCCCCCCTCCCTCGCGTTCAGGGGGTTCCCGGAGATCGTGGCGCAGTATGGCGTAAACGGTGTCGTCCCGAACGACATCCCCGTCCATCCCGCCCCCCTGTACGAATCCCTCCTGGGGCTGGCGGGGTTCTGGGCGCTCCTCCGGCTGGCGAAAAAGGCCCGGCCGTCCGGGTCGCTCTTCATGGTCTACCTCATTCTCGCCGGCGCGTTCCGTTTCTCGGTGGAGTTCATCAGGCTCAACCCGAGATTCATCCTGGGTCTCTCCGAAGCCCAGCTGATTTCGGCGGTGATGATCATCGCCGGAATTATCGGATACAGTAAACTTTCACGAAGCGGCACAGCAGCTCCCCCGGTGACATGAGGATGCCGTGAAAACGGTCGAAGTCGTTACAAAACAAGGATGTCACCTGTGCGACATTCTCCTGGGTGAGCTGGACGGACTGAAACAGACCCACCGGTTCATGGTGTCTCTTACCTATCTTGAGGACCATCCGTCGAAAATGAAGCTGTTTGGGAACGATATTCCCGTTGTGCTCGTTGACGGGATAGAGGTCTGCCGCCATTCTCTCGACCGCGAGGCCCTCCTCGCGAGGCTGTCACAGCCTGAATCAAAAACGGCGGGATGACGTATACTTTTTCAGCGGCCATGGCCGGACGGTCATGATGATCCTTGCAAAAATGCTTGAGGCCGTCGGGATCGCGGCGCTGGCCATCGGCCTGGTCCAGGGCATCTACGGAAACATCTCCTTCGAGTACTACACGTTCTTCGGAGGTGTTGTCGCGTTCTTCGCCGGGCGCTTCATCGAAAAATCGATCCTGAAACGCCGCGGCGCCTCCGGCGGTCACAGCGCCGGGCGCGACGAAATGCACGACCACCAGAAACCGGACGATCACTCCCGTCATTGACCACACCGCCGTCCGTGACCGGAAGCGGCGGGATACTTTCTCACGATTTTCTTTCTTCTGCAACGGGGTCTCACATGTACAACGACAGCGACGACTACAACCGGGATGACCGGGAAAAGCGGCCCTCCCCCCTGCGTGTCATCCACGACCGCAAACCCTCCACCAACATCATCGCCGGGCGCAACCCGGTGATGGAGGCCCTCCGGGCCGAAACCATCATCGAGAAGGTGGTGGTGCTGGCGGGCATCAAGGGGAACGCCATCGAGAAAATCAAGGCGTTGGCCAAACGGCGCCGCATTCCATTTGTCGAGGTCGGCAAGGGCAAGTTCCGCGAGCTGGTGAGCGACACCACGACCCAGGGAGTGGTGGCGATCGTCGGCACCAAGGAGTACGTCGAGGTGGAGGACATCCTCGCCGTCGCCGAACGGAGGGGCGAACCCGCTTCGATTCTGATCCTGGACGAGATCGAGGACCCCCAGAACCTGGGCGCCCTGATCCGCACCGCCGAGTGCGCCGGGTTCCATGGCGTCATCATCCCCAAACACCACGCTGCGAGCGTGAACCAGACGGTGGCGAAGACCTCCGCGGGCGCGAGCGAACACATGCCGGTGGCGAAGGTGGTGAACATCGCCAGCACGCTCGACGAACTGAAGGAGAAGGGGCTCTGGATGGTGGGGACCGACTCCGGCGCCGAAAAGGAATACACCGAACTCGAATACGACATGCCGGTGGCGCTCGTCGTCGGCAACGAGGGGAAGGGGATCAGGCAACTGGTGAAGGAGAAATGCGATTTCCTGGTGAGGATCCCGATCTACGGCAAGGTGGAGTCGCTCAACGCGAGCGTGGCGGGCGCACTGCTGATGTACGAGATCGTCAAACAACGAAAGAAACAGCTGCAGCCCGCGGGCTGAGTCCCCTTCAGGAATCTTCCTTCTTCCGTTCCAGCCCGAACTTCTTGATCTTCGTGTAGAGATGGCTGCGCTCCATGCCGAGCGCCTCGGCCGTCTTCGAGACGTTCCATCCGTGCTTCTCCAGGTGAAACCCGATGAAGGCACCCTCCGACCGGTCCTTGAATTCCTGCAGCGTGGCCGACCCCGAGATCATGTCGTCCATGCCCCCCTCCGGCCGCTCGCCCGACGGCCCGCTGCCGGCGCTGGCGATCTCCCGTCCGGGGGTGAGGATGACCAGCCGCTCAACGTAATTCCGCAGCTCCCGGACGTTCCCGCTCCAGTTCATCCCCGCGAGTTCCGCGACCGCGCGCGGGGTGATCGTCTTCGGGGCGAAACCGTTTTTCGCGCAGAGCTCCTCCACGAACGCCGCCACCAGCACCCCGACGTCCTCCCTCCGCTCCCGGAGCGACGGGATGTGGATCGGTATGACGTTCAGGCGGTGGAAGAGGTCCTCCCTGAAGCCGCCGTCCCTGATCGCCGCGGCCAGGTCCTTGTTGGTGGCCGCCACCACCCGGACGTCCACCGGGATCTGTTTGCTCCCCCCCACCCGTTCGATGTTGTACTCCTCCAGCGCGCGAAGGACCTTCGCCTGCGCCTGGAGGCTCATGTCGCCGATCTCGTCCAGGAAGATCGTGCCGCCGTCGGCCAGTTCGAACTTTCCGATCCGCTGTGCCGTCGCGCCCGTGAAGGAGCCCTTCTCGTGCCCGAAGAGTTCCGATTCGATGAGTTCCGCGGGTATCGCCGCGCAGTTGACCTCGATGAACGGCCCCTCCGAACGCTTGCTCAACCGGTGAATCTCCCTGGCGACGAGTTCCTTCCCCGTCCCGCTTTCGCCCGTGATGAGCACCCGCGAGTCGGTGGTCGCCACCTGCCGGACGACGGCGAGGACCTCTTTCAATTTCGCGCTCTCGCCGAGTATCCGGTACCGCGGCCGGAGCTCCTCGATTTCCGACCGCAGCCGGACGCTCTCGGCGGCGTTTCGAATAACGACGAGCATCTTGTCCCTGTCGAGCGGTTTCGGGAGGTAGTCGAACGCCCCCAGCCGCGTGGCCTCCACCGCGGTCTCGAAGGTCCCGTGCCCGGAGATCATCACCACCGGGACGGCCGGGTCGAGCCTGCGCAATTCTGAGAGGACCTCCATGCCGTCCTTCCCCGGGGGCATTTTAATGTCGAGAAGGACCGCGTCGATCCCCCCGGCGCGGAACGCCTCGATCCCCTTCTCCCCGTTTTCGGCCAGCGCGGTGTCGTACCCCTCGGCCTCGAGGATCATCCGGATCGATTCCCGGATGCTTTTCTCGTCGTCAACGATTAAAATTCTGGGCATCAGCGGCATCCTGTTCGTTCGAGATCATCGGTCACGGGGCTCCCGCCCGTTGCGACAGGGGCCCGGAAAAAGGTCGACGGGTAGCGGCGGTTGTTCGACAACAGCGCCGTCCCGAACTGGCTCCCGTTCCAGTTCGCCCTCCGGTCGCGGCTGTCGTAGACGCCGTCCACGATCGCGGCGTCCTCCCCGATTTCAATGAAATCGCCCACGCGGTCGGCCGCCCCCTGTGATTCGAAGGTGAACGCCACGTACGCCGATCCGAAAAAATGCTGGAGCTTGTCGCGGTCCCCCGCCGCGCGCGGGCCTCCCCCGGGTGAATCGGGGTAGAGCCTGCCCGGCAGGTTCGCCACCCTCGCGTCGAAATCCTCCCGTGATTCGTTGGAGAGGGGAAGGAAGAGGTTCAACAGCGGGACCTTCACGCCGACGACATAGTGGTCGAGCGTCGCCACCGTCGAGATCAGCAGCGCCGCCGAGGTGTTGTTCCGCGTGAGCGCCATCGCCCGGACGAAGATTGCGTCCGCGGCCCTCCGGTCCCCCTCCTTCCGCCTGATGGCGGCGAACGTTTCGCTCCGGATGAAATCCTTGAGGTCGATGCCGTTCCTGATGAACAGCGGCGGGTACCAGGTGAGCAACGCCTCGAACGGGCCGGGGTCCTCGAATTGCAGGTACCAGGGGGGCGCCGCACGGCCGCCGGTGCGGGTGTCGGCCGGATCCACGGACTGGGCCCGGGCCGGCCCGGGCGTGAGAACCGACAGGAGGACCGACGGCGCGAGCAGGAAAAGAAAACGGGGGGCCATCGTCATCCGCCGCGACTCCCCATCACACCTGGAGGACGCCCGGGTTGAAGGGGGGGATGACACTGTTGTTGGACGCCATCTCGATGCCGCGGGAGATGATCTGGCGGGTGTCCACCGGGTCGATGATGCCGTCCACCCAGAGCCGGGCGGCGGCGTAGTACGGGTCCAGCTCGTGCTCGTAGCGGTCGGCGATTTTTTTCAGCATCGCGGCCTTCTCCTCCGGAGACACGACCTTCCCCGCCTTTTCGGCCTGGCTGAGGTGGATGCTGAGGAGCGTCTCGCTTGCCTGCTTCCCCCCCATCACGGCGATGTTGGCCGTCGGCCAGGCGAAGATCAGACGCGGGTCGTAGGCCTTGCCGCACATGGCGTAATTCCCCGCGCCGAAACTGTTGCCCACGATGAACGTAAACTTCGGCACCACGCTGTTCGAGACCGCGCTCACCATCTTGGCGCCGTCCTTGATGATTCCCCCCTGCTCGGCCCGCGTGCCGACCATGAACCCGGTCACGTCCTGCAGGAACACCAGCGGGATTTTCTTCTGGTTGCAGTTCATGATGAACCGGGCCCCCTTGTCGGCGCTTTCCGAATAGATCACCCCGCCGACCTGCATCTCGCCCTTTTTGGTCTTGACGACGGAGCGCTGGTTGGCGACGATCCCCACCGCCCAGCCGTCCACGCGTGCGTACGCGGTGATGATGGTCTTGCCGTAGCCGGCCTTGTACTCCTGCAGTTCCCCCGCGTCGACGATGCGGTCGATGATCTGGCGCATGTCGTAGGGGCGGGT
>QJVY01000266.1 GCA_003235555.1 Ignavibacteria bacterium | reverse complement strand
CAGACGCCGGGACACATCTTCCTGGATTTTCTCGGCGTGGTGACGAAGTGGAGGACGTTCATCGTCCGTTTCGTTCTCGTCGGGACGCTCGGCGCGATACTTTTCGCCCTGTTCAGCCCGAACTGGTACAAGGCCACGGCGGTGGTTTTCCCCGCGGAGCAGGCCGACATGGGGGGGGGGATCGAGGGTGTTTCTTCCCTGATGAAGACATTCGGCGCCGGGGGGAGGCTGGGCGGACTCGGGGGGGCTTCGGAGACGGAGCGGTATCTCGCGATCCTCGGGAGTGAGAACGCCCTCCTGAAGGTGATTGAAAAGTTCAACCTTACCACCGTGTACGACATCACGAAGTATCCCCGGGAAAAAACCATCAAGGAACTCCGCTCGAACATGGAGATCTCGGAGGGGGACGGCGAAACCCTCGAGGTGAGCGTGTACGACCGGGATCCCGCGCGGGCGATGGAAATGGCGAACTATTTCCTCGAGGTGTTGAACGACATCAATTCCGGCCTCCATTCCCAGAACGCGCGGGGCAACCGGGTCTTCATAGAACAGCGCTATGAGCAGAGCCTGCTGGACGTCCGCCGCGCCGAGGACTCCCTGCACCAGTTCCAGATGAAAAACGGGCTGATCGCGCTTCCAGAGCAGCTGGAGGCGACCATCAAGGCGGGCACGGAAATCTACGGCAGGATCGCCTCGAAGGAGATCGAACTCGACATCATGAGGCGGACGCTTTCCGAATCCCACCCGGAGATCATCGAGGCGGAGATGGAACTCGAGGCGATGAAAAACAAGCTCACGGATTTCAACACCGGGGCGGGTTCGACCCCGGGCGAGATGAAAATCCTCGTACCGCTCGGGAAGGCACCCGAACTCGGACTCGAATACATCCGCCTCTACCGGAACACCGAAATCCACTACAAGATCCTCCAGTTCATCACCCCCCTCTACGAACAGGCGAAGGTGGAGGAGCAGCGGAACACACCCTCGGTGGTCGTCCTCGACCGCGCGGCCCTGCCGGAACGCAAGGCCAAACCGAAAATATCGATCTACGGACTCCTCGGTCTCGTGGTGTCGTCGTTGCTGGCCCTCTTCGGCGTCCTCATCGCCGAATCGGTGGGGAGGATCCGGTCGATCGATCCCGGACGGTGGGACGGGCTGTGGACGCAGATCCGGGAGGACTGGTTCGGCCTGAAAAAGAAGCGAAAGGGCGCCTGACCTGATGGGGATCGTCTCCACCATCCGGAGGAATTCGCTCTTTTCATTCTTTTCCTCGGCCATACGCCTCCTCTCCAACCTGCTCCTCTTCGTCGGCATTGCGAGGTTCTACGGTGTCGAGACGTTCGGCCAGTTCACCACGGCCCATACCTTCCTGACGGTCTTTTTTCTGCTGGCCGACTTCGGGTTTGACCTGCTGATCACCACCGAAATCGCCCGCGCCAGGGGCCGGTCCCGCGAGTACGTCGAACGGTTCATGCCGTTGAAGGCGGCGTTCGCGGTGACGGCATTTCTCCTCATGACGACGATCGCTCTGCTCTCGGATTTCAGCGCTGAAACCAGGATCTTCATGATCGTGCTGAGTTCCGGCATCGTCGCGAACGCCGTATCCAGTTTCTGCTATGCCGTCTTCAAGGGACACGAGGACCTCTCGCAGGAATTCCGGGTTTCTCTCATTCAGAATTCGGTCCTGCTCGCGGCCCTGGCTGTCCTCGGTTTCCTGCGGGTGCCCCCGGTGTTCATCGCCCTCGCGTTCGTCGGAAGCCGGTTCGTCGGACTGGCCGTCATCATGCCACGGATGTTCAGGGCCCTGGGGATGGAGACCCTCAGCTTCAGGTTTTCGGAATGGCCCCGGATCCTGAGGGAGGGGCTTCCCTTCGGAGTGCAGCTGATCTTCGGCACCCTCTATTTCCAGCTGGAAACGATCCTCCTCGCCTATTTCAAGGGGGACAAGGCCGTCGGGATCTATCAGTCCGCGGTGAGGCTCATGTACGGGATCTTCATCATCCCGGAGGTCCTCGGAAACGCCTTCATTCCCCTGCTCTCGAGACTGCACGAGGAGGACAGGGAACGGTGGTCGAGGGTGGCCATGGTGCTCCAGAAAACGCTGATGTATTCAAGCCTGCCGGTGGGGATCATTTTCTACGTATACGCCGCCGACCTGATCGACCTGGTGTACGGTTCTGCGGAGTTTGCGGGCGCCGTCCCGCTGTTGAAAATTTTCGCGTTCATCATCGTCATCAGGTTTGCCGTCGAGACGTCCGCGATGGTCCTCACGGTCTCGAGAGCGCAGGTCTGGAGAATGCGCATCGTGATCTTCCTGACGCTCTTCAACGTCGTGTGCAATGTCCTCGCGATCCCGGCCTACGGCGTCCAGGGGGCCGCCGTCGTCTCCCTTGTGACGAACATCGTCGCGGGACTGCTCTATGTCGTCACGGCGCACGCGAGGGAATTCAGGGTCTGGTACATGCTGGGGAAACGGCAGTTGCTGACATGCGCCTCCGTCGCGGCCCTCGTCTTCCTGCTGACCCTTCTCGACGTACGATCCCTTCTCGTCGGCGTGCCGGTGATTCTCGCCGGCTGCCTCGCGGTGTTCTATTTCATCGGATATTCGCCGGAGGAGAGGGCGGTCGTCTTTTCACTCCCCGGCGACCTGTCGGTGACGCGGTCGGTGGGCTCATGACGTCCGGACACTCCACGAAGGCCGGTCTCTATTCCGGGAAGGATTCGGCGTACTTCAGGACGCTGAACCCGCTGGTCGTCTCCCTGCTGGAGCCGGGTGGGGTGATGCTCGAGGTGGGTTGCGCGGGGGGCCTGCTCGGGAAATTCGTCGGCGAACGGTCCATGTTCAGGGAGACCTACGGGATCGAAATGGATCCGGCCGCCGCGGCGGACGCCGCGGAGTGGTATACCCGCGTTCACACCGGGGACCTGGAATCCTTCGACCTTTCGGTCCTCCCCGAAGCCGATGTCGCCGTCTGCGCGGACGTCCTGGAACACCTGGTCGATCCGTGGGAGGTCTTCGGACGACTGATCGCCCGGATCCGGCCCGGAGGGTGCCTCATCCTCTCGGTTCCCAACGCGCGGCACGTGAGGGTGTGGGGAAGACTTGTGTTCCGCGGGCGCTTCGATTATGCCGACAGCGGGGTCATGGACAAGGGCCACCTGCGGTTCTTCGCGCTCCGGAACCTCCAGGAACTGTTCGGCCGGCATCGCCTCCGGGTGGAGGTGGTGAAAAGAAGGACGGCGCCGCGGGGAAAACTCATGACCGTCCTCACCCTGGGCCTGCTGAGGGATTTTTTCGCCTATCAATATGTCTTTCGGTTGAGGAAATGAGGGTCCGATGAGTCCTGCCGACCCCCGGGACGCCGGCCCGCCGTCGGTGCTGGCCCTGATCCTCAACTATCGGCGTCCCGCCGACACGATCGAGTGCGTCCGGTCGCTCCAGGAGTGCGGCTACCCCGCGCTCGACGTCCTGGTTATCGACAACGGCTCGGCCGATGGATCCGAAGAAACCATCCGGCGGGCGCTGCCCGGTATCGGGCTCCTCCAAACGGGCGAAAATCTGGGATATACCGGCGGGATCAACGCCGGGTTGAAACGGGGCCGCGAGATCGATCCGGATTATCTTTTCGTCCTGAACAACGACACCGTCGTCGAAAAAGGATTTCTCTCCCCCCTCGTCGGGGCGATGGAGGAGAGGCCCGACGCCGCCGCGGCGTGCGGGGCGATCTACGAGTATCACGACCGCGGGGTCCTCTGGTACGGGGGCGGGCGGATGATCCCCTGGCGGGGCCTCGCTGTGCACGAGCTGAAGGGGATGAGAAGGGCGCCCGCGGACCTGGGCCCGGTCCGCGAGGTCAGTTTTCTCACCGGGTGCATGTGGCTCCTGCGGACGGAGATCCCGGGCGAAATAGGCGATCTTGACGACCGGTTTTTCATGTACCTTGACGACATCGAGTACTCGGCCAGGATCTCATCGAAGGGGTACGCCATGCTCCTGGTGCCGTCATCGGTGATCTACCATAAGGTCCTGGGCGAAACCGAGAGCGCATTCAAGCTGTACTACTCGATGAGGAACCGTCTCCTGTTGATCCGCGTCTCCTTGCGGGGAGCCTCGCGCTTCTTCGCCACGGTGTATTTCCTGACCGTCGCCGCGTTGAAAACCGCGGTCTGGACAATGACGAGGCCGCGATTCGCGACCGCTGCACGGGCGGGGCTCGGTGACGCTTTTTCGGGAAAATACCACCGGGGAAACGGGTTCCGTTTCTATCATGAAGGGGGGTCCGATGGGTGAACCGGGGAAGCCGTCGGCCGTACCCCTCGTGGTCGCGGTCGTTCTCACATGGAATGAGTATGCGGAAACCGCGGAATGCCTCCGGTCTCTCGCGAACGCGACTTATCCGCGCCTCGAGGTCATCCTCGTGGACAATGCCTCGGACGACGGGAGCGGTGAACGGCTCCGGGGTGAATTCGGGGGGATCCGGACGATCCGCCTTTCCGAAAACCGGGGATACTCGGCCGGAAACAACGCAGGGATCCGCAGTGCGATGGAGCGCGGGGCAGACTATATCCTGATCATGAACAACGACGTGGCCGTCACCCCGGATTTTCTCGAACCGCTGGTGGAAGTGGCCGGACGGGCCCCCGAGAACGGTCTCGTGACCGGGAAGGTGTACTACAAATCCGACCCCACGAAGATCTACTCCGCGGGAGGATACATCTCGCTGTGGAAGTGCAGCGGGGTCAACGGGCGCCAGTGGGAGCGGGAGGCGGAGCCCGACCCGTCTGAGGGGGAGTCGGAAATCAGTTTTGCCAACGGTTGCCTCGTCCTGGTCCGGCGGAGCGTGTTCGAAGAGTGCGGGCTGCTCGCCGAACATTTTTTTCTCTATTTCGACGACATAGAATTCTCCAGGCGGGTCGCACCGAAATTCAAAATGTTCTACACGCCGCTGTCCAGGGTGTACCACAGGAGCGGAGCCGGGGTCGGCTGGGGGTCGTACACGACGACGTACCTGTATCACCACACGAGAAGCCGGGTCCTGGCCTTCCGGGATGATGGTCCGGGATACCGTACATACGTCCTCCTGTTCACCCTGGCCAACGTGCTGGTGAAGTCGGCGGTGATCACGGCGTTGCACATCATGGAGGGACGTCCCCGGGCCGCCGGGGAAAAAGTATCCTCGCTCTGGCGCGGATTGGTTGACGGGATCACCGGCGGGGGACCCCGGGGATGACCGCATGGATCTTCTTCGGGGTTGCCCTGGCGGCGGTCCTCACCTGGTTCAGGTCCGGCAGCGACAGGTTCGCCCCTGGCCGCGTTTTCCTGGTGATCTGGACGACGGCCATCGGCCTGGCGTCGCTGAAGCTCAGTTACTATCAGCATGAGTGGTCGGCATACTCATGGATCGTCCTTCTCACCGGGACGGCGGGGTTCCTCGCGGGAGTTCTCGCGGTAAACCTGTCCTTCGTGAACCGTCCGCGCTACTCCATCGCCGCGTGCCGCCGCGCGGTGGCCGGAACCCCGATCAACGAGGAGCTGTTTTTCAGGGCCGTCGTGGCCCTCTGCGCGCTCTACCTCCTCGCCTACGTCCTCGAGGTCGCCATCATGGGGTATATCCCTCTTTTCGCCGCGAGGCCGGACAGGGCGAGGATCGATTTTCACGTGTTCGGGCTGCACCTGTTGGTGAATCTCATGCCGGTCATCCTGCTCCTGGTGCTCGAGTACGTCGTGATCTCGCGCTCCCGGCGGGGGAGGAAATGGCTGGTCGCGGCGGGTGGTTTCCTGGTCGCCCTCTCATTTTTTCTCCTGCTCCAGCGGTTTTATTTCGTCTTCTGGGGGTTGATGGCGCTCGCGTTCCTGTACTACGCCAGTTCCATCCTGACCTTTCGCAGGCTTCTCCTTCTCGGGTCGGGTTTCTTCGGGCTTCTCTACGTCATCAAGTCGTTCCGGGTGGCGATCTACGTGCAGAATTACATCCATGTGGTTTCCCGGATGAAATATTCCGTCGACTATGCGGCCTTTTCAGAACCGTACATGTACATCGTGATGAACTTCGAGAATTTCGCGCGGAGCGTCGAACGCCTCGAACACTTCACGCTCGGGTATTTCACCGGCGATTTCCTGTTTGCGATGGTCGGTCTCAAACATCCCCTCGCGGAGTACTTTCAGATCGTCGACCGGCCGTTCCTCATCAGCGGTTACAATACGACACCGTTCCTCTGGACCTACTACTACGATTTCGGCATCCCGGGGGTCTTCCTCATCCCGCTGATCGTCGGGGCCGTCATCGCGTATGTCTACCATCGAGTGCGCACGCACCCGTCACTCTTCACCGCGGGACTGTACTCGATCGCGTTCGGTATCATGGCGCTCATGTTTTTTACCAACCTCCTCACGATGCTCAACACCTTCATCAACATCGCCGTGTGGCTGGTCATACACCGGCTGGTGGTCCGCCCGGCACCGGTCCGGGAAGGGGCCGGGGCCGCCTGAATGAAAGCGCCGGCACTTTTCTCCCCCCTCACACGGCCGGTCCGGTTCGACTACATCGGCAAACACCTGCCCCGCGCCGGTGCCCTCCGGATCCTCGACGTGGGCTGCGGGAACCACTCGGCGGGCACGACGAGGTCCCTCTATCCGGACGCGGAGTATCACGGCCTCGATATTGACCGGGGGTACAACAACGACGAGAACGATCTCGCCGCGATGGACCGATTCTTCGGGGTCGACCTCGACCATGACGACCTCGCGGAGATCCCCGGGGGGTATTACGATCTCGTGGTCTTTTCCCATGTTATCGAACACCTCCGCGACGGACTCGGCGTGCTGGCACGGCTGGCCGCGAAGATCAGGCCCGGCGGCATTATCTACGTGGAGACCCCGCACCCGAGGAGCCTCCGCCTCCCGAGCATGAAGGGCTCCCTGAATTTCCGGGACGATGATTCCCACGTCAGGGTGTACTCCGCGGGGGAGATCACCGGTGTCCTCGTCGCATCGGATTGCGCGATACTCCGGGCGGGGACGAGAAGGTCGGTGAAGAGGATGCTCCTGATGCCCTTTCACTGCATCAATTCGCTGGTCCGCGACGGGTACGTGGCCGGGTCCGCGTTCTGGGACATCCTCGGGTTCGCGAGTGTCGTCGTGGCCCGGAGGGGGGACCGCGGATGAAGTCCGTGCGTGCGGGGTCGGAAAGATGAAAATCCTCTTCCTGACATCCAGGCTCCCCTATCCCCCCCACCGCGGGGACAAGCTGAAGATCTTCCACCTGATGCGCCAACTCTCGCGGGCGCACGAGCTCACGCTCCTCTCGTTCATTTCCGACAAGTCCGAGCTCGCATCAGCCGGGCCGCTGAAAGAATTGTGCCGGGAAGTCCATACTGTCTATCGCCCGTTTTCCCGTTCCCTTCTCGGGTGCCTCGCCGCCGTCCCGTCCCCGGATCCGATCCAGGTGGGGTATTTCAGATCACGCACGATGCGCGAAACCCTCGGCAGGGTACTGGCTGAAGGGAATTTCGATGTCATCCACACCCACCTCATCCGGATGGCGCAGTATACCAGGGACCTCCGGGGACCGGTGCGGGTGCTCGATCTCACCGACGCCGGATCCCTGTATCTGGACCGCTTCCGGCGCACGGTGAAAAATCCGCTCCTCAAACTGCTGGTGTGGGCGGAGCTCCGCCGGCTGAAGCCGTACGAAGGGGTCATCGAGGCCTTCGACTCGGCGCTCGTCTGCTCTCCGGTCGACAGGAGGGTGCTCGCCTCGGCCGCGCCGAAGGCCCGCCTCGATATCCTCTACAACGGGATCGACCTTGAAACTTTCACCCCCGGGGAGGGAATCCACGGTGATCCCGACCGGATCATCTATACCGGTAACCTCTCGTATTTCCCGAATACCGACGGAATCAGGTACTTCGTACGGC
>QJVY01000181.1 GCA_003235555.1 Ignavibacteria bacterium | reverse complement strand
GCCGCCCTCTTTCATCGCCGATTTCATCTCCTGGACTTCCTTGCGGATTTCCTGGGCTTTGCGCTTCAGTTCGTTCATGTCCTTGCGCACGCGCGTGCCGGCGGACTTGTTGCCTTTCTCGTAGAACTTGACGAAGTCCTTCTCGAAAGTGTCAAGCAAATCACGTAATTCCGTGAATCTACTCATGGTTACCCTCCAGTGCATTTGTGATGGGATATCCTCCCCCGCGCGAAACAGCGCGCGACGGGAATTGGCTATGTGATTTTTGTTTTATCTTTTTTCCTTCGTTTTGCCTTGCGGTGTTCGGTGTAGAGCAGCTCGATCAGTTCCCCCCGGCGGTCGTAGAGGCGCTTCAATTTCCGGGGTTTCGTCCGGGCCAGTGCGTACGAGGTCATGACCGGCATGGCGACCGTGGTGTCCAGGTACGCGACGACGGCGTCCGGCAGGCGGTCGGGGTCGACTTTCCCCCACGTCACGGCCTCCCCCGGCGTGGCCCCCGAGAGACCGCCCGTGTCGGGCCTCGCGTCGGTCACCTGGAGGAAATAGTCATGTCCGCGCTCGTTGATTTTCAGCACCTCCTGGATCTGGGGCTCGGTCTGGAGGACGAAATTCTTGGGGGACCCGCCGCCGAACATGAGGGCGGCGCTTTTTCCCTTCCTGAGTTTCGCGTCGAGGACGATCGCCGCCGTCTCGTTGACGTCCAGCATCGTGTTGATCCGGGTGTCGTACCCGTTCAGGGCCACTTCGGCGATATTCATCCCGATCGAACTGTCCCCGGGCGAGGAGGTATAGATGGGGACGCCGCATTTCCAGGCTGCCGAGAGGATGCTGCGGTTCCTGATGCCAAGGGCCTTCTCCCTCCCGGCGATGTATTTCCCGAGTCTGTAGTGGAGCTCGGCAGTGCCCATTTCCCTCTGGAATTCGTCCAGCATGAAGAGTTCACGGAAAAAATCGTCCGTGGTGAGCAGCACCTCGTATTTGAACAGAATATCATAAATCCTGATGATTCCCTGGTCCCGCAGGAGCCGGTCATCGGTGTAGGGCGTTCCCCGGTGGAGCGTGTGACCGATGGCGAAATGTGTGTCGTGGTACAGGTTCGCGCCGGTGCTCACGATCCAGTCGACGAATCCGGCCTCGATGAGAGGCACGATGCAGGAACCGCCCAATCCGGCCGGTGTCAACGCCCCCGTGATGCTCATCCCCACGGTGGTGTCCTGCTTCAACATCTTCCCGGCGAACAGCTGGCATGCTTCCCTCAGCCGACCGGCGTTGTACGCCTGGAAATAATGATCGACGAGATCCACGACCGGAATATTCTTCGGGATGGGCCTGATATTGATCGCCCGCCCACGAAGAATCTTCCTTTTTTTTGCTGCCATTAGCCGATGGTTCTTCTGAAAATCGAGAGTCTGAAATTGAATCGCTAAAATATAGCAGAATTCGATAATAATACAAGAAAATTCTTTGATTCTGGAGAGATTTGGGAGATTTTTGAAAAACAGGTGTTATTCAGGCCATTTTCGACGGTTTTCAGACCAGTACACTGCCCCCATTCACCGGTAAATCCGCTCCTATGAGATGTTTGGACAGATCAGAGGCCAGGAAGAGGACCGGCCCCGCAATTTCATCGGGGGTCGCGATTCTTCCCCTCGGAATCGATTTCCGGATCGCTGCACGCAATCGGGGACGGTCCAGGACCCGTGAAACCATTCGGGTATCTACCCAGCCGGGTGAGATCGAATTCACACGGATCCCGTAAGGCGCCAGTTCGACCGCGAGGGATTTCGTGAGGGCGATGATCCCCCCCTTCGATGCGGCGTAGTGAGAATGGTTCGCCTCCCCCCTCTGCCCCGCTGTGCTCGCGATATTGATGATAATACCCGAATTGCGTGCCTTCATTGATCTGACGACCGCCCTGATCATGTTGATTGTTCCGCCCAGGTTGATCTCTAGTGTCCGTTTCCACCGTTCGGGTGTCAGCGTCCCGATGGGACCCTCCTCCCATATCCCCGCCGAATTGACCAGGATGTCCACCGGTCCGATCCACTTTTGCACGGTTTTCACCGCCCGGGTGCAGTCGGCGTATCGTCTGACATCACCCCTGACTGCAATTCCCGTCCTCCCAGCCCGTTCGATCCCGTCGACCACCTTTCCGGCGGCCACCGCATCCCTGGAATAGACGATTCCGACATCCGCCCCCGACCGTGCGAGGAGGATGGCGGAGGCCGCCCCGATTCCCCTCGAACCGCCCGTCACCAGCACCCTCCGTCCCGCTAAACTCACCATTCTGAATAGCCTGTTTTTTCGGGAATGTACGATGAGGGGGAGAGTATTCCAAGGGAGGTGATTTGCGTTTGATAATTGATGTTTTTATATTTAGACTAAATCTAAACAACAGCCCCAACATGGACAGCGTCTCCGCCCGCGACATCCTGAAGAACTACCTCCTGGAAAAGAACCTGCGGCCTACCCGGGAACGGTTCCTGCTGCTCGACGAGATCCTGAAGATGAACGGGCATTTCGACGCCGACCAGGTCTACGCCAACCTCAGCAAGAAAAAGCTCAAGGCCTCGAGGGCCACTGTGTACAATACGCTGGACCTGCTCGTCAACTGCGGGCTCATCTCGCGCTACCGTTTCGGTGAAAACCATTCCCGGTACGAGAAGGCATT
This sequence comes from Ignavibacteria bacterium, assembly GCA_003235555.1. Classification (GTDB taxonomy): domain Bacteria; phylum Bacteroidota; class Ignavibacteria; order UBA10030; family SZUA-254; genus SZUA-254. Next base: position 23,597 of record QJVY01000181.1, on the reverse strand, counting down.
CGGCCGGCCGCGCCACGACCACATGATCTGCCTCGAGTGCGGCGACATCCTGGAGTTCCTGACACCGAAACTCGAGGCCATCCAGAACGAGGTCTGCCGCGACAAGGACTTTCACCCCCATAATTCCACATTGCAGATATTCGGCATATGTTCACGCTGCTCATCACGAAAAAAATCATGAAACCCGAATCAGGGAAACCGGGGCCCGACAGGACCGACGGCCCTCGCATCGCCGGGGACACCAACGGCGCCGTATCACTCGACTCGCTGCCCGGCGGCGGCGGCGGTACCGTGACATCGATCGGGGGAGACTCCACCCCGCTGCGCCAGCGGCTCATGGAACTCGGGATCACCATCGGCTCCGACATCCGGGTGGTCCGGAAGGCCCCGTTCGGCGGCCCGATCGAAATCGCCGTGCGCGGCTACCGGCTCTCGCTCCGGCGGGCGGAGGCCCGTACGGTCATGATCGACACCGGGGTCTGAATGGCCGGTGGCCGGAATCCGGATGGACGCGCCGGCGGCGCGTCCGGGGGCCCCATTCCCCCCATCGCCGTGGTGGGGAACCCCAACTCGGGAAAGACCGCTATCTTCAACGCCCTGACCGGCCTGCGGCAGAAGGTGGCCAACTATCCCGGCGTCACCATCGAAAAGAAGGAGGGCCGGGCCCGGCTGCCTGACGGCTCCGAGGTCGTCCTGATCGATCTGCCGGGGACATACAGCCTCTTCCCGCACTCCCCCGACGAACTGATCGCGTCCGAGGTCGTCCTCGGCCGCTATCCCGCGACGCCCGTCCCCGGCAAGGTCCTCTGCGTGGTCGACGCGAGCAACCTCGAACGGAACCTCTACCTCGCGACACAGCTCATCGATCACCGGATCCCGGTCGTCATCGCGCTGAACATGATCGACGTCGCCGAAGCGGGAGGCATCACGATCGACATCGGGCGGCTTTCGGAGGAGCTCGGCGTCCCGGTCCTCCCCACCGCCGCCAGCAGCGGAAGGGGAATACCCGAACTCAAGGCGGCGCTGGCCGGCGGCGCGAACGGGGAACCGGCCGCGAGGTTGTTCGAACTCCCGGAGGCGGCGCAGCGGGAATGCACCCTGCTCGAAGGCGAACTGCTGCGGTTGTACGGCTTCCGGCCCGCGGTGGCCCACCACGAAGCGGTGTCCCTCCTCTCCTCGTCGCCGGAGGCGGCCGACACCACCGGCCGTTCGCCCTCGGCGCCGGCCATCAACGACGAAGAGTTGCTCGCCAGGGTGAAAACCGCCCGGGACAAGCTGGATTTCCTGGGGATAGACCGGCAGTCGGTTTTCATCGAGGGGAGGTACGCCAGGATCAGGCAGATCTGCGAGAAGTGCGTGTCCACCAACGGATTCGCCGGGCGGCGCCTCTCGGACGCGCTCGACCGCGTTCTCACCCACCGGGTCTGGGGATTCCTGATTTTCATGGCCCTGATGACGGTCATGTTCATCGGCGTGTTCACCTGGGCGGAATACCCGATGCAGTTCATCACGGCCGGGTTCGACAGCCTCGGGGCCATCGTCTCGGACACCATGCCACCGGGGGACCTCAGGGACCTCCTCGTGCGCGGCGTGATCGCGGGGGTCGGGGCGGTGGTCACGTTCGTGCCGCAGATCCTGGCGCTCTTCTTTTTTATTTCGATACTCGAAGACAGCGGCTACATGTCCCGCGCCGCATTCATCATGGACAAGGTCATGGGCAAGGTGGGCCTCCACGGCAAGGCGTTCATCCCCCTGCTCGGGTCGTTCGCCTGCGCGATTCCGGGTATCATGGCCACCCGCACCATCGAGTCGGGCAAGGACCGCATGGTCACGATGATGATCGCCCCCCTGATGAGCTGCAGCGCCCGCCTGCCGGTGTACACTCTCCTCATCGCGGCGTTCATCCCCCATTACCTGATCCTCGGGTTCCTCCCCCTGCAGGGCCTGACGATGGCGGCCATGTACGTGCTCGGGATCGTCATGGCGCTCGCGATGGCGCTGTTGTTCAAGAAGACGCTCCTCCGGGGGAAAAAACTTTCGTTCGTGATGGAACTCCCCCCCTACCGGATGCCCTCTCCGCGCTCGATCGGAATGATCATGCTCGACCGTGGCCTCGTGTTCCTCAAGAACGCGGGGACATTCATTCTGGGGGTCTCGATCATCCTCTGGTTTCTCTCGGCGTACCCGAAGGTTGACGGCGCCACGCCCCAGGAGCAGCTCGAGCAGAGCTACGCCGGGAGGGCGGGAAAACTGATCGAACCCGCCATCCTTCCCCTCGGGTTCAACTGGAAGATCGGGATCGGGCTCATCGGTTCCCTCCTGCAGCGCGAGGTGTTCGTCAGCACGATGGGGACGATCTTCAACATCGGGAACGACGGAGACCCGGAATCCGGGGTCTCCCTCCAGGAACGGATGGTCCGGGACCGGGATCCGGAGACCGGCGTCAACTCCTTTTCCGTCCTGACCGCGATCTGCCTGATGATCTGGTACGCCCTGTCGATGCAGTGCATGTCGACCGTGGCGATCGTCAGGAGGGAAACCGCCGGCTGGAAGTGGCCGGTCATCCTCATCGCGTACATGACCATACTCGCATATACGTTCACCTTCCTGGTCCATCAGGGGGGATTGCTGATCGGGATGGGATAGCATGGACCTCCAGCAGATCCTCGCCATGCTCGTGGTCGCCGCGGCGGCCTTCCTCGTGGTCCGCCGCCTCCTCGCCGGGAAAAAATCGAAGGGCCCCGCCTGCGCCGACTGCGAATTCGCCGAACCGTCGGCGTCTTCACGCCCCCGCGACACGGCGGAGACATTGAAAGACCCGGCAAAAAATGGTACATTTCACCGGGGGAAATGACAGACGGCCGGTACGGATACAGACGTCCATCGCGGAAGGAATGACGACCATGGAAACAAAGACGCCAGTCACGGAAGAACAGGTCTACGAAGCTCTGAAGAACGTCTTCGACCCGGAAATCCCGGTGAGCATCGTGGACCTCGGACTCGTCTATGACGTGAAGATCATCGACGACTGGGTGGGCGTGAAAATGACGCTGACCACGCCCGGATGCGGCATGGGTCAGGCGATCGCGACCAACGTGCGCGAGAGGGTCCTGACGCTCGACGGCGTGAACGAAGCGGACGTCAGGATCGTCTGGGAGCCGGCGTGGAACGCCTCGATGATGAGCGACACGGCGAAGAAGAAACTTGGGATGAGCTGAGGCGGGACGCCCGGTTCAGACCGCGAACCGGAAGTACACGACGTCACCGTCTTCCAGCGCGTACTCCCTGCCCTCCACGGCGAGAAGCCCCCTTTCCTTCAGGGCCTGTTCCGACCCGTACCGCACGAGGTCGGCGTACTTGATGACCTCCGCCCTGATGAACCCCCTCTCCATGTCGGAATGGATCCGCCCGGCCGCCTCCGGCGCCGGCGTGCCCCGGCCGACCGTCCAGGCCCGGACCTCCTTCGGCCCGCACGTGAAAAATGTGATCAGACCCAGAAGGGCGTACCCCTCGTGGATGACCTGGTCCAGGCCGGATTCCTTCACCCCGAGGTCGCGGAGGAAACCCTCCCGTTCCCGGTAGGGCATCGACGCGATTTCTGACTCCAGCTTCGTGCAGGCGACCACCACCCTCGCGTTCTCCTTCTCAGCGATTTCCCTCACCTCCGCCACGTAACCGCTCTCCGCTGCGAGGTGTTTCTCGTCCACGTTCGCGATGTACATCACCGGTTTCCCGGTCAGCAGGTGGAGCCCCCGCAGGTACGCGTCTTCGTCGGGATTCGCCGGCCGCTCGTAGACCGCAAGCCTCCCGCCCAGGAGGTGCTCCCTCACCCGGCGGTAATAGTCGGCTTCCGCGCGGAGCTTCTTCTCCCCGCTTTTTCCCCGTTTTTCGGTTTCGGCCAGTTTCCTCTCGACAGTATCGAGGTCCCTGAGGATGAGCTCCGCCTCGACGATCCCGATGTCCCTCTTCGGGTTCACCCCCCCGTCCACGTGGACGACGTTTTCGTCCTCGAAGCACCGGACGACGTGGCAGACGGCGTCCACCTCCCGGATGTGCGAGAGAAACTGGTTCCCCAGCCCCTCCCCCCGGCTGGCCCCCCGGACGAGTCCGGCGATGTCCACGAATTCGATGGCCGTCGGGGTGACTTTCAGGGGCTGGTAGATCCGTGCGAGTTCATCGATGCGGCGGTCGGGCACCGTCACGACTCCGACGTTCGGATCGATCGTGCAGAACGGGTAATTTTCGGCCGGCGCCCCGGCGGCGGTGATGGCGTTGAAAAGCGTGGACTTCCCGACGTTCGGGAGGCCGACGATTCCGCAGTTGAAACCCATGGATCGGAGTGCGGGAAAGTGATAAGGGTACGGGAACTCGGGTGAAAATGTAGAGAATCGGGGGGGATATTCCTAGGGGATGGAAAAACCTGGACCGGCTGGCGGACGGACGGCGGTGATTCGCGTCGGTCGGAACTCAGCGGCCGGGTCTTCGGCCGTGGGATTTGATCTTCTTCTCGATCGTGAGGAGCCGGCGAATATGGTAGAGTTCCTTCAGCTTCTCCTCGATCTTTTCGACGTTTTCGATCATGAGCGAATGGTAGAGGTCGCGCCTGTTCTTCGACGGTTTCGTGTTCTCGAGGTGGTACACCGCCAGACGGATCACGCTCAGGGGGTTGTTCAGGTCGTGCATGAGGGAAGAGAGCGACCGCTTGATCGCCGATAGGCGGTCCCTGAGGTAATCGTATTCCGACGCTTTGCGCCGTTCGTTGATCTGCCGGAGCGTGCTGGTGAAGGTCCAGGAGAAGAGGGGCGTCCCGATCTCGGCGATGTTGAGGAGATCGTCGACGCCCGCCTGCTGGTAGGCGGGGGCGAGCCTCGCCTCGCTCTGCTTCGTCAGGAGCAGGATGGGACAGGCGAACCCCCTCGCCCTGAATTTTCCCGTCTGCTCGATGATTTTTTTCTTCGAGATCGACTCCCCGAGCAGGATGACATCCGTGCTGACCTCCAGCGGGTCTCCCGTGCCCCTGCCGTTGCGGGCCGGGACGAGGGTCACGTCGAGCGGCGCCGATGCCCGTCCGACGGGGGTTTTTTCGAGCGCGTTCTTGGTTGAGGCGGTCTTGTCTATCAGCAGTATCTTGATCGGATCCATGCGGTTGTGGGAATATACGGAATTTCTGTTACGCAGTCGGGGTCTTGACCCGGGCCGGGCGGCGGCGCCTCGGCGCTTTTTCGGTGTCGGTGCCCTGGAGAAGTTTTTCGATCGATTGGAGCATGACATTGATGTTTTCGCTCTTGTCCCAGGCCTGGTCCACCATGCTGCCCTTGAGCTTCGTCCTCGCCGCTTCGTCGAGGTGCGCGCTCAGGACGACGACCTTCATGGAGTGGTCCTTCTTCCGCTGGTTGAGCATTTCCAGGACCTGGAACCCGTCGATGTTCGGCATCCGGAGATCCAGCAGCAGCAACTGCGGTTTTCGTTCTCCGATCAGCAGCAGACCCTCGTACCCGTCGTCGGACATGATCACGTCGGCCGTGGGGAACCTCGAACAGAGCGACTCCTTGAGGAGTTTTGACCAGGCCGTGTCGTCGTCGACGATCAGGAAGGTGGTTTTCCGCTCATCGACGAACTGGAACGGAACGTCGAGGCCCGCCGTGACGAGGAAGTCCTTCAGGTCCCCCGGCCAGACACGGTAGTGTCCGCCGAAGGTGGTGAACGCCTTGAGCGCCCCCTTGTAAATCCAGTTCAGCACGGTCTTTTTGCTGACGCGGCAGATCTTGGCGACGAGACCGACATTGAGGGGTTTTTTATGCACCCCGGAAAGTTTCAGGGAGTTGAAATTCTGTTTGTACTCGACCATGGTCCTTTACCGTCTGTTCCTGAATACCCGATGAAATATATGATCAAAGATAGCAGGAAGATCGAGTAGAATGGTGACTCAAATCACGACCGCGACACGAAACCCGTGACAGCCGTCACGCCTACCGGGGGGGGAGAATCAGAGGTTTTTGATCACCCTGACGACTTTCCAGACGAAGGTGATGTCCCGCTTCCTGACGGTGAGGGGATCGAACTCGGTGTTGAGGGGAATGAGGTGCACGTGCTCCGCGTCCAGCTTCACCATTTTCAGGACGTCCTCATCGTTCACACGGACCACGCAGATATCGCCGCTCCTGGCCTCGCGCTGGGGGCTGACCACCACGATATCGCCGTCCTCGATCCTGGGGGACATGCTCGCACCCCTGACCACGAGCGCGAAGGCCCCGGGGTCGTTGAGGTTATCGACGGTGACGTATTTTTCGACATGTTCCGGGTGAAAAATCGCCGCGGTTTTCCCGGCCGGGACCGATGAGAGGAGTGGAATCTCCACGAGGGAGACATTCTTGAAAACGGATTTGGTGGTCAGTCTGAGGATGTTCGGGGCGGTGTCCGTGCGGAGGTACATGTCCCCCTCGCCGGTCAGGAGCCAGCCGGCCCTGACCCCGGTCCACCTGGCGATCTGCATGAGGTAGTCCCCTGCCGGCACCTGTTCCCCCTTTTCCCAGCGCTGCAGCGTGCGGGTGGCGATGTGGACTTTGCGGGCGATGGTCGCCTGGTCGATCTCCTTGTTCTCCCTCGCTTTTTTGATGCGTTCGCCGATGCCTGATTTCATGGTGTCCGTGTCATTTTTGTCCGGTGAATTGGTTGAAACGACATTTATGTCGTTTCGAAAATATACGACATCGGGGAGGGATTGTCAAGAGGCGGCAACGGGTGAAACGGGAGGGGATGAGACAGGTGCGGCGGGAGCCAATACGGGCGGAATCGGTGAGGGTGGAACCGATACTGCCGGAATTGGTGCGGTTGGAAGGGGAAACGGTTAATCAGAGTCCCGTGACGCCCCTGGTCCGGAGTTGTTCGCGGATCAGGCCGACGGCGGCATCGACCGGGATCGTCATCCTCGCGCCGGACTCTCTGACAGCCTCCTCGAGGGTACCCTCGCGGGATGTCAGCCAGCGCCACACGTGGTACCCGAGCCGACTTCCGTCATTCGGTTCGACGGTCGGGACGGAGGCCACGCTCCCGTAGGCGAGTTTCTCCGTGGTCCCCTCTGCGGGGGCCTCCACGGGGGAAGGGGGTTTCGTCGTCATGGCGGTTTTCCGGTGGTTGTCTGGTATCGACCTGTCAGGGGTTGTTCATGCCGAGGTCCGCCATCGAATTCTCCGGGAAGAGCCTCAGGTAATAATCGCCGTTTTCCTCCTGCTCGGCCAGCAGTCCGATATCTCCCATCTCCACCTCGTACTCGTTCACCAGCCGCGCGATCTCATTTACGAGCATGTCCGTCATGTCCACCCCGATAAAATGCCGCGCCTCCGGGCGGTAACTGCTCCTCAGGAGGGGAATCAGGAAGCGGGAGAGGCCGGGGACCGCCATCTCCTCCATCCCGGTTTGACCGGCCGTGAAGGTCAGTATCTGGGGAGAGAAGCCCTCCGGCAGGAGACCCCCCCAGTAAAAAGGCGTCGTCGCCGGCGGCAGGTCCGGATTCACGGTCGAGGCGAGGACCGGCCTCAGGGGGATGCGATGAACCTGCAGCGGTTCGCGCGGCACCCCGTTGTCCTCCCCGTCCCGCAGCGAATCCCCCCGTTCGGACTCCGAGGCGAGCATCCCCGAGGGATATTTCCCGGGAGAGGTGCTGATCACTCCCGTCATCCTGCTGTGGCCCGCCCGCGCCGCCTCGTTTCTCCTTCGGAGCTGTTCGGCCAGGGTGCCCGTGGAGTCGTCCTCCAGGATACGGGCGATCGTCTTTCCCGATTGGGCGCCGTCGAACCAGTTGCCGAAGAGCAGGTCCAGCGTGTCGTTTTTCGTCTCCCCGGGCGTGAAAGACACAATACGGTATTTTTCCGGTTTCGGCGGTGGAAAGAGGAGCCTGTTGGCACGGTCGACCTTCACGACGCGGGGGGAGACGAGTCCGAAGGAGTCGCCGTCCCGACGCGCACGGTCCGAGGGGGCGGGATCGAGGACCTTCGCCGCGACGGAGATGAATTTCAGATAACGCGCGGTTCCGTACCGCACGTCCGCGGCGAGTTCGATGTTCATCCACCGTCCGAACCCCGCGTTGTCGTTGGTGTACACGCCCTGCGGATTGTTTCCGCCGGAGAGCCGCGCGAAGCCGGAATCCATCATCGCGAGCGCGGCATGGAACCCCGCCGCCCTCAGGCTGTCCCTGAAGTCCATGCTGAGCTGTGATACCCCCCACTGCTCGTCGGAGGTCCTTCCGTTCGAGATGATGATGTCCGAAGCGGTGATGGGGAACGGGTAATGTTCCGGATTGTACGCGTGCAGTGAAACGGCGACCTGACCGGGGCCGGAGACGGCCTCATGCCATGTCTGGAAGACGGATGAGGGGGCCCTCGCCGGATCGGCGGCGGCGTTTTTTCCGGCGGCATGTTTTGAACTCCCGGCGATCAGCATCCATTTAGCCCCGGACCGCCTGAACAGTTCCGTGCCGATGACGGTCGCATTGCCGTCCTCCACGGGATGGTTCACGTGGACGATGAGGTCTTTCGTTCCGCCCCGGTTGAACAGCAGTGTCCCCCATCCGCGCCGGACCGGCCTGAGCTCCGACATGACGTCGACCGTGTTGCCGGTCAGCCGGTCCCTCACGCTGGTGAGGGCGTATCCGTGGCGCGCAAGCAGCCGGCCGCAACTGTCGAGGTTCCCACCCCTGAACAACTTCACGATCGCGGTCCAATCTTGGAGTTCCCGCCCATTCGGGACACGGTATACCCCTTCAGAGGCGGGCGCGATGGCCCCGGTCGTCGATCTCACGAGATCTAGGAGGGGGTCTCCGGCGGAGGTCTGCCCCGCAAAAACGCCCGTTACCCCGCAAGAGAGAAAGAGGTAGAGCAGCGAATAAGAAAGGATTCTTACCGTCACTTGAACACTGTTTTTTTTATAGATACGCGAAGATTCCGCGATGGAATCTTTTCGAGGTGGGATTAATGTCAGAACCCGTACTAAATTTACCAGAAGGGCGCGTGAATGTCAAGGGGCGATATCACAATCCCGACGCTGATTTTCAGGTGTATTGATTCGCGGACGCTCGTGGATAAAATTAACTACAACTGTTTAAACGACTTGCCGTTTTCATTTAAAATATCACCGTAAAATGGTGGCACGGGGATTGAAGAAAATACCGGTAAGTGAAGAATCGGTACAATTTGAAAGGGACGACGATGAAACGGTTAATCTGGGTAATTTTAGCCCTCTTTTTGAGTTATGGTGCTTCAGAGGCGCATTTCAGCCATAGGGGGCAGAGAGGACGGCACTTCGGTCTATTTTATAATTCCCTCCAGGCACACGGGGAGTGGATCAACGTGAGGTTCGGGGCCGCATGGAGGCCTTTCCACGTCAGCCGTGAGTGGAGGCCTTATCTCAACGGCCGGTGGATCTGGACCGACTACGGATGGTACTGGAGCTCCTACGAACCGTACGGCTGGGCGACGTATCACTACGGCCGGTGGACCTACGACGATTACTACGGGTGGATCTGGATCCCCGGGGACGAATGGGGTCCCGCGTGGGTCGAATGGAGATATGATGACGACTACATCGGCTGGGCTCCCCTGCCCCCGTCAGCCCGCTGGAGCATCTCGGTCGGAATCACCTTCGGTCCGAGCTGGATCGCACCGGTCCATTACTGGAACTTCGTCCCCTGTGGAAACTTCTCCTCTGTTTCGGTGGTGAATTACATCCAGCCGCCGGACATTTCGCGGAGGATTTTCGGAAGGACGCGACGGGCCGGATCGGTGAGGACGGTGAACAACCGGATCGTCAATGACGCGGTGAGACTTGACCGCGTCCAGGGGCAGACCCGCGAACCGATCCGGAAGTTCGACCTGGTCGACAGGGGTTCACCCGGTGAGGAACGCGTGGTGAGGGGCAAGGAGCGGGAGACCATCGAGGTGTATCGTCCCGACGGCAGAGAAAGAGGGACCACGGGTTCGCAGCGCACTCCCGCCCTGAACGGGAACCGTGAAAAACCCGACATCAACGGGGCGGACCGCAACAGCCGCCCGGGGCGCGTCGGTCCCGTCGGCCGGCCCGATCAGCCCGAGCGAAATGCCAGGGTGGAACCGAAGGGGCTCTCCAATCCCGGAACCGGCACTCCGGAACGGAGGGTTGCGCCCCGCAGGGACGCTTCCGCAAAGGTCGCCCCGAAACGGGACGCCCAGAGGAGCCCGGAGGTGAACAGATCGAAGCGGATACAGCAGGAAAACCGCGGGGAGGTCCGCAGCCGGAACCAGGAGCGGCCCGCACAGAGATCGGTGGGGAAGGCGCCGGCGGCGAGGACACAGCGGCCCGCCGCCAGGAGCAGCGCACCCGCACGGGGGCGGTCCGATTCCAAAAAGCGCAAGCCGGACGGCTGATCAGCCGGGGGAACGCGTCAGACGTTCCACCAGTAGGTGATCTTGAGAAGGAGAACGTTGGCGGGCGGTATTCTGAACGTCCCGTCCACGTTCTCCCTCACGGTCGACAGGTACTTCCCGTCATCGCCCGCCCTCGCCTGCGACCACACGAAGAAAATCGTGCTCCCGGGGAGGTATTCCCACCTGAACACGAGATTTGAATTCAGTGTCCTTGCGTTGAAGTTGGCCCCGGCCAGTTCCGGGGTGGAGGGCGTCGGGATGAACGCCGCGTCGCCGGTGAGCACGCGGTAATTCCTGTAATACCCCTTCGCGAGGAAGATCTGTCCGTAATACTCCAGCGTCAGCTCACGCGTGAAGGCGAGGGTCCCCCTCAGAGTCATGCCCCACGTTTCGGTGTTCCGGTCACCAAAGACCGCGGCGGCCGGCGCGACGGACCGGTCGTTCATGATCCAGGCCTCCTCGTTTTTCGACTTCGCATACTCCCCCTGGACCTCCCACCGCATCCACGAAACAGGCAGCAGCTCCACGCCGAGCGCCGTCGAATGGGAGGTCTTCGACCTGTCGTCCTTTCCAAAGGACTGGGAGATACTCCCCACCACCACCTGCCTCCCGTCCGTCGACAGGCTCAGGCTCGAGTTCCAATTGTACGGTTTCCTGTAGAGCCCGTTCCCCCTGGTCTCCCGGTGATCGTACAGGCCGAAATCGTAGCCGGCGTTCCACGAAGCGCTCCAGTAATTGGTGAAGAGGAGCGAACCGTTCGCATTGACCGACCGGAAGATGTTCACGTTGTCGAACGTCTGCCGCCCGTGCACGCTCACCCCGATCGTGTAATGCCGCACGACCTCAGCGGGTGCGTCCTCCTTATAGGTGAGGGAGGCGCTGCCGCCGATATCGTTGGGAGAGAAAAAGAAGCCGACGTCGTTGATGTTGTACTGCTTCGAGGTAAAATCGAACCCCGCGTCCCAGAGCCAGTGTTCGGCGGCGATCCTCGAGAGGGACACCTTCCCCGCCGAACCGGTCGCCCGGGTGCCCGGACCGATCGTTGAATGGGAGAGGGCGAGAAACCCGTCCAGCGCGTACGTGTTGTCGTCCAACCGTAATTTCCAGTCGTACCCGTTGGTGAAGGCGGGCGCCCGGGAGGTTTTCGACACCGAGGTCAGGATGGCCCCTACGTAGGAATTCGACAGGACGTCCTGCCTGAAACGGATCACGTTGTAATGCCCGAAAGGTTCGAGGGCCTGTTCCGACCTGTTCCCGGCGGCATCGGAAACGACGGCCCGCTCCTCCTCCGTAAACGCCTCGAGGATCCCGACCGCCAGGCCGCCGGTAGTCTTCCCGCTCAGTTTGACCGCCCCGATGAGAGTGGTCGTCTGCGGAATCTCCTCGATCCGGCCGCCGGCCGGAACCGAAACCTCTCCCGGCGAAATGCCGCGGCCGATCCGGCGGGAATAAAACATCCCCGGACCGAACGTCCCCCCGAATGTCGTGAACCTGATGAACTGCGTCCCCTCAATGAAAAAAGGGCGCTTCTCGGGGTAGAAGGTTTCGATGGAGCTGAGGTTCAGGACCGCTGGGTCGGCCTCCACCTGGCCGAAATCCGGATTGAGCGTGGCGTCGAGTGTGAAATTCTTCGAGATGCCGTACTTGATGTCGGCGCCGAGGTCGGCCGAAAATTCGTCCTGGCGCGGTCGGACGGTGGACGCCGGCGTAAAACTCTGTTTCCCCACGGTGAAGGGCATCACTTCGATCTGCCGGGGGTCCGGAAGGTCCCGCAGGCCGGTGAGGAGGCCGAAACGCGAGATGAAGCCGCTTTCTTTTTTAGGTGTGAACGCCCAGCGGAGGTCTTCCTGGTTGCGGCTGATGCGGCGGAAGAAATTGATTCCCCACTCGGACTCCCCGGTATCGGAGGCCGGTGAATTGTACCTGAGCACGCTGAAGGGAATTTTCAGCTCGGCGGTCCACCCCTCCGGGGTGATCCGCGTCTCCACGAACCAGACCGGGTCCCACGACACGTCCTCGTTGTTGCCGTCGTCGAACTGGAGGATGTCCACCTTGACCCCCGATGGGTTGAACGTGAACTCGAAGGCGCTCTGGTGGTCGTGGTAGGAATCGATGCGGACGGAGGCCCAGTCGGACTCGATCTCGTTGTCCCGCCTGGTGAAGGGACTCTTGATCTCCGAAGGCCGGGAATCATAAAAGACGCAGCCGAAATAGATCGCGTCCCGGTCGTACAATACACGAATCTCGGTTTTCTCGGAGGCGGGTTTTCCCTCGTCGGGGTCGCGCTGGATGAAATCCGTCGCCGGCACGGCATCCCGCCATTCGGCCTCGTCGGGCACGCCGTCGATCCGGGGCGGAACCGACGTCCGGACGGCGGTCACGACCCTGTCGTGGCCCTGCGCGGCCGCGGACGAAGGGAATACCCCCGCGAGTATCGTGAGCAGTGAACATACGGCGAGCCCGCCAGAGACCGCCGCGTCGGTGAAACGCATACCGGATCGATAGAATGGAAAAGGAGTAAAAAGGTGGAAGAAAATACGGAATGGGGGGGAGAATACCAAACCGCGGGCCCGGGGGATTCCCTCCCGGGCCCGCGGCATACACGCCTGGCTGCAGTCCTACTTCACGTCGAGGATCTCGTAGAGCACCGTGCGGGCCTTTTCGCCGCCGATGGTGCCCAGGTAATAGATCGCTTCGCGACGGAGGTCGTAGTCGCCGTTCGAGCGGGCCACCTTCGATAGGAAGTCGATGGACCGTTCGCCGCCGAGTTCCGCGATGGAGTAGAACACCATCCGCCGCTTTTCCTTCTGGCCGGCGGGCAGCGACGAGTAGAGCTCCATCAGCACGTCGAAAGCCTTCTCCTTGTCGCCGGCGGCGCTCCCGATGTAGTCGATGGCGAACAGCTGCATCTCCTCGCTCGTGTCGTTCCGGGCGATCTCGAGGAAGACCGGGAGGACGTCATATTTCCTGAACCCCGACAGGGCCTCGATGGCGGAAACCCTGATCACCTCCTCCTGGTTCCGGTCGAGGGCGGCCTTCCTGAGCGTCGTGAAGGAACGTTCGTCCTCGCCGGTCATGGCGACGGCGTTCAGCGCCTCCAGCCTGATCCGGGTGTCGGGATCGATCTTCTCGTCGCGGAGACCGAACACGCTGTAGCCGCGCATACCGCGCAGCCTTCCGCCCAGCATCCTCCGGAGGTGGCCCATCTTTATCGCGGGGGCGAGCACCGGGGCGGGCAGCGACGCGATCGAAATTTTCGACAGGGAATCGGTGAGCATCAGGACCGGTGAAACATCCGGAGCCACGAATTCCACGTCCGGGACCGACAGGAGTGCCGGAGCCGCGAGCAGCTGATCGAAATCGGCGAGCGCGTCGTCGAAATACCTGCTCTCCTTGTGGGCACTCAGGAATTTTTTGTAACTCTCCACCGCCTTTTTACGGTTTTCATCCCGGTAGGAATAGGCCGTCCAGTACTCGGCGTCGTCGACGTATTCGGAAGCGGGATATTTCTTCAGGATTTCCCTGAAGATGTCGCGGGCCTCCCTCCAGTTCTCCTCGAGGATCAGGGCATACCCTTTCTTATAGAGCGAGTACGCGGGATCGTCGGGGTTACCGCCGTCCTCCCCGGCGCGGGCCGCCCGGAGGGGCGTCGAAATCAGTAGAATCGCGGCGACCAGTGCCGCCGGCATCAGGGTTGTTTTCATGTTCATCCTCTATTTGGTGTATACCGCCTGTCGTACGGGTGTGCCGGCCGACCGGGCTTCCCGCATGCGCAGCTTGAAGAGCAGGTTCCGGCTTTTAATCCCGTCGCGGAGCATGACCGACGACGACCGGCCGCTCCCTTCATCGAGGTTCGCCAGCTCGATCATGATCTCATCCAGGTCCTCCATGAGCCGCCACGAACGCTCGTCGACGGGCCCGTTGCGCAGGTACCTCGCCTCGTGCACCAGCCTGCGGGAGGCGGACCGCTCCACGTCGAGATCGTGCGCGTCCCCCTCGCCCGGCACGGAGTTCGTCATGCCGACGAGGAGGGTTTTTGAGCGCCGGAAATATTCCGCCACGCGGCGGTCGAAATCGGTCATCGTGTCGGGTATCCCGGCGACGTCGTTACCGCGGACGACCGCTTTGCCGCTCTCCGGCGTCCCGTCCGGAGACACACCGGGGCGGCCCCCGTCCCCCCCGACCGGGAGCAGCGCCCACACGGCCACCGCGACGACGACCGCCGCCGTTGCGGAGAAGGCCAGGCTCCTGATCGCCGCCGGACGCCTGAAGATCAGAAAGTCCCGGACGGCATCGGACACCCGGCGGACCGGACCGACAGGCGCAGGGCGCCCGGCGGCTGCGATCCGGCGTTCCACTCCCGCGATGAAGGTCTTCCAGTGCCCATCGGGGAGCGCGTCGCTCGGACGGACGGAGGGCGCGGCGAACACCTTCAGGAGGTCCCGCAGCTCCTCCGCCTCGCGGGAACAGCGGGCGCAACCGGCGAGGTGAGCGGCGATTTCCATCTTCTCCTCGTCACCGAGTTCCCCCCGGAGGTAGTCGTACAGCGTCAACCTGATCTTTTCGTGTCCGTTCATATTCCGTCCGTCGCTACAAAATCGAGCAGCTTTCTCATCTTTTTCAACCCCCGGTGCAGGTGTGTTTTTACCGTCCCCTCCGAACAGTCCAGGATCGAGCTGACTTCCCTGGTGGAAAGACCGTTGAGGTGCCGGAGCAGGACCACCGCACGCTGGAGCGTGGGCAGTTCGTGGAGGGCCCTCTCGATGAGCGCGGTCATGTCCGGTTCGGCGGCAGCCCCCGATCCCGCATGCGACATGTTTTCGATCATGGCGTCACCCCTGACCTCGAATCGCGCCCTCGATCTCCGGCTCCGGATTTTGTTCATGGAGAGGTTCGTCACAATCCTGTAGAGCCAGGTCCCGAAATCCGCGTCCCCCCTGAACCCGCCCAGGGACCTGTGCACCCGGACAAAAGCCTCCTGGGCGACGTCCTGCGCGTCGTCGTGATCGTTGACGAAGTGGATGGCGATGTCATAGGCGCGCTTCATGTACCGTTCCACGAGAAGCCGGAACGCCCCGTCGGATCCCTCCTTCGCCCGAAGTATCAAATCCCGCTCTTCAGGAGCAGGCATCCCGGGTACCAGTAGTTTCAGAATTCATGAGTTAGACACCCCCCCGGGGGGATCGGTTGACGTCCGGGGCGCCCGTGGAAGGGAGAGGGGCGGGCCGGTACCGGCACGCCATCGGTTCGGCTACAGGCTCCACCAGTAGCTGATTTTCGCGAGGATGGTGTTATTCACGGGCAGTTTGAAGGTTTTCGCGACGTCGTCCTCGAAACTCCCGCCGTACGTGGGTACGCTCCCGAACCGTTCGTGGGTCCAGACGAGGTAGATCGTGCTCCCCGGACTGTACTCCCACCGGAGGACGACGTTCGCATTCAGGACCTTGTCGTTGAAGTCGGGACGGCCGAGTGAGGGGTCGTAGGCGATCGTTTCGAAGGTGTCCGGCCCCCGCAGTTCCCGGTAGTTCCTGTAGGTCCCCTTCGCGAGGAAGATCTGCGTGAAGAACTGCGCCGTGACGTTGCGGCTGAAGGAAACGATTCCCCTGAGGGAGAAATCGGTCTCGTTGACGTCCCTGTCACCGAAGAGGTTATGCCCGGCGGTGGTGTACACCGGGATCGCCCACGCCTCTTCCGCCCGTGTCCTGACGATCGTGACAGCCGGCGTGTATTCCATCCAGCCCGTGACCCGCAGCGTGAGCTGCAACGAGGCGATCCACCGGCGCATCGATCTGGCGTCGTGGTCGTACCCGAAGTACCCGTTGAGCGAGACGGAACGCCGCGTGTCGGTGTCGAGGATGAGGCGGTAGGCGTTCGATTCCGGCCGGCGGTAGATCCCCGCAATCCCGCGGTCCGCGTCGTCGTAGGCCGTAAAGTGGTGGGCGGCGTTGAGCGTCAGGAACCAGAAATTCGTGAACTCGAAGGACGGTTCGAACTCGAGGGATTTCGTCGTTACGATCCCGTCCCAGTTCCACCGGTACGTCGGCTGGAGGGTGAGGGCGTACCGCCTGATGAACTCCTCGCCGGCGGCGTTCTCCCGCCAGGTGACCTGCGTGTACCCCCCGTGCTCCCTCGGCGCGCTGAAAAATCCAAGGTCGTCGATCGAAAAATTCCTGCTGGCGAAATCGTACGTCGAGAACATCAGCAGGTGCTCCCCCTGGATGCGGCCGAGCGCGAGCCGGCCCGCCGTCCCTTCCCTCCTCCCGCCGATGCCGGAAAACTCCGACGGGCGCGATCCTGCGAGGTAACCGTCGGCCAGGATGGCGTCGTCATCGAACCTCAACCTCCAGTCGAACCCCCCGCTGAACGACGGCTCGTTGAATTCCTTCGCCGCGCCCGTGGCGAGCAGCCCCACCCTCGACGCCTCCCCGATGTCCTTCGACAAGCGGAAGACGGAGTACCCCGCCCGGGGCTCCACCAGGATGGGGTTTCCCGGGTTGCCGTCCACGTCCTCCTCAACGGCCACCTCCTCGTCGGTCAGGGCGGAGATCACCCCGAACGTCAGCCCGTCGTCCGTCCTGCCGGTGAGCTTGGCGGCACCGAGAATCGTCGTGTTCCTCGGGTTCTCCCCGAAGATGGTCCCGGGCGAGGGGCTCCGGGAGAGCGTGGGTTCGCGGCCGATCCGGCGCGAATAAAAAAGTTTCATGTCCCTGTTGTCGAAAGCGTTTCCGAAGGTGAAAAATGACGCCCCCTCCAGAAAGAGGGGCCGTTTCTCCGGATAGATGGTCTCGAAGACGGTCAGGTTCAACACGGCCTGGTCCACCTCCACCTGCCCGAAATCGGGGTTGACCGCCAGGTCGAAGGTGACGTTGTTGGTGATCCCGTACTTGAAATCGAGGCCGAGGCTCCCGGTCAGATCCTTCCGTGACCTGAACGGTGCGGGCTGGGCGTACTCGCCGTAACTGGAGACCTGGTAGGGGAGGATTTCGATGTGCAGAGGGGGCGAGATCGACGACATGCCCGAGAGGTGACCCATGCGCGAGACCGAGGAGAGGACGCCGGGCGGCGTCTCGCTCCGGGGGACCATCACCCATTCGTCGGTTTCGCTCTTTCGGGCGATGTACCTCCGGAAGTTGACCCCCCAGACGTACTCGCTGTCCTGCTTCGAAAACCGGAGCGCGCTGAAGGGGATCCTGAACTCGGCCTCCCAGCCCCCATCGGTGACGGCGGTCTCCACCTCCCAGACGGCGTCCCACTGCACGTCATAGACGAGACCGTCGTAGGAGAACACGCCGTCGCTCTGGACGCCGGCGACGGTCGTCGCGAAGAGAAACGCGGTCGTGTGCGCGTGGTAGGAGTCGATGATCACCGAAACCCGGTCCGACTGCGCGGTCCTGTCGCGGCGGCTGAGGCGGCCGTCGATTCCGGAGGGGTCCGAGTCGGCGCAGAAAATTCCGAAGTAGAGATGATGGTCGTCGAAGAGCGCCCGGACGGTCGTCGCCTCGGTGGCGACGGCCCCCTCCTCCGGGTCGTACTGCAGGAACCCGCCCACCGGGACCGCGGCTTCCCACGCGGGATCGGTGAGCCTGCCGTCGATGACGATCCCCCCCTCGAGCGGCACCGCGACGATGTTCCGGCCCGATCCGCCCGCCGACAGCGGCCGCGGTGCGAGCAGCGACAGGATCCCCGCGAGGAATAACCAGCGTTTGGATATCATATTGAAAAATGCAATCTTCAGGTTCCGTATTGTATGAAAAACTCCCCCGCCTCACAACAGAGCCGGCCGGCCCTCATCCGCGCGATGTTCGACCGGATCGCCCCGACCTACGATCTCCTCAACCGTCTGATCAGCTTCGGTCTCGACTCCTCCTGGAGGAGGAAGGCGGCCCGGATCCTGGGACGACACCGGAGCGGGACATTCCTGGACATCGCCGCCGGCAGCGGGGATGTCACGCTCGCGCTCCTCGAAACCAACCCGGCCCTGGTCGTCGGAACCGACTTTTCGCTGAACATGCTCACGTTGTTCGGGACGAAACTCCGCCGCGCGCACGGCGACGGCCGTGCCGCACTGGCCGCCTCGGACGCCCTCTCCCTCCCCTTTCGCGACTGTTCCTTCGACGGGACGATCGTCGCGTTCGGCATCAGGAACTTCGCAGACCGTCCCCTCGCCCTTCGCGAAATGTTCAGGGTGCTGAAACCGGGCGGCACCTCCGTCATACTCGAACTGACGGTCCCCGGCAACGCGGTCGCCGCGGGCCTCCACCGGATCCACGCGAAGGTGGTTCTGCCGCTCGTCGGGAGAATCATCTCGGGGGACGGATCGGCCTACGGGTACCTCCCCGAGTCGATCGCCGCCTTCCCCCCCGCGGGGGAATTCCTCGGGATGATGGAGCGGGCCGGTTTCACCGACGGGACCGTCACGGCGCTGAGTTTCGGCGCCGCCACGATTTTCCAGGGGAGGAAACCCTGAGCGCCCGCCACGGGACTCACCCTACTTCCTCAGGACCGTCACCGTTTCGATGTGGTCGGTGTGGGGAAACATGTCCACCGGCCGGACCGGGCCGGGGCGGTATCCCGCACCCGCGAAAAGCTTGACGTCCCGCGCCTGCGTGGCGGGATTGCAGCTGACGTAGACGATTTTTTTCGGGGAGAGGAGGTTGATTTTCTCGATGAGTTTCGCGTGGAGGCCGTTGCGGGGGGGATCGACGACGACGACCCCGGGGGCCGGATGCCCGGAGAGTTGTTCGGAATTCCGGTCGAGGCCGGCCGGCAGTATCGCGTTCACGAAAATGCAGTTGGCGACGCCGTTCTCCGCGGCGTTCCGCCGCGCGTCCCGCACGGCACTCTCGCTGACTTCAATCCCCACGACCCTCTCCACGTATCCGGAGATATACAGGGCGATCGCCCCCGTTCCACAGTAGAGGTCATAGACCGTGTCGGCCGGGGAAACCTCCGCAAGTTCCAGCACCGTTTCGAAAAGCGTCCGGGCCTGCAGCGTATTCGTCTGGAAAAACGAATTGGCGGAGATCCTGTAGGTGTACCCGCCGATTTTCTCGGTGATCGTCCCGTCGCCGCGGTAGACGACCTCCCGCTCCCCGATCGCGACCATTGATTTCCGCCCGGTGATGTTGTTCACGACCGTGGTGACCGCGGGGAACCTCCCGGCGATCATGGCGGCGAAGGCCCCCATTTCATCGGGCCGGTCGTGCGTCGTTACGAGGTTGACCATCGTCTCCCCCGTGAGTTTCCCCTCGCGGATCACGAGGTGTCGCAGGTACCCCCCGTGGGTGCGTGACGAGTAGGCGTCGCATCCCCTGGCGCGGAAATGTTCGGCCGTGGCCAGCATGACGGCCTCCCCACCCGGGGACTGGAGGTGGCACTCCCCCAGGTCGAGGATCTTGTCGAACTTCTCCGGGAGGTGCAGCCCCAGCGCCAGGCGCGGTTCCCGGACCGGTGAGGCCGCGAATTCCTCCGGCGTGAGCCACCGTTCATTGGAGAAGGTGTATTCCATCTTGTTCCGGTAATGGTACAGGTCGGCACACGGTTCTACCGGCTGGACCTCGACGCCGGGCATCCCGGCGATATGCCTGAAGGCGTCGCCCACGCGCCGGCGTTTGAACTCCAGCTGCGCCTCGTAGTCCAGGTCCTGCCAGCGGCACCCGCCGCAGGTCCCGAAATGGGCGCAGCGCGGAGGGGTCCGCAGCGGGGAAGGTTTGAGAATTTCCACCGCGCGGCCGGCGAGGAACTGCTTTTTGATTTTATAGAGTCTGACGCTGGCGGTGTCGCCCGGGACCGCGTGCTCAACGAAGCAGGCGATCCCCTCCCACCGGCCGACGCTCGTGCCCTCTCCGGAAAGATTGTCGGTCGTGACGGTGATGAGATCACCCTTTTTCAGGTTCTGAACGGGCGACTTCGTCCCGGCCGGATCAGGCATTGGAAATGTCGTTGAAATTCAGTACGGATGAGAAACGGGTCACGTAACATACACCCGGTGTGCCGAAAAATCAAGGCGGTGCCCCGAAACCGGGGTGGAGGCCCCGCGTATACTATTATATTACGCGTATCTATCAAAGAACGAACCGGGAGAGTACCACCAGATGACACCCGTCGATACGGCCGCCGTCCAGGCCCAGCTCATCGAGCGGAGCGGACGCATCCGGTCAGCTCTTGAACATGTTCGCCACGACGACCAGCTCGTCCACCTCCTGAAGGACGTCGACGCCGCCCTGGAGCGGATCGGTTCGGGGACCTACGGCATTTGCGATGTCTGCCACGAGCCCATCGAGGAGGAATACCTCCGCGCTGATCCCCTGGTGACCGTCTGCCTGGAGCACCTCTCGCCCGGCGAGCAGAAGACCATCGAGAGGGACCTCGAACTCGCGGCACGGGTCCAGGGGAAGCTCCTCCCCATGTGCAACACCCGTGTCTACAGCTGGGAGTTCTGTTACCATTATGAACCATTCGGCCCGGTGGGCGGGGACTACTGCGATCTGATCAGGCCGTCGGAAAGCGGCGGGGACATGTACTTTTTCCTCGGCGACGTTTCGGGGAAGGGCGTGGCCGCCTCACTCCTCGTCTCCTATCTTCATGCCACGGTCAGGTCGCTCCTGCACTCCGAACCGACTCTCGCGGGGCTCATGGAGCGCGTCAACAGGCTCCTCTGCGAAACGACCCTGTCGTCGAACTTCATCACGCTTGCCGCCGGCAGAGCGTCGGCCGACGGTACCGTGGAGTTCGTCAATGCCGGGCACTGCCATCCCCTCGTCGTGCGGGGCGGCGCCATCCGGTCGATCGAAACCACCGGACTTCCGCTGGGGATCTCCTTCGGGGCCCGGTACCGGAGCGTCACGACGAAGCTCGCTCCGGGGGACTCCATTTTCATCTACACCGACGGCCTCTCGGAGGCCCGCAACTCCGAGAAGGAGGAATACAGCGAGGCGCGGATTTCCGCGCTCGTCGCCCGGGAATCGGGCGTCACCCCCGAAGCCCTGATCGGAATCGCCCGGCGCGACCTCTCCGCCTTCAGCGGCGGCTCCGGGAAATTCGACGACCTGTCGATTATGGCGATGAGGAGGTTGTCGGAGGGGACGTGAATGCCTGGTTCCTCACCATCTTCTTCATGTCATAGGGCGCGGTGCCGGGTCGGTTATAGACCCGGGGTCCACTATTCTGCAAAGGGTGGGACGCTCACCAGTTGTGGGAATCTTCCAGCGGTGTGATCTTCAGCCGTTCCCCCTCGCTCACGAGTATCGCCGGAAGTGCCGCGAGCTTGGAAACTCTTTTTCCGTTGATAAAAATGCGCGGTGTCCCGTTCACTCCGATTGCCCTCGCATCGTCGATCTGGACCTGGATCCTCCGACGCATCTCTCTGGAGGTCAGGCACGCCTTCATCGCGGTGGTGTCTATACCGACCCCGTGGGCGATCTCCATCATCTTCTGTCCGGTGGGATTGTCCGGTGGGTTTTGAAACACGCTGTCATGGTATTCCCAGAATTTTCCCTGGTCCTGGGCGCAGAGGCCCCCCAGCGCTGCCCAGCAGGCCCCCGGGTGGGTCCCCTTGTCGATACGCGGATTGCAGAGCCGGTCGAGCGGATAATTCAGGAAGGTCACCGAGACCCGGTCTTTCCAAACCGGCATATGTTTCTTGAAATACAGCGCTGTTTGCCGGCAGTAGGGGCAGAGGAAATCGGAGAATATCACGATGCGAATCGGGGCATTCTGGTTACCCATGACCGGGGCCCCGCCCGTTTTGATCGTGACGGCCGCACCTCGATGATATTCGGCAACCGCTTCCTCCTCGAGCTGCCGGACCTGCGGCGGTGCGTAAAGCACAGATAATGCAGCGTCCGTCGAATACACTACGGCACCGACGCACACGATACCTACCATCATGGCGACGAGTCCCCGCCTGCCATGGTTTTCGGGTACACGCTTCACGCCGCGATCATCTGAAAGGTCCTTTCCCTGCCGGATTATGAGCAAGAGCATGGCGACCGTCACAAAATATGTCGAGATGCACATCCAGCAGAGCTGTCCGATCTGGATCAACTGGACACCGAGGAGAATCAGGTCAATCCCGAGCGCGATGATCAGCCCCGCCCGGGCGACCCGGATCGCAAATCCCCGGGAGCGGCGTCCCATGCGTGACGTGGCGGCCAGGAGTACGCCGAGCGTACAGTAGAAGAACATCCCCAGTGCCGCGACGGGAACACCCAGTATGACCGAATACTCGCTTTTATTGACGGCTTCGCAACCGCTTTCCGCCCCACCCCCGCAGAGCATATCCACAAACCCGGTGGTCCCGGCGCTGGCATGGTGCTGATACAGCAATGCAAGGGAGAGCAGGCCTCCAAGTACCGCGAATGCGACGAGCGTTGTCGGACGGAAATTACTCATCTTCTGTAATAATTGTGGTGATAGTCATAATTGATAACCATGTATAGTACCCCGGACCTGCTGAAAAGTCAAGACCGTGACGGCGACCGGGCGACATCCCAATCACGGTGTCGAATTCGGCGCCGTGGAAAACGCCTGGTTCCTCACCATCTTCTTCATGTCGTAGGGTGCGGGGTCTCCCCCCAGATACTTATGGAACCAGTCGAGGTGCGCGTTGTAGTACAACGGCATCGACTTCACCCCGGAGGGCCAGTGGCCGTCGTTCGGGAAGACGATGAGGCTCGAGGGCACCCCCATCCGCTGCAACCCCGTGAAAAATTCCAGGCTCTGCGTGTAGGGCACCCGGTAGTCCTTCTCGCCGGTGATGACCAGGCAGGGCGTCTTGAAATTCCGCACGGCATTGTTCGGGGACATCGTCCGGTAGAGGTCCGACGTCCAGGGCGTGCCACCGAGGTCGTACTCGGGGAACCACAATTCCTCGGTCGCCCCGTGCATGGCCGTGAGGTTGTAGACGCCCATCATGGAGACGATCGCCTTGAACCGGTCGGTGTGCCCCTCCAGCCACATCATCATGTACCCGCCGTACGACCATCCCATCGCCCCGACCCTGTCGGCGTCCACCCATGGAACCTTTTCCAGTGAATCGGCAACCGCCATGACGTCGCGGAAGACCTTCCCGTTCCAGTCCCTCGAGATGGCGGCGGTGAACTCCTGCCCGTAGCCGATCGACCCGTGCGGGTTGGGCATCGCGACGACGTAGCCCGAACCGGGATACATCTGCCAGTCCCCGCGGAAGGCGTCCGCCCA
>QJVY01000227.1 GCA_003235555.1 Ignavibacteria bacterium | reverse complement strand
GAGGACAACGCCGACGCGCACCTGAAAAGGCAGGTGATGGGGCGCGAGGTGGTCGTGGCGATCACGAAGGGGAAGCTGGATTTCGGCCCCTGGGAACAGATCTTCTACGGGGAGTTCGACGGGAAAAGAAGAAAGCGGGTGCTGGTGAAGATCATCGGGGAGTAAACGATCGCCCGCGCCGGTTACGGTCCGGTCCGTGAATCGATACTGAATGTCCCGGGATCGGAGAATCTGGTATTCTTCCGTTCAATACAACGCCCCGGTCGGATTCCGACCGGGGCGTGTATTTGGAACGCAGTCTTGGGAAACCGTGGAAAGCTAAAACTTTTCGGCCCTGAAGTTGAGGGTGCCGTCCAGGGTGGTAAGGGTCACCACGACGGTCCAGGTGCCGGGAGTCCCGACGCTGCTCGTGGAATCTCCGTTGAGGGCAAGCGAGCGGCGGTAGACTTCGACATTGGCAGCGTCCCGGAAGACAACCTCGGCAGAGCCCCCGGTGATCGCGCTCGACTGGTTCACCTTGGCCTGGGCTCCCGTATTGTTCCAGGTGTATACCGCGGTGGTCGAAACATTCTGTATGGCGGTGGCCTGGAACTGGAAATTGTCCGGGTTATTCCCGATTTCCGGCTGGAAGGGACTGAGAGGATTATCCGAGCAGCCGGAAAGTATGGCTGAAACGAGAATGAAGACCAATATCGTTGCGCAGAAGGTCTGATATCCGTGGTATTTCATGATGGTTTCCACCCTTTTCTGATTAAAGTTCCCCTAATAAGATCAGAAAATGGAGTGGAGGCAACCGGGGAAGTGATACGGGTCAAGCGGGCGGACGGAAAGGGCTATTCCCCATCGGATATCCCTATTTTGATGGCACTCTGCGGGCATTGTTCCTCCGCGTAACGCAGACGGTCGATGGTGTCGCCGTCCGGGTCGATGACGATCGCCTGGCCCCTCTCATCCAGCGCGAAGACCTTCGGTACGGTCAGGACGCATATTGTCGTCCCGACGCATTTGCCGTGATCGACGGTGACGCGGACTTTTCCTGCCATCGCGATGTCCTTCCTCAGCTTCGTTTTTTAAAGGTCACCGGCATCTTTTCGAGCGCGCGGTGGATGACGCTCGGGACGTAATGCAGGTCGTCCGTTTCGAGGACCGGGCAGGTCAGCCGTTTGGTCATCGCCAGGAGGGACTCCTGCGCCTCCATCCGCGCCAGGGGACCGCCGATGCAGGTGTGGATCCCGTGGGCGAACGCCACGTGGGCGTTCGGGTCGCGGGTCAGGTCGAGCGAGTCCGGGTTCGAGAATTGCGCGGGGTCCCGGTTGGCGGCGGAGAGGGCGATCAGGAGCCGCTCGCCCTTCTTAAATGTCGTGCCCTTTAGCTCGACGTCCTCCTTGGCCCACCTGACCGTCGTCTTGACGGAACCGTCGTACCGCAGGAGTTCCTCGACGGCCTTTTCGACGATCGACGGATCGTCGTGCAGCTTCTCCCATGCGCCCGGGTGCCGCATCAGCGCAAGGGTGCCGTTGGTGATCAGGTTCATCGTGGTCTCGTGCCCGCCGAAGATGAGCAGAATGATGGTCGAGATCACGTCCATGTCGTCCAACCCGCCCTCCTGCTGGGCCCGAATCAACACGCTGATGATATCGTCGTTGAGGTCATTCTTCCGCTGTTCAACGAGGGGCCGGATGTAGTCCACCATCGAGGTCACCCCCTCGCAGGCGATCTCGCGGCGGCGCGGTTCGTCCGCCCGGATGAAAAAGAACACGCCGATCTGCTCAGACCAGTGCTTGATCTTCTCGCGGTCGAGGTCGGGCATCCCGATCAGCGCGAGGATCACCGACATCGGCACCTGGTAGGCGAAGTCGCGGACCACCTCCATGCGGCCACGCGGCTCCATCGTGTCGAGAAGGCCCGTGACAATCTCCTGCACCATCGGCCGGAAAGTCCCCACGATCTTCGGCGTGAAGAGGGGGTTCAGGAGGAGCCGGAGCCGCGTGTGGAACGGGGGGTCGGCGAAGACGAACCACCGGGAGAGGACCTCGAATATCGGTGCATATCCGCCCTTTTGTTCCTCCGACAGTTCCCGGGCGAGGAAGCCCATGCGGTCGGACGAAAACCTGTACTGGTCCCTCAGGACCTGCACCACGTCGTCGTAGTTGGTGAGGACCCACCCGCCCCATTTCTCGTTGTAGTGGATCGGTTCGGCCTCCCGCAGGGCGCGGTAATAGGTGTGCGGGTCGTTGATGACCTCCGGGGTCATCAGGTCGTCGTGGATGATGGTCATGATCTGATGTGCATGCGTGAAACAGTCATTCCGGGCCGGTCGGTGGCGGATCGTTTCCCCGGATTCGTCGTACAATATATCCCATCGGGGTCAGAGAGTCAACGGCGGGGGGGACGGGATGGGGCTGACCGGGACACTTGAATCCCATCCGGTCCTTTCTTATTGTACAGGGCACGCGGACAATGAATATCACGCCCGTGCCTGGCAGGCACAATTCTCCCTTTTATCGACCGTACATTCCTCAACTCCAACAATAAAGGAACAAACCATGGAAAATGCACAGAAATATGTCGACATGGTGATGGACCTGGTCACGGTCTACGGCCTGAGGATCGTGATGGCCATCGTAGTCCTCGTGATCGGCCTCTGGATCATCAAGGCGATCGTGCGCGGACTCGGACGCAGGATGGAAAAGGGCAACACGGATGTTTCCCTGAGCAAATTCCTGTTGAGCCTGATCGGGATCATGCTCAAGGTCATGCTCGTCATCAGCGTAGCATCGATGATCGGGATCGAGATGACGTCGTTCATCGCCATCCTCGGAGCCGCGGGCCTGGCCGTCGGGCTGGCGCTGCAGGGGAGCCTCGCGAACTTTGCCGGCGGCGTGCTGATACTGCTCTTCAAACCCTACAAGGTGGGGGATTTCATCGACGCGGCGGGGTTCATGGGGACCGTGAACGAGATCCAGATCTTCAACACCATCCTGAAGACGCCCGACAACAAGACGATCATCATCCCCAACGGGGTGCTCTCCAACGGGAGCGTCACGAACTTTTCGACGGAGGACAGCCGCCGTGTGGACATGGTGTTCGGGATCGGCTACGGGGACGACCTGAGGAAGGCGAAGGAGATCATCTCGACGATCCTGAAGGGTGACGGCCGCGTCCTGGGCGATCCGGAACCCATGGTCGTCGTTTCCGAACTGGGGGACAGCTCGGTGAATATTACCGTCAGGGCGTGGTGCGCCAAGGCGGACTACTGGGGGGTATTTTTCGACATGCAGGAAAGGGTGAAACTGGAATTCGACACACAGGGGGTGTCCATCCCGTTTCCGCAAAGGGACGTGCACGTCTATAACCACTGACGGATCAACGGGTCCCGTTGCCTCCCCGGACGACCTGGAGGGGAGGGTGGTCCGGTTGGTTCAGCCGCGCGCCTTCACGGGAAGGAAAAGACTCAACTTCGTCCCTTTTCCGCGGGTACTCGCCACCTCCACGGTCCCGCCGTGGTCCCTGACGATTTTTTTGACGATGGCGAGTCCCAGCCCGGTCCCGTCCCTCTTCTTCCGTGTCACGAAAGGCTCGAAAATACGGGAGACGATCTCTTCAGGGATGCCCGGTCCGTTGTCGGTGACGTCGATCCTGAAAAACGGACCGCGCCGCCCCGTGGTAATCCCGATCCTGCCGCCCCGCGGGATGACATCGAGCGCGTTGCCGATGATGTTCTGGAGGCACCGGACGATCTTGTCGAAATCCACCTCCACCTCTCCGCTGAAACCGAGCCTGCGCCTCAGCGAGACGCCCTTCTTTTTCAGTTCCGCCGCGTAGATGTCCTCCACGGTCCGGACGATTTCGCCGACACCGACCGTCCCGATTTTGAGCGAAGTCGTTCCCCTGGAAAATTCAAGGATTTCCTGTGCCATCGAGTCGAACCGGTCGATCTGGTTGATCATGATGCCGGTGACATGTCCAACCTCGGGATCGGCGGATTTCCCGGCGATGAATTCCGCGGACAGCCGCAGGACGTTGAGCGGGTTCTTGATGTCATGGACGATGGCACCCGCCATGCGACCGACGGCGGAAAGGCGTTCCTCGCCGATCATCCGCTCCGCGAGCCTGGCATTTTCGATCGCGGTGGCCGCGTGGACGGAGAGCGCCGCAATGTACGTCTCATCCTCATGGTCGAACCGCCCGGCGGACTTGTTCAGCAGCTGGACGACGCCGATCGTGGCGCCCCTCCTGTTTGTGAGCGGCATGCAGAGCATTGTGCGGCTGACGTACCCCGATACCCGGTCCACTTCCGGGTTGAAGCGCGGATCGGAATAGGCGTCGGCCAGGTTGACCACCTCCCCGGTGCGGGCCACATGTCCGGCGATCCCCTCCCCGAGGGCGAGCCTGATGTCGATGGATTTCGATCCCGTCACGACCCGGGAGCAGAGCTCATGTTTCTCCTCGTCGATCAGGTAGAGCGTCCCCCTCCCCGCGTTCACCCGTTCGACGGCGGTATCGAGGATAATCGACAGGAGGGTCCGCAGGTTCAGCGAGGAATGGACGAGATACGCGGCGTCCATCAGGCTCTCGAACCTCCTGAGGCGCGCGCGCGTGGAGGAGACATGTTCGTCCTCCAGGCGGGCGATCGCCCGGATCCCCTCCCGCAGCCGCCCCGTGACCATCCGGAGGAGATTCCGTTCGAGTTTCCGGCTGCCCTGAAGCATGGAGAGAAAGGTCTTCCTGGGGATCAGGATCAGCCGGCATTTCGTCAGCGCGAAGGTGTCCGCCGCCCGCCGGGCGCCGTCCACGATGTCGAGTTCACCGAAAACCTCACCGGATGTAAGGGTCTCGATGACCATGGACTTCCCGGCCGCCGTCGACGCCCGGACACCGACCTTCCCCGACTCGATCACGTACAGGTGCTGCCCGCGGGTCCCGGCCCGGAAGATCAGGCCCCCGGCTTTCACGTTCCGCACCCTGAACTCGGGCGTCCTGGCCCCGATGATCCCGGACTCCACGCCCCTGAACAGTTTACACTTCCTGATTGAAGCGATCATGGCCTAAAATAACAACATACATGCTGGGGAGCAACCGCGGGCCCTCCCGCATCCGCCGGTTCCGGGAATGTCCCGATGTTCCCCATTTTTTAATATATTGGGGCACCCTGCGCTCCTGCAGGCACCACGATCGAGGGAACATTCAGATGCCCACCGTCGCGCTCCGGCTGAAAAGATCGGTCAAATACTGGTTCGTCAGGCTCAGCCTCCACCGCCTCACGGGAGTGTTGAGTCCCGTGTTTTTCCACCTGTACTACCTCACGCTCTTTTCCCGGTGGTGTTCGGAGCACCGCGACATCCCGTACCGGGAATTCCACCCCCCGCTCCCGGACAACAGGACGAGAACCAACCTGTACCGTTTCCTCCTGGACCACGAACACCTCGACGGTGCGATCGACTACCTGGAGTTCGGGGTCGCATCAGGGGATTCGATACGGTGGTGGGTGGAGAACAACCGCGATCCCGCATCCCGTTTCGTGGGATTCGACACGTTCGTCGGGTTGCCCGACGACTGGGGGGCGTACAAAAAGGGCCACTTCTCGACCGGGTCGAAAACACCGGACGTGGGCGACGACCGGTGTGCTTTCGAAACCGGAATTTTTCAGGATACGCTCCGGCCGTTTCTCGAGAGATTCGCCGGTACGCGACGTAAGGTCATCCATATCGATTCCGACCTGTACACCTCCGCGTTGTATGTCCTGAACACGCTGGCGCCGTACATGAACAAGGACGACGTGATTATTTTTGATGAGTTCGGGGTCCCGACACATGAATTCCGCGCCGTCATGGATTTTTTCGGCTCCCACCGGCTCCGGTACGCAGTGCTGGGAGCAGTCAACAATTACCTGCAGGTGGGACTGAAGATCCTGTAGTCTCCGGTCGGGAGGAGACTCAGGGCCCTTCCGCCGATTTGCCCCCCAGGGCGTCGAATGCACCCTCGACATCGCGATGGGTGCCGATCACGACGAGGATGTCTCCGCCTTTGAGCAGCGTGTCCGGCGGCGGGTTCACGAGTGGTTTTCCGTCGCGGACAATCGACAGGATGCTGGCACCGGATTTTCTCCGGATGTCCAGTTCCAGAAGGCTTTTCCCGTCCGCGTGCGATTCCGGGAGGACCAGGAACGTGTCCGTGGTTCCCGCGGCCAGGATCGACTCGAGGTGGCTGAGGGTGACGTCGGGCATTCTCACACCCCGCATCAGTCCGTATCCCTCGCGGCGGAGAAGGTCCACCTGCGCGGAGATGATATTACGCGGCAGGTGATATTCGCGCAGGACGCGCGTGAAGATCTCGATCGAGGTCTCGAATTCCTCCGGTATGACCTCGTCCGCCCCCATCCCGAACAGGTCCCCCACCTCCGACACGTACCGGGTCCGCGTGATGATGAAGACCTTGTTGTTCAGACTCCTCGCTGTGCGTATGATCATCCGCGTCGCGAGAGGATCCGAAATCGCCACGACAAGAACCCTTGCACCCGAGATGCCGGCCTCCGTGAGGAGTGTCCCCCGCGTCCCATCCCCGAACATGGCGGGGTGACCCTCGGCAACGGCCTTACGGTAGAGCTCCGCGTTCAATTCCAGGACTACATAGGACAGGCCGGTCTCCCGCAGAACGGTGGCCAGGTTCCTGCCGTTCAGGCCGTAACCGAGTATGATGACGTGATCCGACGACCGTCGGCCCGGAGGATTACCCCCGTCTTCGTCCCGCGCGAAGGGCCGGGGGGAGACCCTCTGGAGCATTTCGCCGAGGGCGGGGGAGACCGAGAGGAGGAGGGGTGTCATCAGCATGCTCACGAGCGTGACGGCAAAAAAACCCTGGTAGAACGCCGCGTCCATCAACCCCGTGTCCTGCCCCGCGCCGGCAAGGAGAAATGAGAATTCCCCAACCTGCGCGAGGGAGAACGCCGAGATGACCGCGACCCGGGGTGAGGTTTTCAGGACGAGGGCTACGGGGATCATCACGGCAATTTTCAGGACCTGCACGGACAGCGCCAGGCCGATCAGCAGGAGGGGGTTTGCCGCGACGTACCAGGGGTCGACCAGCATCCCGAGGGAGGTGAAGAAGAGGCTCCCAAGGATGTCCCGGAGCGGGGCGGTCTCGGCCGCGATCTGGTGATGAAATTCCGATTGTGAAAGTCCGAGCCCCGCGACGAATGCACCCAGGGCGAGGGAGAGTCCCACCGCGGACGACAACCAGGCGGTCCCGAGGGACAGGACCACCACGACCATCACGAAAAGCTCGCGGCTCCTTGTCTTCAACGCATGGTTGATGAACCAGGGAAACACGTACCGCGCGGCCAGGATGATCCCGGCAATGGCCAGGATGGCGGTCAGGATCCGGCCGGCGATCGGGCCCGCGGCGATGCCTTCCGGCGAGGAGAGCATCGGGATGAACAGCATGAGCGGGACGAAAGCGAGGTCCTGGAACAGGAGGATGCCGAGGATGATCCTTCCCTGCGGGGTGTGGGTCTCGGCCCGATCGTACAGGAGTTTAATGACGATCGCCGTACTGCCGAGTGAAACAAGGAAGCCGACGAACACCGCCTCCACGGGGGCGAAACCGAACAACAGCGTCAGAGAACCCACGACGCCGGCGGTGAGGAACAGCTGCAGCCCGCCGCCGATGACAACGGTCCTCCACATTTTGACGAGTAACGCCGGTGAGACCTCCATTCCGATGGAAAAGAGGAGCAGGACGATCCCGACCTCGGCGAGAACGCGGACGTCGGTGATATCGGCGATCAGGCCGGTTGCGTGGGGTCCGATAATGACGCCCGCCAGGATAAACCCGAGCATCGTCGGGATCCTGAACCTGTGGAAGAGGGGGATGATCAGGACCACCGCGGTGAAAATGATGACGATGTCGCGGAGAAGGATGAGGTCGTGCATCGGGTAATATATAAATTCCCCTCCAATCGGGAGGGTCTCGATGCCGCCGTTGATCCCAACCCCCCACAGC
>QJVY01000111.1 GCA_003235555.1 Ignavibacteria bacterium | reverse complement strand
GTGATCCTCTTCGGATCCCCCTCCTGTGAGTGCATGTAATAGATGTCCCATTTGCCGTTCGCGTCGGCCGCGGGAAAGGCGATCCACTTCCCGTCCGGCGAGAGGCCGGGATACGAAATCTGCGTGAACGGGACCTGGAGCACCCTCGTGGTCATCTCCGGGTTGAGTTCGCGGGCACTTTTGCCGGAGAACAGGTATACGCCCACCGCGATTGCGGCGACCACAACGACCGCGATACCAGCGTACAGGGGTGTCTTCGACTTTTGCGCCGGCTGTACGCCGCTGACCATTCCCGCCTGATATGCCGACGAATCCGTCGACACCGGGACTGTCCCGGAGTCCGTCCCCATTCCCGGGCCGGTTCCGCCACCCTGCATCCCGCCCGGGTACACCCCCGACACGGTCTCCGTCGGCCGGCGATGCACCTTGGTCGTGTCTTTTTTCAACCGCCGGAGGTCGATCACCATGTCCTGGGCGTTCTGGTACCGGTCATCCGGATTTTTCTCGAGAACGCGGTTCACGATGTGCAGCAGTTCCGGCGAGGCGTTCGGCAGGTACTTGTCGATCGGTTCCGGATCCTCGTTCATGATGGAATACATCATCGCCGCTTCGTGCTCGCCCCTGAAGGGCGTCCGGCCGGTGAGCATCTCGTAGAGCACCACGCCGAAGGAAAAAATATCCGAGCGCGCGTCGTTGCTGCTCCCCTGCAGCTGCTCCGGGGCCATGTAGGCCAGCGTGCCGACGGTGCTGGACGATTTCGTGAGGCGGAGACCGAAATCCATGACTTTGATCTGGTTCCGGCTGTTGACCATGATGTTCTCGGCTTTGATGTCCCTGTGGACGATCCCCTTGGCGTGCGCCTCGTGGAGGGCGTCGCCGATCTGGATGGCGTACTCGATCGCCGTCTCGAGCGGGATACCTGCGCCCGGCCCCCCCTGTGCGATTTTTTTCCGAAGCGTCAGCCCGTCCACGAACTCCATGTCGATGATCCCCCACCGAGTGGATGCCGCAGACGTTCGGGTGGTTGAGCGCCGAGGCGGCCTGCGCCTCCTGCAGGAACCTCGCCTTGTCGTCCTCGGTGGAGGTCGCGGTTTCGGGGAGGAGCTTCAGCGCGACGACGCGCTTCAGCTTCGTGTCCTCCGCCTTGTAGACCACGCCCATCCCCCCTTCGCCGAGTTTTTCGAGGATGGTGTAATGAGATATCGTCTGCCCGATCATGGTAGGCTCTCCGGATTGGGGTACTGTATCTTGGATAAATTCATCATGGAGACCAGCTTGTCGTATCTCGGATCCCCCCGCAACGATTCATAGAACCCCCAGACGCGGAAGTACGTCAGGAGGGGATTTTTTTCACCGATCAGCCTGGTCAAATACTGGAACGCTTTGTCGGCGTCACCGAGCTGCGCATAATTTTCGGCATAGGCACCCTCCCACCAGAGGGTGCCCGCCTTCGAATTTTCGTCGAGGATATCCAGGCGGACCCGCCAGTAGCTCTTTAGCCCGCCCGACGCGAAGGCGTCGCGGAGCCGGCCACAGGCGGGTGCGCCGAGCGGCAGGAACGCGCTGTCACGCATAATCAACAGGGGAAAGAGGTCCTGTTCCGGCACCTTCATCAGCACCATCGCCTGGACCTTGCAGTCCAGCGCGTCCAGAAAGCCCGGCTCGGCCTCGAGGATCTTGTCCGACTGCGTAAGGGCCTTCCTCCCCGCCTTCGCGGCGAGGTAACACCATCCGAGGTTGGCATTGATGATCGGCGAAATCGGGTCGAGCTCGATCGCCTTCCGGGTCTGTGCGATCGACTCGTCGAACCTGCCGGTAAGAAAAAGAAGCTCCGCGTACCACTGCCGTGCGGTGGCATAGCCGGGGTTGAGTTCGATGGCTTTCTTGAAGGCGTTCTCGGACTCCTC
This sequence comes from Ignavibacteria bacterium, assembly GCA_003235555.1. Taxonomy (GTDB): domain Bacteria; phylum Bacteroidota; class Ignavibacteria; order UBA10030; family SZUA-254; genus SZUA-254. The sequence continues at coordinate 1,524 of QJVY01000111.1, read as the reverse complement.
CCATTTGAATTCTCCCGTCAGGAGCGCGCCCAGCGAGGAGTAGGCCTCCGCCAGGTCGGGGTCGATGGCCAGCGCCCGCCGGATGGCCTCCTCCGAGCGGTCCACCGCCTCGGCCGGCGGAACGTCGAGGTAGACCCCGAACGCCACCAGGTAGCAGTCCGCGATGCCGGTCCAGGCGAGTGCATAGTTTGAATCGATCGCGACCGCATCCTGGAAGTTTCTCAGGGCCGAGGGCATCGTCAACGGCGACCGCTTGTTCCAGAGGTACCTCCCCTTGAGGTAGAGCGTGTATCCCTCGGTGCTCGAGGTGGGGGCCGTTTCGATCCTGGCTTTCTCCGCCGGAGAGAGCGTCGCCTCGAGCGCCGCCGCGATTTTCTGCGCCACGTCGCTCTGGATCTCGAAGATCTGGGCGTACTTCTTGTCGTACGATTCGGCCCACAGGTGCTCGTCGGTGGCGGCGTCGATGAGTTGCGCTGTGATCCGCACCTGGTCGCCGGCACGCCGCACGCTTCCTTCGAGGACCACGCCCGCGTTGAGCTCCTCGCCGATCTGCCGGATCGTCTTCTTCGTGTTTTTGTACTGCATCACCGATGTTCTCGAGATCACCTTCAGGTCGCGGATCTTCGCCAGGTGTGTCAGGATGTCTTCCGTCATGCCGTCGCTGAAATATTCGTTCTCGCCCTCGCCACCGAGATTGGCGAAGGGGAGGACGGCGATCGTGTGCATTTTTTCGTTCACCGGGCCCGGCGGGGTCCTGAAAAGGAAGAAGGCCACAACGGCGACGACGGCCACGACCACCGCGGCCGCGTACGGAAGCTTCGAATGTTTCACGACGGTTTTGACGCTGCCGGAAATTTCAGCACGGACTGCCTTCAATGCCGAGGCCACATCCCGGGCAGACTGGTAGCGTTCGGCGCGGTCCTTTGCCAGGCACTTCGCGACGATGGCATCGAACCCGTCGGGCAGGGCGGGTCGCAGCGTTCGAACCGGCGCCGGTTCCTCATTCACGATCGAGTAGGCCAGCGCCGCGTCATGTTCCCCGCGGAAGGGCATCCGCATCGTCGCCATCTCGTACAGGACGACACCCAGGGAAAAAATGTCCGCCCGTCCGTCGACCTCCTCCCCCCTGATCTGTTCGGGGGACATATATGCCGCGGTGCCGAGCGTGCTCCCCGATTTCGTGAGTTGGGCGGCCCCGCGGAGCTTGGCCAGGCCGAAATCAGTGAGCTTGACCCTCCCCTCGCCGGCGAGCATCACGTTGTCCGATTTGACGTCCCGGTGGACGATGTGATTTTCGTGCGCGTGTGCCAGCGCCTCGGCCATCTGGATGCCGTAGTCCAGGAGCTCCCCCACCGGCAGCTCCCTGTCCCGTGACCCGAGTTCCTTCAGGTGGGACCGGAGCGTCCCTCCGGGGAGGTACTCCAGCACGAGGAACTTCTGCCCCTCGGTCGATTCCACGTCGTGGATCGTGGCGATGCCGGGATGGTTCAGCGCCGATACCGAGCGCGCCTCCATCTCGAAACG
>QJVY01000183.1 GCA_003235555.1 Ignavibacteria bacterium | reverse complement strand
CTGATGTACATCGAATCGCGTCCCCTCGGCGGCAGGGGGAAGGCGTCTCAGGGCGAGGCGTTCTTCACCGCCCCCAACCCGCCCTTCGGCGCGACGTTTACCTACCACCTGAAGGACGCGTTCAAGTCCAGGAAAAAGATCCGGGAGGAGGCCGAGAAGGAGGCCGTCAAACAGAAAAAGACGCCTCCCTACCCGACGTTCGACGAGTTACGGCTTGAAGACGAGGAGGAGGCACCGGCTATCATCCTGACCGTGCGGGACGACGCGGGGAACGTCGTACGCCGTCTGGATGGATCGAACTCCAAGGGGTTCTCGCGTACAAGCTGGGACCTGCGGTACCCGTCGCTCAGGCCGGTGTCGTCATCGGGGTCGGGGGGTTCGCGGGGAAGCGGCTCGGGCCACCTCGCACTGCCGGGGAAGTACACCGTGACGCTGGCAAAGCGCGTCGGTGGGGTGGAAACCATGATCGCCGGACCTGACACTTTCACTGCCGTACCGCTCAACAACGCGACGCTCCCGGCCGCCGACCGCCCGGCACTCGTCGCCTTCCAGAAAAAGGTCGGCGAGCTCCAGCGCGCGGCGCTCGGTGCGGCGAGGGTGGTGGCCGACGTGAAAGACCGCATCGAGCTGATGAAAAACGTCCTCGACGACGCGCCGGGCGCTCCGTCGCACCTCAGGAGTGTGTTGCTCACGCTGGAAGAGAAGGTTAAGATTATCGACCGCGCCTTTAACGGCGACAGGACATTGCAGAGCCGGTTCGAGGCGACACCGCCCACCTTCCTCGACCGGATCAACGACGTCGTGGGCGATCTCTGGACCGTCACCTCCGCCCCGACTGGGACGCACATGAAAAACTACGAGATAGCGGCCGACGAGTTCGGCCCGCTCCTGGCCGATCTGAAAACGCTCGTGACATACGATCTCAAGGCGATCGAGGATTCCCTGGAGGTGATCGGCGCCCCCTGGACCCCGGGCCGGATTCCGGAGTGGAAGAAGTAACGGTCGGGTAAAGATTCGCCGATTATCTCATGACAGTATGAAAACCACCCTGTTGTTGATCGCCGGCCTATTGGTGATTGTCACGCCGTCCGCGGCCCAGTGGATCTACTCGGGGGGCAGTTTCGGCGGAGTTCCGGCCCTCACGGATTCCACGATCTTCCTCGGGGATTCCGGCGGCGTGTACCGTTCCACCGACAACGGTCTGACCTGGACGAGGTCGGCGCTCGGGATGGCAACATCCGCCCCGATGGTCTTCGAGCGGGCCGGCTCGAACCTCTTCACCGGAACCTCCGGCGACGGGGTTTTTCTGACAACCGATGACGGGATCACATGGACGGAAGCGGGCACCGGTTTGCCGACGACACGGATCCGCTGCCTGCTCTCCCATGGAGGCGCTCTCTATGCCGGGAACGACGACGGGGAAGTGTACCGCACGACCAACGACGGGGTGGGCTGGACCTTGGCCGATTCAGGCCTTCCATCGGCGAGCATCCGCGCGCTTGCCGGAACCGGGACCGATCTTTTTGCCGGGACGAACGGTGGGGGCGTTTACCGCTCGACCGACAATGGGATGAGCTGGACGGAGTCCGGGTCGGGGATATTCTATCCCTTCATTAAAACACTGGCGGTGAGCGGAACGGATCTGTTCGCGGGCACACTCGACGGGGTCTATCGATCGACCGACGGGGGTCTGAACTGGACGGAAGCCGTATCGGGTCTGAACCCCGAGGTGTGGACCATCGTCGTGAGCGGATCATCATTGTATGCCGGGACAAATTCCGGCGGTGTCTATCGCTCCACCAACCAGGGGGAGAGCTGGATGCCGGTCAATTCGGGCATCCTGGATACGTACGTCGGCACCATGGCTGCAAACGGCACATCCGTTCTGGCGAAGGGCGGCTACGGCAGCCTGTACCGGACCACCAATGAGGGTAATTCCTGGACACCCGTCATCACCAGTGTCGGTACGTACGTCAACTGTATCCTTCCGGATGGAGCGGGCGTGTACGTCGGAACGAGCGGGTACGGCGTATATCGTTCAGACGACAGGGGATTATCGTGGAGGTCGATCAACAGCGGGCTTCCGCGGAAGGAGGTAGAGTCGCTGGGGAAAAGCGGCCAGAACCTCTTCGCCGGCACGGACAGCGGACTCTACGTCTCGACAGACAGCGGTGGGGCCTGGAGTCCCGCCAACACAGGCCTGACGAACCTCGTGATTCAATCGTTCCTGGCTCACGGGCCCTATCTGTTCGCAGGGACGGGCGATGGCGTATTTCGATCGGGTGACGGGGGAGCGCACTGGTCGCGGGAAGACACGTCCACCGCGGGGGCGTTGATCACGGCACTCGCGGGGAACGGCGCCACCATCGTGGCCGGCACCTTCACCTCGGGCCTCTTTTGGTCGACGGATACGGGAGCGACATGGTTCGGGGGCGACTCCGGCGTGGGCGTCAGAGATGTGGCTGTCGCGGGCACTGTAATCCTGGTGGCGGATTATAACGGTCTTTATCTTTCCACGAACAACGGGATGACCTGGACAGCCCTCAATACGGGGGTAGATGTAAGAAAAATCGCCTTCTACGGAAGCGCCCTCTTCGCGGGGACCGGCTTTAATGGTATCATCGTCTCGACGAATATGGGTGTCAGCTGGTTATCGTGGAACGACGGGTATCCCTACAACGGCGTACTCTCGCTCGCCGCGGGTGACTCATTTGTCTATGCGGGTTCCTCCCAGTCCGGTTTCTGGCGCCGGCCGATCTCGGATATTCTCACCGATATCGGTGAGAGTGGGAATCAGATCCCATCCGCGTTCCGGCTCTATGAAGCCTATCCCAATCCGTTCAATCCCTCGACGACGATCCGGTATGATCTTCCCAGGATCTCCGATATCTCCCTCGTTGTGTACGATGTCCTCGGCCACATGGTCGCAACACTCGTGGAGGAGCGCCAGGCGGCGGGCAGCAGGGAGGTGGTCTTCGACGGATCGGCCCTGCCGAGTGGTGTGTATTTCTACAGACTGCGGGCCGGGGGCCGGGAGGATGTGAAAAAGTTCGTGTTGATGCGATAACCCTCAGATCCCCCGGCTGGAATTCCCGTGAAGTAGGGGGCCCCCGGCGTCTGTCAAACACCGATCAACCGTTAGTGCAATTTCCATCATCCGTTCCATGAAAATTTCCGCCACCTCGGCCCTGGTCCTGAACTGGACCGAGGACGAATTGTGGGAAACGCCCGAGGCGCAGCGGTATTTCCGGCGCCTCGACCTCAGCGAGGGGGAGCCGTTGCTGGCGCTCTTCAGCAAGGACGAGCACACCATGCACTCGCACGCGGTTTCCAACAGGAAGTTTTTCATGAAGCAGCAGATCGTCCGGTTCCTGGCGTCCCTTCCCCCGGCGACGGCCGGCCAGGTCCTGATTCTGGCCGCCGGATTGACACCCCTTTCCCTGGAAATCGCCTCGCTCTACCCGGTGAGCCGCGTCTTCGACGTCGACCGTTTCCTCATGAAGGCGAAAGAGAAGCTGACGCCCCCGGCGCTGGCCAACATCGAATTCGTGGAATGCGATATTACCGACGTCGGCCGCCTCGACGATGGACTCCGGGCGCACGGTTTCGACCCGGCCAAGCCCACGATCGCCGTGATGGAGGGGATCATCTATTACATCACCACGGCCGCGTTCGGGGATGTTCTCACGTACCTCTGGGGGCATCACGTCAGGATCGCCGGCGATTTCTGCCTGAAACCCGCTCTCGTCATCCCCGAACACCGCAAATACGCCATTGAGGTGTTCAGAAAAATCTCCGAGATGGTGAAACTGGATTTCGTCACGTTTTATTCAGACGAGGAGATCGGAAAAACGGTGTCGGACGCGGGGTTTCAGACAGTCAATTTCACCGGAATGCACGAGGTCCAGAAACAACGGACCGCGAATTATGCGCCGTTCGAGGCTCGCGACAGCGGCTGGCTGAAACTCCTCTCAGCCGGCTGACAGAGCGAACTTAATCGACCCCCTTGCATCAAAGGAGAATTTTTCCCACTCTACGGGGGCGGGGCAGGGAGAGTCCCCGCATCCCGCACACGGGAATCCCCATCACACATCATCTGAAAGGAGTTCTTACATGCCACTCTTCATGGACGTCCATCATCATGTCCCCGGCCTGACCGCCGAGGCGGTCAAAGATGCCCACGAGAAGGACCTTGCCATACAGAAAAAACACGGCGTGGAATACCTGAAGTACTGGTACGACACCGGTTCCGGCAAGGTGTTCTGCCTGTCGAAGGCGCCGAGCAAGGAAGCGGCGGTCACGGTCCACCGTGAAGCGCACGGCCTCGTTCCGGACGAGATCCACGAGGTGACCGAAGGCGCGTAACTCACCCGGACCGCCCACTTCCACCGGTTCCCACAGCAGCGGATGGAACAACTCGAACAGATAGCCTCCGGCGTCAGCGACTTCGTCTGGGGGCCGCCGCTGCTAATCCTCCTGCTGGGCACGCACCTCTGGCTTACAATCAGATCGGGGGTTGTCCAGCGGTACATCGGCAAGGCCATCCGCATTTCGTTCGGCCGTTCTGCCGAGGGTACCGGCGACATCAGCCAGTTCGGTGCGCTGACCACGGCGCTGGCCGCCACCATCGGAACGGGCAACATCGTCGGCGTGGCGACCGCGGTGGCCGCCGGGGGACCGGGGGCCGTGGTGTGGATGTGGCTCACCGGCGTCTTCGGCATCTCCACCAAGTATTCCGAGGCCCTCCTCGCGGTGAAGTACCGCGTCCGGACGAAGGACGGGCAGATGGCCGGCGGGCCGATGTACGTTCTCGAACGAGGCGTGGGGAAACGATGGCTGGGGGTCCTCTTTGCGGCGCTGACGGCGGTGTCGGCTTTCGGGATCGGGAACATGGTCCAGGCCAATTCGATCTCCTCGCTGATGCAGGAGACCTTCGGCGTGGACACCTGGATGACCGGCATCTGCCTTGCGGTCCTCACAGCGATCGTCATCCTCGGGGGCATCAGGTCGATCGCCCGGGTGTGCGAGGGGCTTGTGCCCTTCATGGCGGTGACCTACGTCGTCGGCTGCGTCATCCTCCTGGTGATCAACCGGGAGACCATTCCGGACACCATCTCCCTCATCCTCAACTCGGCCTTCTCCGGTCAGGCCGCCATCGGCGGGTTCCTCGGGGCCGGGATGAAGGAGACGATACGCTTCGGTGTGGCGCGCGGGCTCTTCAGCAACGAGTCGGGGCTCGGGAGCGCGCCGATCGTCGCGGCGGCGGCGCAGACGAAAAACCCGGCCCGGCAGGCGCTGGTCTCCTCGAGCGGGACCTTCTGGGACACGGTGGTCGTCTGCGCGATCACCGGGATCGTCATCGTGAACTCCGGCGAGTGGACCACGGGCGTCCAGGGGGCTTCCCTGACGAAGGCCGCGTTCTCCGACATCCCGGTCGTCGGCCCGATCGTCCTCACGATCGGCCTGATGACCTTCGTCTTCTCGACGATCCTCGGCTGGTCGTACTACGGGGAGAAGGCCGCCGAGTACATCTGGGGGACAGGGGTGATCAAACCGTACCGGTGGATCTGGGTCGCCGCGGTGATGCTCGGTTCGGTGCTCTCACTCCCGCTCGTCTGGTCATTGGCCGACATCACCAACGGGCTGATGGCAGTTCCGAACCTGGTGTCGCTGCTGGTGCTCCAGTCGGTGATTGTCGCCGAGACCCGGAAATACCTCTGGGAAGATAACCTCGACGCCGAGGCGCCGGAGACGGAGGAATGAAGTTTAATACGCCTCATCTCTTCCTGATTTTGGTATTCGCGGTGACGGTGTCGATTTCCCAACAGGCCGTCGTCAATTCTGTCACAGGGGCCGGTCGTGGATATACGATCGGGGGGGATATTTCAGAATAATTCCCTGGTTGGTGACGTTGTTCGCTTCAGGAGATGACAGTAGGGGCGTTTCATCGGAGGAGGCCGATGTCAGAATCCACCATGTTGACTACACCATCCCTTCGGGCGGGAATCCGGGTAGCAGTCATCCTCTACTCCATGATTTGTGTCACGGGTCCTGCGATCGGAAGATCCCATATGGACACGGTGACGATCCCGATCACCGTCGAACCCGGTTGGAATCTTCTTTCGCTACCGGTCGAAGTTCCCGGTGCGACCCGGGAGTCTGTATTTCCAACGGCGATATCAAACGCCTTTGGTTATGATTCGGCATACAAAATTCTGGACTCGTTGACGCCCGGACAGGCGTTCTGGATTAAGTTTGCCTCCGCCGAATCGGTCCAGATCAGGGGACTCGCGAATTACAAGGACACGCTGTCGGTCCGGGCAGGTTGGAACATGATCGGCGGTTTGACGACGCCGGGACTTGTGAAACTTCACAAATTGGAGCTCGGGTCGGAATTATCGGGGTATTTTGAGTTTATCCCCGGTTCGGGATATCAGGCCACTGACAGCCTGAAACCGGGACGGGGATACTGGGTGAAGGTCTCATCGGACGCAATCCTCGTGATGAACGCCATGAACGTCGCCTGTTTGGGTGTGCCCGAAATTGATTACGGTGGAATGGTGTACCAGACGGTCCAGATCGGGGAGCAGTGCTGGTTTCGGGAGAACCTCAATATCGGCACGATGATCCCGGGTGCGGACACCTCCTCCGACAACGGCGTCATCGAGAAATATTGTTACGATGACGATTCTCTGAATTGCCAGGCCTACGGGGGGTTGTATCGGTGGAAAGAGGCGATGGGGTATACCGAGTCACCGGGAGACAGGGGAATCTGCCCTCCGGACTGGCACATCCCCTCACTGACGGAGTATTTACAGCTGTACTACACGGTAAACTCTTCCGGTATACTCCTGAGGCCGGGCCCCGGGGAGTACAACAATCTCAGCGGGTTCACCTGCCTCTTCGCCGGAGGCGGGTATGGAGGTACCTTCGGTGACCTGGGGATCATCGCATACATCTGGAGCTCATCGGCGGACGATACCATCCACTCGTCCAACATGTCGATGCTCACCTTTACCAACGAGATTTCCTTCTCCAGTGCCGATCCCGCCAACCAGCTCAGTGTCCGGTGCATCAGGGACTTCGGTGATCCCCCCGGTGTCCCGGAGAATCATTCCCCGGTCAACGCAGATACGGGGAAATTCACATCGTTGAGGTTCACGTGGTCGTGCGAGGATCCCGAGAATGATTATCTGAAGTATGATCTCTATGTCGGGGAAGAGAATCCGCCTCAAACGAAAGTCAACCCCCGGGGAATCGGTGACACCACGTATCTGGTCCAGGGACTGAACATCAATACAACCTACCATTGGAGAGTCGTCGCGCATGACGGCCATGGTAATGCGACCGAGGGGCCGGTCTGGAACTTTACCACGGGCGGACCGTTCGGTCTTCCCTGCGAGGGGACTCCCACCGTCGATTACTCGGGGAAAATATATCCGACGGTCCGGATCGGAAACCAGTGCTGGCTGAAGGAAAACCTGGACGTGGGTGTGATGATCGATTCACTTGCGGACCCGTCGGACAACGGTGTCGTCGAGAAGTACTGTTATAACGACGATACCGCCAATTGCGCGGCCTTCGGAGGGCTCTACCAGTGGAGCGAGGCGATGGCCTACGCCACCGACTCCGGCGCGCAGGGGATCTGCCCGCCCGGATGGCACCTCCCGACATGGTCGGATCTCCTGACGCTCTCGTCGAACGTCAGCGGTGACGGGAACTCATTGAAAGCGGTCGGTGAGGGATCCGGGAATGGTGTGGGGACCGACGCCAGCGGATTTTCCTTCATGCTCTCCGGTCTCAGGACTCCCGGAATCACCGTCAACCGGTACACCTTATTCGGGACGGTCGCGGAGGCATGGAGTTCCACCGCGGATTCGTCGATGAAGGTGAGCTATCTTCAACTGAACAATTCCTACGTCTATATCTCCCTGCACTACAATTTCATCGAAGGAAATTACGGCTTCCATGTCCGCTGTATTAAGGATTAGTATGAACACCATCACAAGATCGCTCTTTCATATGCTCTCTCTAATACTCTTCTGTTTCCTTTTCCCGCAGGCGAACGCGGGACCTGAACAACCGGGTGCAGACCCTTCGGTATCCTCCTCCCCGCCGGATT
>QJVY01000195.1 GCA_003235555.1 Ignavibacteria bacterium | reverse complement strand
ATCAGGCTGCAGAGGTCCGCTGACAGTTTCTCGGGGAGCATCGGAATGACCGTGCCGGGGAGGTAGACGCTCGTACCCCTTGCCATCGCCTCGGCGTCGAGGGCCGACCCCTCGGTCACGTAGTGGGAGACGTCGGCGATGTGGACCCCGACTTCCACCCGTCCGCCCCCGATCTCCCTGATCGAGAGGGCGTCATCGTGGTCCTTTGCGTCGGCCGGATCGATGGTGAACGCGACGACGTCCCTCAGGTCCAGCCGGTCGCGGATTTCCCCCGCCGGGATCGGGTCGGGGATCGCATCGGCTTCGCGGATCAACGCGGCCGGGAACTCGTCGGGCAGCTGGAATTCCTCCCTGATGCCCCGCATTTCGACGTGTACCTCGCCCGCCTTCCCGAGGACGGTGACGATCTCCCCCTCGGGATTCAGGTTTGGCGTTTCCCAGGAGACGACCCGGGCGGCGACTTTCTCGCCCGGTCTCGCGCCCTTCGTCTTGCCCGACGGGATGTAGATGTCCCTGCCGATGCGCGACGAATCCGGGATGACGAAAAAGAAGTTCTTCCCCTTCTCGAAAGTCCCGATCACGCTCCGGGTTCTCCTGCTGACGACCTCGACCACCTCGCCTTCGGGGAGGGCGTCGGGGTCCCCCTCACCGGGGACCGGCCTGGCGAAGACGCTGACGCTGACGGTGTCGCCGTCGAGGGCCGTCCCCCTGAATTTTTGGGTGATGAGAATTTTTTCCGCCGGGACGGTTCCCGACGTCTCGACGAGCCCCTGTCCCTGGCGAATCCCGCGGAAGACCCCGGTGACGCGGTTTGAGACCGGGCCGACGGTGTGGGTGTACGAGCCGCCCTTCACGCGGAGTACGGCCCCCTCCTCGCGCATCTCATCGAGCAGGTCGCGGAAATCGTCTATCTCCTCGTCTGTTTTGACGGACATCCTGCGGGCGAGGACCATCGGTTTGAAAGATTCGTTGTGGTGCTTCGCCAGGAATTGCAGGATCCGGTCGCGAAGGGTGGATTTCTGGAGTTGGGTCATGGGTGTTCAGAATGAAAATCTGTAGTAGATCCGTCCTTCGACGGTGTTCTTGTTTTTTTGCGTCTCCGTTTCGATGCGCTGTTCGATCTCGAAAAAGAGGTTGCGGATCGACGTGGCGTCGAAGATGTCGCCGAGGCTCGCCTTGTAGCTGACGCTCGCGCGGCCGACGTCGCTGAGGATCTTCCCGCCCACGCGGAGGTAGCCCTTGAGGGCGTTCGCCGAGACCTGGACGTTGGTACCCGGGGAGGAGCCCCCTTCGTACGTCACTTCCACGCTCCGGATGAACGGGAGTTCCTGCCGGATATAGTCCTCGAGGACGCCCGTCAGCAGACTGGAGGTGAGTATGGAACCGACCATCGCCCCCGTGCCGGGACTGACGTCGCCGGCGATCGTGGATTTGTCGCTCGAGGTGAGTTCGTTGGAAAATTTTCCCGTGAGGATGAAGGAGATGGCGTCGGACTGCGTTTCCGCGGGGGTCGAGTTGCCGGACAGATCGACGTACGTTCCCGACGAGCCCGATTGTTCCCTCAGCGTAATTTTCAGCGCCGGTTCGTACCGCCTCCCGGTGATTTCCAGCAGGACCTGGACCCGCCGCGGCGTCGCTTCCCCTTCGCCCCCCTGGTCGCTGTACGTGACGTGCGAGGCCTCGTACGTCGCGCGGATGTCCAGTTCCGGGTTGTCCCACGGCCCGACGAATTTCAATTTGCCGGTGGCGTCGAACCGCTGGTAGAACTTGTAATACGACGGCGCGACGATCTCGATCGTGCCGTACACCTTCGGTTCGCCCTGCTCGTTCACCATGCTCACGTGCCCGTTCAGCTCGGCGTAGAGTACCTCGTCCGAGAGCTGTGAAAAGATGAAACGGATCGCGGGTGCGCCGCGCGTCTCGACGTTGAGGTCGTACCGGAGCAGGTCCAGGAAGGTGCGTCCGCCGTGCCGTGAACCGGCGCCGCCGCCCCCGGCCACCGCGGCGGAATCCTCCGATGTGAAGAAGGGGCGCAGGAACAGTTCCTCCGTCGTGTAGCCCGCGGAAGTATCGTTCACGACCACGTAGTTCAGGGTCCTGTACCCCTGGAGGGTCTGGGTCCTGTTCTTGGGCGGGAACGTGATGAAGGCGTCGGTGACGAACACGGTCCCCCGCAGGAAGGGGCGCGAGAGGTTTCCGCTGAGGTTCAGCCCGGTCGAATCCGTGCGAATGAAGAGGGGCCCGTACATCTCCGGCATGACCCGGCGGGTCTCCTCGGCCATCGCAAGGAGGTTTCCCCTGCCGGTGATGTCGAAGCTGTCGAGTTTGAACCGGTCCGTCGTGATCGTGCCGCTGAGTTCCATGCGGCCGGACGGCCTCGCCGTCGGCAGGTTTTCCACCGTGAAACCGCTGAGCACGAGACGCGAGCCCTCCGCCCTGATGGTTCCGTTCATGATGTAGGGAATGTTGTTGGGTACGAACAGGAAGTTCACGTCGCGGAAATCCATGCTCCCGGAATACACCGGCCGACGCGGGGTCCCGCCGATGAGGAGGTTGCTGTTCACCCGCCCGGTGAGGTTCTGGAGTTCGGAAATGAGCGGGTCGAAAATGCTGATGTCGAAACTGGCGGCGCGGACCCTGATGTTCTGCTCCTCGTCGGGAAAGCGGTCCCCGGCGCCGGTGAGCGAAAAATCCGCCGGCATGAAGCCCTCCACGGTGAGCACGGGATCCGGATCCGTTTTCGCGATCATCGACCGGATCAGCACGTCAAGGCGGCGGTTGGCGTAGGTCATCCGCGCCTCGACGAAACCCAGACGGGTCTTCCGCAGGATGAACTGCTCGCTCGCCGCCGTCGCGGTGAATTCGGGCGACCGCAGGGAGCCACCGAGGGTGACCTCCCCGCCGGCTGTGCCCAGGAATCCGTTGCCGGGGGTCTTGAGCTCGGGGTAGGGGAGGAGCGTGTTGAGGACCGACAGGTCGAACCCCTCCACGCTGAGGACGGCGTCGAGATTCCCCCCGGTTCCCAGGAGTCCCCGCCCGGATATTTCCTCACCACCCCGCCGGAGGACGGCATGCATGACCCTGAGTCCCTCGTCGCTCAGCCTGAACTGGACGTCCTGGTCGTTTTCCCATCGGTAATCCCCCGTGTTGAACCGCACGGTGTCGAGGTCGACGATGTACGCGCCGGGCTGGATGGAGGCCTGCCCCCCAAACCGGATCTCCAGGGCCGAGTCGATCCTCGCCGACGCCGAAACGAGGCCACGGGAATCAGCGTATGTGAGACTCGCGTGCGCATTGTCGAACGGCCGTCCTCCCACGATTCCCGATGCGGACCGGACGGAGAATTCCGCCGTGAGGTTCTCGAGGATCGCGCTGTCCCCCGTCGTGCCGGGTGCACCGAGGGTGAGGTCGACCGTGGCGTTCCGGTAGAGCGATCCGTTCGCGATCGTTCCGATGAAACATTCCTCGAGGTTTCCGGAGAGGCTGAAGAGGAGTCGGCCGGGGTCGCTCACGAAGCGTCCGGAAAGGTCCCCGTGGAGATTGAAAGGGGCCGTATTGAAAAATTCCCCAACGGGAAGCAGGTTGTTGATGCTGATCCGGTAGGAAAAGTCCGTCTTCGCGGTCGGTGTTCCCGCGGGGCCCGGGACATGCCGAGCGGCGGCGGTCTCCGGCGCCGGCGGTCTCGTGTGTTCGCGGATTGCCCCGACGAGGGCGGAGAGCCGGCCGGAGATCGTCGATCCGAGGTGTTTCAGGTCGAAGGCGCCGTCGATATCCACCCGGGCCAGTGAAGAATTGAGCCGGAAGAGTTTTTTCGCCGGGTCGCGCTGGTCGAGCGTGAAAAGGACCGAGTCGGCGTCGACCTCGTGGCCGCGGAACCGGGAGGGGAGGAGGACGAGCGCGGCCTCCGCGTTGAGGTCTCCCACCGACGAGGCATCGAACGAGAGCCGTCCCCGGGCGGTGATATCGCTTTGGAACAGTGTGTCCTTCAGGATGCGCGCGAGGTCCAGGGAGCTGACGGAGACATCCGCGTTCCGGACGGAAACCGTGTCGCCGGAGAACCGGGCGTCGAAGGTTGCGTCCGCGGTCGTCGGGCCGGCGGTCGCGTGCGCTTCCGCTTCGAGGGCGCCGGCCGTGAGCGTCCCGGTGGCATTCAATCCCCCGATGGGGTATCCGCGGAACTCGGACGTGTCGAGGATCATGAAGAAATTCGTCCTCATCTCTTCCGGCGTGAAGCCTTCGCCGTCGAGGTCGACCCGGCCGTTCAGGGTGGTGGCGCCGAACCTGACCCCGAACAGCCTGCCGGGGTTGAAATTCCGCAGCCTGTAGGAAGCGGTGTACGCGACGGGGGCGGCGTCCAGGCGCATCGCGGCGTGACCCTCCGCGTGTCCGAACTCCCCGTCGAGTGACAGGTCGGTGGCAAAATTGACCGGGCGGCCGTAGTATCGTCCCGAGACACTGACGGGCAGGTCGGGCGCAAGGATGTCCTCCGGGATCTGCGAGATGAAGATGTCCAGGTCGCGCATCGTCACCCTGCTGGGCTCGATCTCAACGTCGAGCGTGAGATCTCCCGGTGTGTGCAGGTCGCCGACGGCACCCCTCACGGCCACATTACTGCGTGGGGTCGTGACGCGGAGTCCCGACACGCGCAGAGCGCCGAAGGGCCCACCGGCTTCGCAGACGACCGATGCCGAACCCGGGCTCCGGGGAATGTACGTGAGGAAGGTCCTCAGCTCGTCGTAATCGACCGATCCGGCGCTGAGCCGGAGTGATACCGAATCGTCTTTCAGCGCCTCGAGGGAAGGGACGCCCCCCGCGAGTGAACGTTCGATCGAGGCGTCGATGAGGACCGAGCTCTTTCGGGACCGGATGTTCAGGTCCGAGACGACCGTCCGGTCCGCATCGACGTGGAACGACCCCGAAAGCGCCCGGAGTTCGAAATCCGGATCGAGCGAGTACCACTCCATGTGCTGGACCTTCAGGTCGAACACGTCCCCGGCGATCGAACAGGATCCCTCGAACCTCGCGCCGTCGATGGTGAAACTGCCCGCCGTGGGGAACGACACGGCCGGCTTCGCGTCCACGAACGGCGCGAGGTCCGGTCGGCGCGCGATCGTCGAATCGTCCACCCGCAGTGTACCGTCACGGAAGAGGAAGTGGTCGATGCGGACCCTCCATGCGCTCCCGGATCCGGCGGTGTCCCCCCGCGAGGTGAACAGGTCGCCGATGGTCCATGTCCCTTCCGCCGACCGTACCAGGTTCAGCTCCGGCGAGTCGAGGACGAGGCTCGTGATGTCGGCGTGGTTACGGAGGAACCCGAGCGGCTGGTAAAAACAGACGATCTTCCCGATCGAAACGATCCGACGATCCCCCCGGTCGATCCACACCGAGTCGACGCTGAAGCCGCTGATCAGGTTCCCCTCGATCCGCCCGATGTGCAGGGTCCCGTTGATGTTTTGCGAGAGGGTGGAGACGACGTACGACCGGATGAGGTTTCTCAGGTAGGGGGTCTGCGTCAGGATGCCTGCGATGATCAGGATGATCAGGACCGCGGAGACGGCGTAGGCGAAAATTTTGAAAATGCGCAGGAGCGCGGCGATGACGCGGTCTGATACCGTCAGGCGCATTGATCGAGTATCCGTTCGATGAGCCCGGTCGTGGACCGGTCGGGCACGAATTCAATGGTCGCGACCCGGCCCCCGGCTTTCTCGACCGTTTCCCGGCCGACGATCTCCCCGATTTTCCAGTCGGCGCCCTTGACCAAAACATCGGGGACGATTTCCGATATGAGGTCCCCGGGGGTGTCCTCGGAAAAGAGGCAGACGTAATCGACGCAATCGAGGTGGGAGAGGATGAAGGCGCGGTCATCTTCGCCGACGATCGGCCGGCGGGGGCCCTTGATCCGTTTCACCGAATCGTCCGTGTTCATCCCGACGATCAGGACCTCCCCGAGCGCGCGCGCCTTCGTGAGATACTCCACGTGGCCGCGGTGAAGGATGTCGAACACGCCGTTGGTGAAGACGACGGTTTTCTTTTCATCCCGGAAGCGGGCCCGGAGCTCCGCCAGTGCGGACCGCTGGATGACGGATCCCATCAGGCTTTCTTATCCGCCTGTACCGGCCGGGCGATCTCCGCGAGGACGGTCCGGACCAGTTCATCGCTGTCGATGGGAACGATTCCGACGTAGCCGCAGACGACGCCTCCGCTGAAGTTGGCCAGGGACGCGGCCTCCCGCATCGTGGCGCCCCCGAGGATGCCCATGGTCAGCGTCGCGATGACCGTATCGCCCGCGCCGGAGACGTCGGCCACTTTGCGCGCCTTGGTGGGGACGTGTGAAATGCTGCCGTCCTCCTCGAAGAGCATCATGCCCTGGTCGCCGAGGGTCATGAGGATGTTCTTGGGGCGCAGTTTTTCCATGAGGGATTTTCCCGCCGCCTCGAAATCACCGCGGTTCGTCAGTTTCAGGCCCAGGGCCTTTTCGGTCTCCTGTTTGTTCGGCTTGAAGACCGTGACGCCGGGGAAGTCGAAGAAATTGTCGAATTTCGGATCGACGGCGACCGGTATCCCCCGCCGGCCGGCGAGAGCGGTTACCGTTTCGATCAACTCCCGGCCGATGACCCCCTTGTTGTAATCTTCGAGGATGATACCGTGGATTCCGTCGATGCCCGCTTCGATGAAACCGCAGACGGCTTTCGTCAGTTCGGGGCCGATGGGCGCGCGGGTTTCCCTGTCCACGCGTGCCACGTGCTGGGAATGGGCGATGAGGCGGGTTTTCACCGTTGTCGGGCGCGCGGGGTCGGTAAAGAGACCGTCGGTCGGGAGTCCGTTTTCCCCGAGGAGCCCCGTGAGTTCGCGGCCGGTGGAGTCGTCCCCAATGACTCCCACGAGGAGGGGATTCCCTCCCAGGGAGAGGATGTTCTGGGCCACGTTGCTGGCACCTCCGAGACGGGACTGCTCCCGATCGAGATCGATCACGGGAACGGGGGCTTCGGGTGAGAGGCGGTTGACCCTGCCCCAGATGTACCGGTCGAGCATCACGTCGCCGATGACCGCCACCCGTTTGCCCTGCATCCCGTCGCAGACGGCCCGGAGCCTATGTTGATCGATCGATATCATTGCACCAAACTGTTAATATATGCAGAACTGCCTACAGAATCAAATACTTAGGGGCGCTCACTTTGGAGATTCCTGAGCTGTTCCCTATATTTACCGGCCATGTCTGATCCCGCCAAACTCTCGACTGTCCGATTCAAGTCCCTCAGACTTCTCCTTCAAAAGAAACACCGGATGAAGGAGGGTCGTTGCCTCATCGAGGGACGCCGTTTCGTCGCCGATGCGTTCCAGGCAGGGGTGAAGCCGGAGCTGGTACTGGTCACCGGGGAGTTTGCCTCTCATCGGGAGGGGGGGGAGCTGCTTCGCCTGGCACGGGATGCCGGCGTTCCCGTCCGGACCGTCACCGACGGTCAGCTGACCGCCCTCTCCGAGACCGTCACCGCCCAGGGAATCATTGCCGTCGTGCCCCTTCCCGGTGTCACAGCGGACCGCCTGCCGGGGCGAGGGAGCCGCGGCGCTCTCATCGTCGCCCTGGACGGTGTTTCGGATCCGGGAAACGTCGGGACGATCGTCAGGACCTGCGCGTGGTTCGGGGCGGACGGGATCATCCTCGGCGAGGGGACGGCCGAGCTTTCCAATCCCAAGCTGCTCCGTTCAACCATGGGTGCGGTGTTCCGCATCCCCGTAGTCGCTTCCGTCGATCTGCTGGAATCGGTACGGGGGCTGAAGGAGGAGGGATTCCGGATGGTCATCGCCGACCCGGAAGGTTCCGACGATGCGGGGATTTTCGGCGCCGGGGGAAACGTGTTGTTGGTTTTTGGCAGCGAAGCGCACGGCGTGCGCCCCGGGCTGGCCACGATGGCCGACGCCCGGTACGGAATCCCGAAGTACGGCACCGGCGAGTCCCTGAATGTCTCGGTCGCAGTCGGCATCGCCCTCGCCCGTTACCGGACGTCCGCGGCCTGAGGCAGGCCCTACTTCATCAATTCATCCGCCAGGGGAGAGGCGTCGTAGAGGGACCGGAGGACGCTCATCATCGCCCTGCAATCCACCGAAACCGTACGGTTCGTTTCCAGGTCGTACACGTACGATCCCACCAGGCTCTCGATGTTTCCGTCGAACACCAGACCGACCAGCTCCCCGGCCCTGTTCACGACAGGCGATCCGGAACTCCC
>QJVY01000126.1 GCA_003235555.1 Ignavibacteria bacterium | reverse complement strand
AGTCGATTTTTCCACCTCCAAGGCTTCCTCCCGTGGGATATGTGATGTTCATGAAGTTCTCGAATGTGGTCGTGAGGAGTATCTCCGACCCGAATGGAAGGCCGTCGGTGATGTGCATCTGCTCTCCGGTCACCACGAAGGGACACGGGCCGGGGAGGTCGGCGCTCCCGTTGCCGTTGTCGGGAGCGAGGCAAGCCGCGGCCGGCCCCAGGAAGACCGGCACTGTCTGCGCCGGCACGGAGATGATGGCCAGGAACACCGCTGAACATGTGAGGATGGAAAGAACGGGTTTCATAAGTCCTCCGACAGGATATGAGTTCGACTCACGTAATGTTCCGGGAATCCGGAGGAAAGGCCTGAGATCCGGAGTTGTCCGGAGAGCTGTGATCGGAGTCGGCAGATGGGCCGCGTGGGCACCTGTGGTTCACGAATTGTACGAGCAACCGGGGATAATGTCAAGGTGTTTGTCCGACGGAAGACAAAATGTACCGTTCGGAACGGATTTGAACGAAATACCGCAATACCGGACCGGGGGGAAGGGGGAAACGGGTCACGCCGATGCATGGCGGGCCGGGAGACGGGCTCTGGAGCCACGGATCCCGGTCCGGGCGGGAGGGAAGTGCCCGGGCGGTCATTTATTTGCATGTCTGAGCGAAAATCTCTAGATTTCCGCTTACGATTTTCCGTTTGTCCCAGTCAATCCACCAGAGGGAACAGGACTCCCATGAAACTCATACCACTCGCACTCATAACGGCACTCGTCTCGCTCCCCGCCATGACCCAGGTGAACCTGAAGTACGAACAGTATACACTTCCGAACGGACTCACGGTCGTCCTCCACGAGGACCATTCCGCCCCCGTCGTCGGCGTCGTGGTGATGTACCACGTGGGGTCGAAGAACGAGAAGGTCAAACGGACCGGTTTCGCGCACCTCTTCGAACATATGATGTTTCAGGGTTCGGAACACGTGGGAGACGACCAGCACTTCAAGCTGTTGCAGGAGGTGGGCGCGCGTATCAACGGCTCCACCAACGAGGACGTGACGAACTATTACGAGGTTGTTCCCAGCAATGAACTCGAACTGGCGCTCTACCTCGAATCCGACCGCATGGGCTTCCTCCTCCCCGCCATGACGCAGGAAAAACTCGACAACCAGCGCGACGTCGTGAAAAACGAACGACGGCAGCGCGTCGACAACGTCCCCTACGGCACATCGTGGGAAAAAATCGCGAAGGCGATGTATCCCCCCGACCATCCGTACAGCTGGCCGGTGATCGGCTACATGGAAGACCTCAGCGCGGCGCAGCTCGAGGACGTGAAGGGGTTCTTCCGGACATATTACGCGCCCAACAACGCCTGTCTGTCCATCGCGGGCGACTTCGACCCGGTCGAAGTGAAAACGCTCGTGTCGAAATACTTCGCGGAGTTCCCGAAGGGGAGGGAGATCGAACGGCCGGCGGCGGTCCCCGTCACGATCCCGTCGGAGATCCTCGAGACATTCGAGGACAAGGTCCAGCTCCCGCGCCTCTACATCAGCTGGCACAGCCCGAAGCAGGAGACCCGGGAAGACGCCGTGCTGACCGTCCTGGGACAGATCCTCAGCAACGGCAAATCCTCGAGGCTGTACCGGTCGCTCGTCTACGACAGGCAGATCGCCCAGGAGGTGAACGCGTGGCAGTCTTCCTCGGAGATCGCAGGCCTCTTCCAGATCGTCACGACGGCCAAGCCGGAGCGGACCCTCACCGAAATCAACGCGACGATCGACTCGGTGGTGTCGGGTGTCCTCTCGGGCGGGGTGACGCAGGCCGAAATCGACAAGGCGGTCACGGGTATGGAAGCAAGAATCGTCAACCGAATGTCGACGGTGCTCGGAAAGGCCAACTCGATGGCCGCGTACTACCACTATACCGGCGACCCGGGGAATATCAACAGGCAGATGGACCTCTTCATGAACATCACACCCGCCGAGGTCCTGGCGGTGGCAAAAAAATACCTTTCGGCCCCCAGGATGCTCCTGAACGTCGTTCCGGAGGGGAAGCCCGAACTCGCGATTCAAAAGATCCAATGAGGACGACCACGATGATCCGATATTTCATTCTCACATCCTGCATGATCATGCTGTCCCAGACCACGCCGCGCGCCGTCGCACAGGACCGTACGTCCGTTCCCGCGGGGAAGGCGGCCCCCGTCGTCGAGGTGCCGAAGATCCAGAAGACCACGCTCGCCAACGGACTCTCCGTCTGGTTGGTGGAGCACCACGAGCTTCCGCTGATCGCGATGAACCTGGTCATCCAGGCGGGGTCGGACCACGATCCGCTGAACCAGCCGGGACTCGCATCCATGACGGCCGATGTCCTCGACGAGGGGACGAAGACCAGGGACGCCATCCGGATCTCGGACGAGATCGAGGGCATCGGGGCGGATCTCGGGGTCTCCTCCGGGACAGACGGATCGTTCGTCACCCTCCGGAGCCTCACCAAGCACCTGGATGTCGCCCTGGAGGTCTTCGCCGACGTCATCGTGAACCCCGTGTTCCCCCAGACGGAGTTCGACCGTCTCAAGGACCAGCAGCTGACATCGCTCATGCAGCAGAAGGACAGGCCGACCTCGATCGCGAACAACGCGTACGCGAACATCCTCTACAGCACGGACCACCCGTACGGCACGAACTCCTCCGGTACACCGGCGTCCATCGGATCGATGACCAGGGAGGACCTGGTAAAATTTTACGACACCTACTACCGTCCCAACAACGCCACGCTGATCGTGGTCGGGGACATCTCGCTCACGGCGATCGCCGCGAAACTCGACAAGGCCCTCTCCGGGTGGACCCCGGGGGAGGTCCCCCCGCTGACGATCCCGGCGCCTCCGGCGATCACGGCCCGGCGCGTCTACCTGATCGACAAACCGGGAGCCGCGCAGTCCGAAGTCCGGATCGGCTACCCCGCGCTCGCGCGGAGCACGCCCGATTTTTTCCCGGTGTACGTCATGAACCGGATGCTGGGGGGGCAGTTCACGAGCCGCATCAACCTCAACCTCCGGGAGAAACACGGGTTCACCTACGGGGCACGCTCGTCGTTCGATTTCCGGAAGGGGGTGGGACCCTTCACGGCGTCATCGGGCATCGTGACCGACAAGACCGACAGCGCGCTGGTGGAGTTCCTCTACGAGATCGACAACATGCGGGAAAAGGGCATGACCGAAGAGGAGCTGGCCTACGTGAAGAAGGGGCTCATCGGGAATTTCGCGCTGAATTTTGAAACACCCGCCCAGCTCGCCGGGATGATGCAGAACATCATCCTCTACGGCCTGCCGGACGATTATTATTCCACGTACCTCCAGAACATCGAATCGGTCACAACCGGCGACGTGCTCCGGGTCTCGAAAAAATACCTGGACAGCTCGAAGATGGCGGTGGTGGTCGTCGGCGACCTGGCCACGATCAGGCCGGGGATCGAATCGGCGGCCCTGGGAGAGATCAGTCTGGCCGATACCGACGGGAATCCGGTCCCCTGACGGGCGGCCCGCTGTTGTCCCGATGAATCCCATGATCGAGGAAGGGTATTGAGTCTTCAGTTCACACTACGCGACAGGCCCGAACGGTAAACTGAGCGGCAAGGTTCTGATCCTGAACCAGAACTACGAGCCGATGAGCGTCTGCAACGTCAAGAAGGCGGTGATCCTGCTTTACCTCGGGAAGGCCGAATTGATCGAGGCGAACGGCTCGGAGATCCTTCGTTCGATATCCGTTTCGATGCCGTTCCCGAGCATCGTCCGCCTCAGTGTCTACATCCGCGTCCCCTACAAGAAGATCATTCTCTCACGCAAGAACATCCTCCGGAGGGACGGCCACCGCTGCCAGTACTGCAGCCGCGGTGACACCACCCTCACCGTCGACCATATCGTCCCGAAATCCACCGGCGGGGAGGACACCTGGGAGAACCTCGTGACGGCATGCGTCGAATGCAACAACCGGAAGGGGAACAGGACGGCGGAGAAGGCGCAGATGAAACTCCTCCGGAAACCCATCAAACCCAACCACGTGACGTTCATCCGGCACTTCGTCGGGCAGGTCGACGACCGCTGGAAACCCTACCTCTTCATGAACTGATGTCACCTCCCAGGAAGAGAATCCTCAGCGGGATGCGTCCGACCGGCCGGCTGCACATCGGCCATCTTGTCGGAGCGCTGGAAAACTGGGTGTCCCTTCAGGAGACCTACGATAATTTTCACCTCATCGCAGATTACCACGCGCTCACCACCAGCCTGGACACCTCCGCCCTGTACGAGAACTCGGTCGAAATGGTCATCGACTGGATCGCGGCCGGGATCGACCCCGTCCGCAGCCCACTGTTCAGGCAGTCCCGCATCAAGGAACATACCGAGCTCAACCTGATCTTCGGGATGCTCATCACGAAGGCACGCCTCGAACGAAACCCAACGCTGAAGGACCAGGTGCGCGACCTCGAGATCGAGAACCTCACCTTCGGCCACCTCGGCTACCCGGTGCTGCAGGCCGCCGACATTCTGCTCTACAGGGGGGAGGTCGTCCCCGTGGGGGAGGACCAGGTGCCCCACGTGGAAATCACCCGGGAGATCGCCAGGAAGTTCAATGCCGAATACGGAAAGGTCTTTCCGGAACCGGAGGCGAAGCTGACGCGTTTCGCCCGGCTGCCGGGGCTCAACGGCGAAATGAAGATGAGCAAGTCAGCCGGGAACACGCTGCTGATATCGTCGCCGCCGGAGGAGATCGCCGCAAAGATGAAACGGGCGGTGACCGATCCCCTTAAAGTCCGGAAGAACGATCCCGGCAGACCCGAAGTCTGCCTCGTTTATACATACCACAAGAAGTTCAACCCGGGCGGCGCCCCGGAGGTCGAATCGGCGTGCCGCAGCGGGGCGCTCGGCTGCGTCGAGTGCAAGGGAAGGATCTCAGAGGCGATTTCGGGCGCGCTCGCGCCCGTCCGGGAGAAACGGGCATACCTCGAAACCCACCGGGACGAGGTTCTGGACACCCTGGCAGACGGGGAACGCCGGGCCGGGGAGGCCGCCGCGGAGACGATGGGCCGCGTCCGCGAAGCGATGAAACTGGGGTGACGGCCCGCCCGGGGAAGTCTGGACATTGGGCGTGAAATTCGTTAAGTTTTGCCCCATGGAACCACCGGGCACCGGACAATGACCTACCGGATCAAACTCGTCGAATTCGAGGGCCCCCTCGACCTCCTCCTTTTTTTCATCAAGCGGGACGAGCTGGATATCTACGATATCCCGATCGCGCGGATCACGAAGGAATTCCTCGAGTACCTCCATTATATGCAGGAACTCGATCTCGAGGTGGCGGGCGATTTCATCGTGGTGGCCGCCGAACTGATGCAGATCAAGGTCCGGATGCTCCTGCCCCGCCCCGCGGAGGGGGTGGAGGAGGAGGATCCGCGCGCGGACCTGGTCAGGAGACTCCTCGAATACAAAAAATTCAAGGAGGCGAGCGCCATGCTCTCCAACCTGGAGGACGAGTCGGTGAAACTCCACTACCGGCAGGCCTTCCAGATGGACCCGAGGCAGGTCACCCCCGAGGACACCGAGGAGAGCCTGAGAAGCATCACGATGTTCAACCTCATCGCCGCCTTCAAGAAGGTCCTCGACAACACCCCGAAGAAGATCTACCACGACGTGGAAATGATGAACGTCAGCATCGACGAGCAGATGGGGTATATCGCCGACGTGTTCAGGCTGCGCTCCACGGTGACGTTCTTCGAGCTCGTGTCGCACATGACCGAGAAGATCAGGATCGTCGTCACGATCATCGCGATGCTCGAAATGGTGAAAAACCGCATTATCGCGCTCAGGCCGGCCGACCACGAGGACGACTTCATCATTTATAAACTTCAGGCGGAGACCCTTTGATGGATCAACCCGAAACCTCCCCGGACAGGGCGAAAATCATCGAGGCGCTCATTTTCGCTTCGGACGAACCCCTGACCACCCGACAGCTCTCCGAAATCCTGCGCGCGAGCGACAACGGTGAGGTCTCGATCAGGGTCAGGGAGGACGAGATCCTTGCGGTGATCAGGGAACTGAATGCGACCTACGTCGGAGCGG
This sequence comes from Ignavibacteria bacterium, assembly GCA_003235555.1. Classification (GTDB taxonomy): domain Bacteria; phylum Bacteroidota; class Ignavibacteria; order UBA10030; family SZUA-254; genus SZUA-254. Next base: position 21,214 of record QJVY01000126.1, on the reverse strand, counting down.
GGCGTGCGTTCAGGATCATACAGGTGGCGGGGGGCTTCCAGTACGCAACCATGCCGGAATACGCGGGATGGCTCGGGAGGATGGTCAAGGAAAAAACGAGACGGAAGCTGACCCAGGCGACGATCGAAACGCTCTCGGTGATCGCCTACAAGCAGCCGGTGACCAAACCCGAGATCGAGGCCATTCGCGGAGTGAACGCCGATTACGGTATCCAGAAACTGATGGAGCGCGGACTCGTGACGATCGTCGGACGGGCGGCCTCCGCGGGGCGGCCCCTCCTCTACGGGACGACGGGGGACTTCCTCAAGCATTTCGGCCTCAACGACCTCTCGGAACTCCCGCGGCCGAGGGAGATCGACGAAATCCTCGCCGACACGGGGTTCGAACTCGAACGCGAACTGATGAAACGGATGGGAAAGTCCGAGGAGGAGATCACACGGTCCCTCGAGGCGAAGAACGCCGGCGAGACCGGGGACACGGCCGGGACCATCGTCGGGGAGGATGGCGAGCTCCGGACCGTCCGACCCCCCGACGGAGATCCCGCCTCACCCGATCAGCCGGACCCGGAGACGCCTCCCGAACCCGACCCGGGGCCCTGAGCGGTCCCATGCCGAAGACCGCGCCCCGAAAACATTCCCGCGACCTGAAGAAAGGGGAGACAGCGGTTCGTCTGAACCGCTACCTCTCGATCGCCGGCGTGAGCTCGCGACGGAAGGCCGACGAATATATCCTCGCCGGACGCGTCAGCGTCAACGGCCGGGTGGTCACCGACCTCGGGACGAAGGTCCGCCCCGGCACCGATTCCGTTTTTTTCAATGAAAAGCAGGTCGTGGCCCTCGACCCGGGGGTGTACATCATCCTGAACAAACCGAAGGATTGCATCACCACCCTGAGCGACGAGAGGGGAAGACGGTCCGTTCTCGACGTCGTGAATTACCCCCGAAGGATCTTCCCGGTGGGGAGGCTGGACCGCAATACGACGGGGGCGTTGATCCTCACCAACGACGGGGATTTCGCCAACCTCATGATGCATCCCCGGAACAAGGTGCCGAAATCCTACCTGGTGACGACCGACCGGCCCGTGTCGCCCGCCGACCTGCGAGATCTTGCCGCCGGCATTTCCCTCTCCGACGGCCGGACGGCACCCGCGGACGTACATCTGGTACCCGGTTCGAAAAACAGGGTCGTGGGTATGACCATCCGCGAGGGGAGGAACCGGCAGATCCACCGCATGTTCGGGGCGAAGGGGTACGGGGTCGATAAACTCGACAGGGTGGCGTATGGCCCGGTCTCGTACGAGGGATTGTCGAGGGGAGACTGGAGACTGCTCTCACCCGCGGAAGTCCGCGCGTTGAGGGGGATGGCCGGCGCCGGCGCGGACGATACCGGGACCGGACCGGCAGGGCCCGCCGGGAAATCATCTTCACGCGCTTCGGTTCGGGGGAAGAAACCGGCATCCCGCACAAATCGGAGGCCGGATCGGCGCACGGGCACACCGTCGGGGCGGAAGCGTCCCCCCGGCCCGCGCCGTGTTTGAAAATCGGAGGTATGTTCGTATATTTGCTGTCGATTACGGTCGCGACGAAGCCTGTCGACGGCCGGGCATCCAACCTCCGATGAAGTTTCACACATACATCATCACGATTCCTTTCAGGATGGTATTCGGGATCCTCCCGTTCGTGCCGAACGCGGAGATCCTGATGGCCGCCCGTTCGTTCATGTCCATCCTGATCCTCATTTCCCTCACCTGACGAAGAACACCGATGAGAGCCAGTGCAGACAGAAACCGGATGAACCACCCTCCCCGCATCCTGATCGCGGCGATGCTCACACTCCTCACCCTCCCGGGTATCGTGTCGGCGGGGGATTTCGAAAAATATTTTTCCGACCGCACACTGCGCGTCGATTACCACCACAGCGGATCGGGGGGGACGGAGTCATTCAGTCTCGATCAGCTCCACGAAGAGGGCCCCTGGGCGGGAAGCCTGGTGAACCTCGTCGACACGCTGAACCTCGGAGAATACATGGTCCGCGTCTACGAGCGGGCGGGCGCGCGCCTGATCTTTTCCCGCGGGTTCTCCTCGATGTTCAACGAATGGCAGAGCACGGACGAGGCCCTGGCGGGGATCTTCAGGACCTTCCACGAGTCCGTGCGGATGCCCATGCCCCTCGCCCCCGTACAGTTCACCATCTGCAGGCGCGACAAACAAATGGATTTTCATGAGGTGTTCTCCGCGGTGATCGACCCGACCTCACCGGTCGCCGTGCACAGGGAAAAACCGGTCCTTCAGTTCCCCGCATCCGCGCTCGTCAAAAAAGGGGACCCGCACGAGAAAGTCGACATCGTCATCGTGGGAGACGGGTACACTGCAGGAGAAATGTCACGTTTTCGCTCGGACGCGAAACACTTCAACGACGTGATGTTCTCGACCGAACCGTTCCGGAGCCGGGTGGATGATTTCAACGTCTGGCTGGTCGAGGCGGCCTCGGGCGAATCGGGGATCGACAAGCCCGACAAGAACATCTGGAAAAGCACCCCGCTCGGGACGACGTACAATACCTTCGGGTCCGCCCGGTACATCCTGACGACCGAAAACAGGGCGTTGAGGGACGTCCTGGCAGCGGTCCCGTACGATTTTATTCTGATTCTGGTGAACGACGACCGCTACGGCGGCGGAGGCATCTACAACCTCTATACGACCTGCTACGCGCGCATCGACAAACCGGGGATGGAGTGGCAGAGGGATTACGTCTACGTGCACGAATTCGGACACTCGTTCGGCGGCCTCGGGGACGAATATTACAGCTCTCAGGTGTCCTACAACGACTTTTACCCCAGGGGCGTCGAGCCGTGGGAGCCGAACCTCACGGCGCTCGTCCGGGGCGGGAAACCAAAATGGACGCCGATGGTGTCCCCCGGGACCGCCATCCCCACCCCCTGGGCGAAGGAGGAATACGACAGCCTCGGCCGTGAGCGGGGAAAACTGGACCGGCTGGCCGATGACTACTATGAAAAACGGGAGCCCTTCTACGAACGTCAGAACGCCATCCTCGGCGATCCGGGACTGAAGGGAGTCGTCGGCGCGTTCGAGGGGGCCGGGTACGTCCCGGAGGGGATCTACCGCCCCTCGGTCGACTGCAGGATGTTCTCCCTCAGCCTGGTCGATTTCGACCCCGTCTGCACGCGGGCGATACACCGGGTCATCGATTTCTATTCACACTAGAGATACACAATCCGAGAGAATCTTCATGAACACATTGCGCCGGATGTATCCGCTGGCCGCATTCCTGCTCGCGGCCGTCGTCCTCGTCCCCCGGGCGGACGCCCAGAAGCGGGGGAAGGAATTCACCGTCGAAGACATCTATTCCTCGCGGAAGTTCACGTCGGAGAGGTTCAGGAGCATGCACTGGATCGAGGGGGGGAAGGCGGCCTCCTACCTCGAGACGGACACGGCAACGAAGACCACCGATATCTGGCGGTATGACGTCGCCGACGGATCGATGAAAGTCATGGTTCCCGGCGCCGGGCTGAAGCTGCCGGGGGCGGACGAGCCGATCAAGGTCCAGAACTACATCTTCTCACGTGATGAGAGGAAAATCCTGTTCACGGGGACGCTCACGGCAAGACGCCTCAAGACCGGCGGGGATTTCTACCTCTGGGACAGGGACCGGAAGACGCTGAAACAACTCACTGACAGCAAGGACGAACAGCTCAACGTGAAATTTTCCCACGACGGGGAGAAGATCGGGTTCGTCAGGAATGAAAACCTCGTCATCCTCGACCTCGAAAGCGGGACCGAGAGGCAGCTCACGTTCGACGGGGGAGGGCACGTGCTCAACGGGCATTTCGACTGGGTCTACGAGGAGGAGTTCGGCATCATCGACGGCTGGCAATGGTCCCCCGACGACCGGCGGATCGCCTTCTGGCAGCTGGACGAGGGTCGCGTCCCCGAATTCCCGATCATCGATTTCCTTCCGCTCCACCAGGAGCTCGAAACGATGCGGTATCCGAAAGCGGGTGACCCCAACTCGATCGTCCGCGTCGGGGTCGTGGAGGCGACGATCCAGGGTTCCGCGGACGGCGCCGGCAACCCGCCCGTCAGGTGGCTGGACATCGGTGCCCCGGCCGACCCGTCACAGGACGTGTATGTCCCGCGGATGGAGTGGACGAAGGATCCGTCCGGGTTGTCCGTCCAGAAGCTCAACAGGATTCAGAACCGGCTGGAGCTCCTGCTCTTCGACGTGGAGACCGGCGGGTCGCGCACCCTGCTCACGGAATCGTCGGACACGTGGGTCGAGGTGCGGAACGACCTCCAGTTCCTGGAGAAGTCGGAGGCCTTTCTCTGGTCATCGGAGCGGGACGGCTACCGGCACCTCTATCTGTACGATCTGCAGGGGAACATGATCCGGCAGCTCACGAAGGGGGAGTGGGACGTGGACAATGTCCCCGGGGTGGACGAGAACAGCGGTGTGGTCTATTTTACCGCGGGAGCCACCTCTCCCCTGGACAGGGACCTTTACTCGGTGAAACTCGACGGGACGGGGTTCACGAAAATCACGACCGGGAGTGGAACCCACAGCGTGAATTTTTCGCCCGATTTCAGCGTGTACAGGGAGTCCTTCTCGGATGCCAACACGCCGACACGGACCTCCCTGTACCGGGCGGACGGGACGCTGATCCGCGTGCTGGCGGACGGAAAGATCGGGGCCCTGGACGAATACGTGGTCAGCCCGATGTCATTTTTCACCTTCCGGACGACCGACGGGGTGGATCTCAACGGCTGGATGATCAAACCGCACGATTTCGACCCGGCGAAAAAGTACCCGGTCCTCATGTACGTCTACGGTGGTCCGGGGTCGCAAACGGTCCGGAACAGCTGGGGCGGGTCGAATTTTCTCTGGTACCAGTTGCTCGCCCAGAAGGGGTACGTCATCGCCAGCGTGGACAACAGGGGTACCGGGGCGCGGGGCGTGGATTTCAAGAAGATCACCTATAAAAATCTGGGAAAATGGGAGACGAACGACCAGGCCGAGGCCGCCAGGTACCTCGGAGGATTGTCGTACGTCGATGCCTCGAGGATCGGGATCTGGGGTTGGAGCTACGGAGGGTACATGACGCTCATGGCAATGACCACCGCGGCGGACGTGTTCAGCACGGGCGTATCCGTCGCGCCGGTGTCGAACTGGAAGTTCTACGACACGATCTATACCGAGAGGTACATGCAGACCCCCGAGCTCAACCCGGCCGGGTACGAGGCGTCGGCCCCCACCGAACATGCCGACGGCCTGACGGGGAAGCTCCTGGAAATTCACGGGACGGCGGACGACAACGTGCACTGGCAGAACACCGTCACCATGGTCAGCGAACTCGAGAAGGCGGGAAAGCAGTTTGAGACCGCCTTCTATCCCGGCGGCCGGCACGGTATCGCGAGCGGGAAGGTCCGCGCCCAGCTCTTCACGAAAATCACGGATTTCATACTCGAAAACCTCTGATACCGGACATGATCCGCACCGGCTGCCGTTCTCTCCCCGGAACACTCGGGATACTCGTCGCGCTGCTCCTCCTGCTGCCGGGGCCCAGGGCCGGTACGCAGTCGCTCTCCTGGAACGACATCAGCGGACCGGAGGGATTCTCGGGCATCGAGTCCCTCTCCGACGGGACCCTCTATGGACAGAACGGGTTCACGCTCTTCCGTTCCACCGATGACGGTGAATCGTGGCTGACCTTCCCGAGGCCGGGGGGGGTCATCCTGGACTTCAGGGCGAAGGGAAACACGACCGTCCTCGCGATCGGGAACTTCAACGTCGCCAACTACAAGCAATATTTCGTCTCGACCGACCGTGCCGAAAACTGGGAGAGGGTCTACACCGAGGGGAGTTTCGGCCCGGTGCACACCCGGGTCACGCTCCTGGAGGACGGAACCATCTACGCCATCTTCCCGAACGGGAGCAGGATCGTCGTGGAAAAATTCATGAACGGCTTCTGGCAGCAGGTCGGCAATCCGCCGCAGATCTACTACGTCTCGGGGGCACCCCTGCAGTACACCGTCATGGACATCGATTCCGCGCGAAACCTCTTCATCGGTACGGTGTCCGACGGTATTCATTCATCCCGGGACAACGGCGAGACCTGGACCAAGGCGCTGCCTTACCGGTATGTTTCCGCCGTCGCCGTCGGCCCGGGCGGACGGGCCGTCGTCGGGACGCTCCCGAACGGCCGGACCGCCGGTGGGGTCTTCGTCTCGGACGACCACGGCCTCACCTGGCAGTTCTACGACCTGACCGATGTGTTCATCCGGGCCGTCCGGGTGTCTCCCTCCGGGGAGATTTTCGTCGTCGCCGACGAGGGGATCTACAGACGAACACCCGGCGCGGTGGACTGGGAGGTCGTCGGCCCGTTCGATATCACCTACAGCTTCCTCGGGATCACCCCCTCGGGGAAATTCATCGCCACCGCGGAGGGGTACGGTCTGCTCGTCTCGACCGATGCGGGGCAGAGCTGGGCAACCGACGGCGTGCGGCACCAGGACCTCTATTCGATCGCCTCGACCCCGGACGGCACCATTCTGGCCGGGACGGTGGGGAAGGGGTATTTCCGGACGACCGACAGGGGGGGGAAATGGACCCAGCACCGAGACTCCGCGGATCCGTCGTATTTCTACGCCATGGTGAACTCCCCGGGCGGGGTCTACGCGGCGACGGAGAAGGGGCTCTACGTCACCAATGACAACGGGATGACACTGACGTCGCTGACGGGCGCGTTGAACTCCGACAGCGTTGACCTCCCGGTATTTGCGGTCGACCGGTCGGCCGGGGGGGAGATCTACATCGGGACGGGGGCCGGGGTCTGGCGGTCCACGGACGGGGGAACGATCTGGGCGCCGGCCGGCCTCGGCGAATTTGACATCCGCAGCATAGCCCTCCATCAGGACCGGATCTACGTCGCGACGGTCTCCGACGGGGTGTTCCTCTCGACGAACGGCGGAACCTCCTGGCAGAACCGCGGGCTGGTGAGGCCCGATCTCCAGACGATTGCCGTGAACGGCGCGGGCGTGGTCTACGCGGGGGTTGCGGGGGGCATCTATTTCTCCACCAACGGCGGCGGTTCGTGGACATCCAAAATATTCACGTCGGGACACGTCTACGCTTTCCTCTTCAACGGGAACTTCGACACCTACGCCGCAACCTCGACGGGGCTGTTCGCCACAACGGACGGTGGGGAAAGCTGGGGCAGCAGGGGTCTGGGGGAGCGCGTCGTCATCGCCCTTTCGTACGACCTGAACCACGGGATGCTGGCCGCGTCGTACAAGGACGGAGTGTACAGGACCTTTCAGATCATCACTGCGGCAGACCGGACCGGGACGCTCCCGCTCTCCCTCCGTCTGTACGCGAATTATCCCAACCCCTTCAACCCCCTGACGACCATCGCCTATGACGTTCCGGTCACATCGGAGGTGACGCTCACCCTGTACGACGTGCTCGGACGGAACGTCGCAACCCTGGTGTCCGGGACGGTACCGCCGGGAAACCACCAGGCGACGTGGGACGGGTCCTCCTCTCCCTCCGGCGTGTACCTCTACCGGATCACCGTCACCCCGCTCTCCGTCGCCGGCACGGTCACCCGGCCGTTCGAGGCGACCGGAAAAATGATGCTCCTGCGGTAGCCACGGTCCCCCTCAAATACCGCAGATTTTCTTGATTTTCAACTCAAAAATGTCTATTTTGATTTAATTTTCACACCCCTCCGTCTATTCTTAATGGGATCACGGGACACAACGCAACCCGTCAATCCGGCCGCGGGACAGCCGGACGACATCAACGAGCTGATGCTCCGCCGAAGGGAGGAACTCTCCTCCCTCATCGCGATGGGGGTCAACCCTTACCCGTACTCCTACGAAGTCACCGACACCGCCGCCGCCATCCTGGCCGGTTTCGGAGCCGAACCGGGGGGGCGGAGCGAAGAGCAGGCCGGGCAGGCTCCGAAAGATGTCCGCATCGCGGGCCGGATCATGTCGTTACGCAGGATGGGGAAGGCCTCATTCTGCCACGTGCAGGACGCCACCGGGAGGATCCAGGCGTACCTGAAAAAAGACGACCTGGGCCCCGCCTACGACGCCTTCAGGCTCATGGACCTCGGCGACATCGTCGGGATTTCGGGATACGTCTTCCGGACGAAGACCGGCGAGGTGTCCGTGCACGCCCGCTCGTTCGAACTCCTCGCAAAATCGTTGCGGCCCCTCCCCGTGGTGAAGGAGAAAACCGACGAAAAGGGGAACACGGTGGTCTTCGACCCCTTCGCCGACAAGGAACTCCGGTACCGGCAGCGGTACGTGGACCTCGCGGTCAACCCCCCGGTGCGCGAGGTCTTCGTCCGGCGGGCGGCGCTCTACCGTTCGATCCGGTCGTTCCTCGACGGCAGGGGGTACCTGGAGGTCGAAACCCCAATCCTCCAGCCGCTGTACGGCGGCGCTTTCGCCCGCCCCTTCGTCACGCACCATAACGCGCTCGACATAGACCTCTACCTGAGGATCGCCGACGAGCTGTACCTGAAGCGCCTGATCGTGGGGGGGTACGGGGGTGTCTACGAGTTCGCGAAGGATTTCCGGAACGAGGGTATGGACCGGTCCCACAACCCGGAATTCACCATGCTGGAACTCTACGTGGCGTACCGGGACTACCTCTGGATGATGGACCTCGTGGAGAACCTCGTCGTCACGGCGGCGAAAGACGTCAACGGGGGCGCCACGACCGTCGTGGGGGGGCGGACGATCGATTTTTCGCCCCCGTGGAAGCGCGTGACGATGTACGACGCGATCCGGGAAAAGACAGGCACCGACATCGCGGGGCTGGACGAAGGAGCCCTCAGGGCGGCCGGCGGGAAACTGGGCCTTGACCTGAAGGACGTGGTCGGGACCGGCGCCATCATCGACGAAATCTTCAGCGAGCTCGTCGAACCCGGACTCATCCAGCCCACGATCGTCATGGACTACCCGGTGGAAATGTCCCCCCTCGCAAAGAAACACCGCACACTCCCCGGGATCGTCGAACGCTTCGAGGTGATCGTCAACGGGCAGGAGCTCTGCAACGCCTTCAGCGAACTCAACGACCCCCTCGACCAGCGGGCGCGGTTCGAAGAACAGATGAAATCGCGGTCACGGGGTTACCAGGAGGCTCAGGTCCTGGACGAGGACTTCATCCGGGCCCTCGAATACGGAATGCCCCCCGCCGCCGGGCTCGGGATCGGAATCGACAGGCTCACGATGCTGTTGACCGGACAGGAATCGATCCGCGACGTCCTCTTTTTTCCCCAGATGAAACCCGAAAAGTCCTGAAGAATGGCCGGCTCACCGGGACAGAGGACCTTCCTGCGATTCGCGTTTGCGGCGATGCTCACCGTCGCCTGGATCTCGCCGCTCCGGGCGGGGACGACGGGCATCCTCGAGGGCACGATCACCGACAAGGAAACGGGAGAACCGCTCGTCGGGGCGTCGGTGAGCGTCGCCGGCACCGGCCTCGGGGCCGCCACCGATGTCGAGGGATATTTCCAGGTCTCGAACATCGAGGCCGGGACCTACGACATCCGGATCACCAACATCGGCTACCAGCAGGTGAACTACCGGGGGGCGGTGATCCGTCCCGACCTCCGGACGACCATTAAAATCGAGATGGTCCAGTCCGCCGTGGAGCTCTCGCCCGTGGAGGTGACCGCGGAAAGGCCGCTCATCCAGAAGGACATCACCAGCACGAACTATTCGATCGGCTCGAAACAGGTCGACCGCCTGCCGGTGAAAAATGTCCAGGACCTGCTCGCGCTCTTCCCCAGCGTCACCGCGGAGGGCAACGTCCGCGGTGGGAAATCGAGCGAGGTGGTCTACCTGGTGGACGGCCTCCCGATGCAGGACGCCGTCGGCGGCGGCATCGGCGGGTCCCTCCCCAAGAGCGCCGTCACCGAGTTCTCCGTCCAGTCGGGGGGGTTCGAGGCGGAGTACGGCAACGCCCTCTCGGGGGTGGTGAACATCATCACGCGCCGGGGGGGATCGGCGCATTCGCTGATCGCGCGCGTGGAGAAGGACGACTGGCTCGCCGGCGACTGGTACACGCAGAACAACCGTTCCTCGGAGGCCGAGCTGACGGTGTCGGGGCCCGTGCTCGCCGAGAAACTCTTTTACTTCGGCGCGGCGACCTATCAGGTCAACGACACACGCTGGTGGCAGGACTTCGACAACTTCTTCAATAACAGGATTTTCAAGGACCTGAGCGGGATCGTCAAGATGGACTATGCGCTCTCGAATTCCTTCAGGGTGACCGCGCAGAACGTCTTTTCGCTGCGGTCGTGGAGGGATTACGAATTCAGCTGGAGGTTCAACCTCCCGGGTCTCCCCGAACGGTCCAGGAGGTCCTACCGTTCCACCGCCACCTTTACGCACACCCTCTCCAAGCAGCTCTACTATTCCTTCAATATGACCTATTACTACCTCAGGACGCGCATCGGGGAGGGGGACAAGGAGGACATCGACCTGACGCCGTACGACCTGGATTTTTTCCTGACCTACGTCGTGAGCGGATCGCGGGCCTGGTGGGCCGACACGAAGCAACGCATCTATACCACCAAGGGGGACCTGGTGTTCCAGCCGAACCCCAACAACGTCCTGAAGTTCGGCTTCGAGCTGAACATGTACGATATCTTCTCGGACGTGGTCAAGTACGATCCCCAGAAAAACTACTTCGGCAAGGTGCTCGTCGACTCCCCCCAGCTGAACTACAGCAGCATGTACAAATACTATCCGCGGACGGGCTCGGTCTACCTCCAGGAAAAGCTCGAGGTCCAGAAGGACGGCGCGGTCGTCAACCTCGGATTCCGCTGGGACTTCCTCGACCCGCGCAGTTCGCGTCCCGTCGTCGAGTACACCCAGCCGGACTCGGGAACGGGGAATTTCGAGAGCACCGTCACGGGGTTCACGAAGGCGACGCTCAAACAGCAGGTCAGTCCCAGGATGGGGCTGTCGTTCCCGATGATGTGGAACCTGGTCCTGATCATGAACTACGGACATTATTTCCAGTTTCCGCTCTTCGATTACCTCTACTCGGGGATCAACCCGCAGCAGCTCGCCTCGGGTGTGAGCGTGCTCGTGGGCAACCCCGACCTGAAGCCGGAGAGGACACACGCCTGGGAGATCGGCATGAAATACGGGATCGACGAGCGGACGCTGGTGAGCGTGACCTATTTCAAGAAGGAGTTCATCGACCAGATCGACTCGAAGACGTTCCTTCCCTCCAAATCGCGGCTGGCGGGTGATTACGGATTCGCCGAGTACATCAACAACGCGTTCGCGGACGCGGAGGGGGTGGAGGTCGTCCTCTCCAGGACCAGGGGGGACATCCTCACCGGTTCGATCTCCTATTCGCTCATGAAAACCGAGGGGGTCAGCGAGTACGTGGACCAGGGGATCAACTTCCGGCAGTGGGGTTTCCCGGTCGTGAACCAGCCCTACCCGCTGAGCTGGGACCAGCTCCACAGCCTGAAGGTCAACGCCGACCTCAAGCTTCCCATGGACCTCTCCTGCAACATCCTCTGGACGTTTTCGACGGGCAAGCCCTATACCTATTTCCCCTCACAGGACGGTTTCACACCGGACGACACGACGAGGGCCTTCCTGCCGAACAACGCCCGGCTTCCCTCCTCGAGCACGACGGACGTGAAATTTTCGAAACACCTGGATGTCGGTCCCGGGAAGGGCCTGGACTTCTACGGGAACATCAGCAACCTCTTCAACAACAGGAACGCGAAGTGGGCCGATGCGAGCGGACGGATCGGCGGGCAGCTCGGTGACCCGAACGCGTACTACGAAGGCCGTCGTTTTTCGTTCGGGATGAGTTATGCGTTTTAACAATGTCACGACAGGGCTCCTCCGGTGCCTGCTGGGGGCGATCATGATGGCCGGATACGGCTGCAAGGAAAACCTCCCGGTCTACCAGGACCCGCAGGATGTGCTCTCGCTGCGCATCGTCGCGGTGGAACAGCTCGACGACCACATCGCGCCTCCGGGGAGACAGGCGGTGAGGATCGTGCTGCAGGGCGTCAACCTGTTCGACGAGCCCTTCCTGGACAGCGTGAACATCGAGGGAACCATGAGGATCATCTGGGAGCGCCAGCCCTTCCGCGTCAAGACATTTCAGCTGACCCGCAGGGACCTCTCGGATCCCTCGATGGTGATCAACGGAAAGATGCTCCTCCTCCCTGGCCAGTCGTTCGCCATGGAGGTCGTCTGGAACATGCGGTCCGACGACGGCATTTACCTCCCCGCGCTGATGAATTTCGCCTGGCTCACCCGGAGGCTCTGTGCCCCCGGCATCGCGTGCGCCGACCCCGAGACCTTCCTCGTGGAGACCTCGTTGAAGGTCTACGACCGCCTCGGTGTCCTCAGGGCCCCGACGGCAGAATTCACCTTCGTCGCACACGTCAATATCCCCTGAGGCGGCCGACCGGCGCCGGGTGGGAGTGTAAAAAATGACCACCAGCGGAGCATTCCCGCCGGTCCCCGGGGCCGGCGCGACATTCAGCGTCATCATCCCCGCCTACCAGGAGGAGGCCCGGATCGGGGACCTCCTTTCCCAGTTTCCAGCCGAATTCAGGACAGAGCACCGGATCGAGGTCATCGTCAGCGACGGTGGGAGCAGCGACCGGACGCGCGAGATCGCGGCCGGCCTCGCCGACCTCGTCGTCGAGCACCGGGGGTCCTCCCGGCAGACCATCGCCGGCGGCAGGAACCGGGGTGCGGAGGCCGCGCGGGGCGGGCTGCTGGTCTTCCTGAACGCCGACGTGACGATCGAAACCGCCGGCGGGTTGTTCGCCGCCGCCGCCGCGGCGTTCACCGACCCCGGGGTCGCCGCCGCGACATGCGCCGTTCTCGTGGACAGGCGGGAGGAAACCCTCTTCGACCGGATCTTTCATACATCTTTCAACGCGTGGTGCCGCCTGCTCCTCTCCCTGGGCATCGGCATGGGACGGGGGGAATGCCAGGTCGTGAGGGCGGAACTATTCCGGAGGGCGGGAGGTTACAACGAGGCCCTTGCCGCGGCGGAAGATTACGATCTATTCCGGCGCCTGGCCCGCCTGGGGCGCATCGCCTACCTTCGCGGGGTCACGGTCCGCGAATCGCCGCGGAGGTACCGGGCCCTGGGATACCCGCGGGTCCTGGCCGCCTGGTTCATGAACGCGCTTGGCGTGACGCTGAGAGGGTCCCCGCGGTCGAAGGAGTGGGACCCGGTGCGATGAAGCTCACGCGGTATTTGACTTTCGCACCGTTTTTAAATATACTTTTTGAAGATAGAGTGATTTCAAGGATTCCATGAAAAACCGCATCTCCCTGCCCGTCCTCTCGATGCTCGTTGCGATCGCCCTCCTCCTGGGTACGCAGATCGGCACCGTCTTCCCGGGCGACAATATTTTCGAGCAGCTGAACAAGTTCAAGGACGTTCTCTCCCTCGCCGAAAAATTCTACGTCGATGACGTCGACACGAAAAAACTCGTGGAATCCGCCATTACCGGAATGCTCTCCGACCTCGACCCCCACTCCGTCTATATCCCCGCGAAGGACATCGCCCGGATCACCGAGGATTTCCAGGGGAGTTTCGACGGGATCGGGATAGAGTTCGAGGTCCGCCATGACACGCTGCGGGTCGTGACACCCGTCCCGGGCGGGCCGAGCGAAGCCCTCGGGATCCTCTCCGGTGATAAAATAGTCAAAATCGACGATTCCTCGGCCGTCGGAATCACCACCGAGGAGGTCCCCAAAAAACTGCGGGGAAGGAAAGGCACGAAGGTGAAGGTTTCCATCCTTCGTTCCGGCGAGAAGAATCTCATCGATTTCAACATCGTCAGGGATAAAATTCCCCTCTACGCGGTTGATGTCTCGTACATGGTCCAGCCGGGCATCGGGTACGTGGCGATCAACCGATTCTCCGCGACGACCGCGGCGGAGTTTGCCGAAGCCCTGAAGAAACTCCGGGGTGAGGGGATGGACCGTCTTATCCTCGATCTCCGCAACAACGGCGGCGGTCTTCTCGACCAGGCGTTCAAGGTGGCCAATGAACTGCTCCCGGCGGGGAAGAAGATCGTCTACACCAGGGGGAGAAGGCCCGAGTTCAATGCCAATTACATCAGCGAGGGGGGCGGTCAGACCGACATCAGCCTCATCGTCCTCGTGAACGCCGGTTCCGCCTCCGCCAGCGAAATCGTCTCGGGCGCCATACAGGACTGGGACAGGGGCCTCGTCGTGGGTGAAACGACCTTCGGCAAGGGCCTGGTCCAGCAGCAGTACGAACTGCCCGACGGGTCCGCCTTCCGGCTCACGACCGCCCGCTACTATACTCCCTCGGGCCGCCTGATCCAGCGTCCGTACGGGAAGAACAACGACGAATACCGGCACGCCCCGCTGGAGCGCAACGAGGAGGAGGGGGAGAACATCGAGCACTCGGAGGAAAGCGACAGCGCCCGTCCCGTGTTCACCACCGCCGCGGGCCGGAACGTCTACGGCGGCGGGGGCATCACACCGGATTATATCGTGAAGCAGGGACGGCTGTCGGAGATCGTGGCGCGGATCCTTGGCGCAGGGGTGTTCCAGGAATGGTCGGTGGGCTATTTCGACCGGGAGGGGAAGAACCTCCGCGCTGAATATGCCTCCGGACCGCGTGATTTCGACGAACGGTTCACGGTCGACGACGCCATGATGGGGAAGTTCCTCGACCTCGTGGCAAAAAAGGAGATCGAAGTGGACGCCGCGGGATTTTCCGCCGACGACGGTTATGTCCGGAAGCGCATGAAGGCCCACGTGGCACGGTTCCTCTTCGGTAATGAGGGCTGGTATACGACGATGAAATCGGAGGACGTCCAGCTCGGTAAGGCGCTCTCACTCTTCCCGGAAGCCTCACGCATTGCGGGCCTCAGGTAGCCGGCCGACATCACCGATCCGCGGGACGACACTGTGAACTTCCGTCCGTCGACGATCGCCATTCCCGTTCTCGGGATACTCTCTCTCTTTGCACCCTCGTTCGGCCAGGCGCCCGCCATCGCACCGCCGGGGCCGGCCGACGGATTCATCTCCGTCGGCGAAGAACTCATCTACAACGTCAGCTACTCCTCGGTCAACCTCGGGCAGGTGCGGATCCGGATCCTGAAGAAGATGGACCGGGAGGGCGGCAGTGTGTACGTCGGACAGGCCAACATTGATTCCTACAGGACGATCCCCTTCGTCGACGTCCACGCCATCTACGACAACCTCATCGACGCGACAATCCATTCCGAATGGTTTCAGAGCCGGCTGAAGGGAGACAACGGGTGGGACACGGTCACGTATTCGTACGATTACCCGAAGAACTTCCTCTTCGTCGCGACGCGCCCGGCGCCCGGGGACGGTCCGAACATCGACGACACCCTGAACGTCGAATCATTCTACCAGGACGGGTTGTCGCTGTTCTTCTATGCCCGCAGCCAGGCCCGGAACAAACTCAACATCACCGTTCCCACCGTCGTGAACGAGAAGAAGGGGACCACCGCCTTCGAGTTCCTCGGCGAGCAGACCGACGTGGAGATCGACGCGGTCGATTATCCCGTCGACGTGGTCCACTTCCGCGGGCGGGCCGGCTTCGTCGGGATCTACGGCCTGACCGGCGATTTCGAGGGGTGGTTCAGCAACGACGACGCACGGGTGCCGATCCTGGCCAAGATGGAGGTCCTCATCGGGAGTGTCCGGATCGAACTCATGAAGTGGAACCGGGCGGGGTGGAAGCCGCCGGCCCACCGCGGGGACGACGATTGATCCACCCCTACCGGGGAAAGGTCCCCACCCTCGGAGAGCGGGTCTTCCTCGTGGCGAGCGCCGAAATCATCGGGGACGTCACCATCGGAAATGATTCGAGCGTGTGGTTCAACGCCGTGGTGAGGGGGGACATCAACGTGATACGGATCGGCGAGCGCACGAACATCCAGGATGGCTGCCTCCTTCACGTCGTCCACGATACCCATCCGCTAACGGTCGGATCGGACGTGACGGTCGGACACGGGGCGATCCTCCACGGTTGTACGGTCGGGGACACCTGTCTCATCGGGATGGGGGCCATCGTTCTCGACGGAGCACGGGTGGGCGAGCGGTCACTTGTCGCCGCAGGCTCGCTGGTGAGGATGAACGATGAAATTCCCCCGGGCGTGCTCGCTGCGGGATCCCCGGCGAAGGTCGTCCGTCCGCTGACGGACGCGGAAACGGCATCACTCGCGCAGACGGCCCTCAACTATATGGCGTACGTGAAGCACTACCGCGGGAGCTGACCGTGTCACCCCGTTCACGCGAACAGAGGGCCGAATATCACAGGTTTGGAGTCATCAGGGCCCATTCCCGGGGTCCTACTTGACTTGGTGGCGCGGGCATATTATATTCCGTGCAGAATTGTCCACGTTGTTCTCAGGGGGTCATAAACCACAAATCAAACGTCCACATCACTAACACTAACCATCTCTGAACAACTCCGGTATGGAGCAAATACCCGGTCCTGTTCAGCATTCGAGGAGGGATCTATGATGGCGACCGGTAGGGTGAAGTGGTTCGACGGGAAGAAGGGATATGGGTTTATCGTACCAGAGCAAGGTAGCGGCGATGTCTTCGTCCATTATTCGTCGATCCAGACCGAGCGTGAATTCAAGACGCTCAAGGAAGGAATGTCGGTAAAGTTCGATCTCACGGAGGGGAAAAAAGGGCTCCAGGCTCAAAATGTTGTGGTGATCAGATAAACCCTGACGTCGTTCAAAACCATCACCCCCGGGCGCACGACCGGTCAACCGGCCTGCGATCGGGGTTTTTGTTACCAATTCGAGAAATGGAACCGGTCCACCATGTCGTATGTTTTTACTTCGTCGGACTACCGGAAAATCGGTAAGATCCTCGGCGTCAAACCCCGGCACAAAGGAAACAACGTCCGGTACGAACTGGGCGTCGCCGCCGAGTGGCGGAAGCTGACCCTAGAAATCTACGCCGGCATCCCCATCGGAAGAAAGAAGGGGAACCTGATCACCGTGTACACCCGGAATTCGCATCTGCAACTCCATTTCTGCTCGGGTTTCGTCGTCAGCCCGATGCTGAACGAGGTGACCTTCGTCGGGGAATCCTCCGGAAAACTGTCGGGACTGATCGTGGAGAAAGAGGGGGGATGTTCGCTCTACTCAAACGTGGACCGGGCGATCCTCTCGGGCGACCTGACCAACCTTGGTCCGGAGATCATGCTTTCCGGGATCGCGCTTTCCCTCAGTGAAGCGATCCTGCCCGTGCCGGGGAAACGACCCCGCCGGAGGAAATGATCAGGGTAGAGAGTTTCAACGATCACCCCGGGCGCAGGGTCCGCCACGGGGAAACACGAAAAACCGCCGCCGCGGTCCTCCGGAAGGAGGGCAGGCGGCGCGCAGACATCAGACTGATTTTCACCACCGACGCCCGGATGCGTACGCTCAACGCGCGGTGGCTCGGACACCGCTCGACGACGGACGTCCTGTCGTTCCCGTTCGAGGACCGTCCCGCGGAGGTCCTCGAAGGCGAGATCTACATCAATCTCGACCAGGCCCGCCGGCAGGCGGCCAGGGAGCGCGTCTCCGACGGGAATGAAATCGCCCGGCTGGTCATACACGGCGTCCTCCACCTCGTCGGGTACGACGACGCCACCCCGGCCCTGAAAAAGGTCATGTCCGGGAAAGAAGACGAGTACCTCGGATCGCTCCGGTTATAGCGGCCTGTCATCAGACTTTCACAAGACGGATTCATGGCAAAATCACTCATCATCGTAGAATCGCCGGCAAAGGCGAAGACCATCAACAAGTACCTCGGCAAGAATTATACGGTCCACGCTTCGGTCGGCCACATCAAGAACCTCCCGAAGAGTACCCTCGGTGTCGACGTGGAGAACGGGTACGCACCGAGCCTCGAAGTCATCAAGGGGAAGGAGGAAGTCGTAAAAAACCTCCGCGAAGCCGTCAGGAAGGTGGACAACATCTACATCGCGACCGATCCGGACCGCGAGGGAGAGGCCATCGCAGCCGACATCGCCGAGGAGGTCGAGGGCGCCGATGCGGACATCTTCAGGGTCCTCTTCCATGAGATCACCGAAAACGGGGTGAACGAAGCGATGAAAAACCCTGTGAAGATCAACACCGATCTCGTCGCGAGCCAGAGGGCGCGGAGGGTCATGGACCGGATCGTCGGTTACAAGGTCACCCCCTTCGTCTGGAAGACGCTCTATTACGGCCTGTCGGCCGGGAGGGTCCAGTCGGTGGCGCTCAGCATCATCTGCGAACGGGAACTCCAGATTCGGGATTTCAAGGCTACGGAATACTGGTCGATCATCGGCGGGTTCGCCACGGCGCGAAGGGAGTCGTTCTACGCCAAACTGATGAAGATCGACGGGAAGGAGCTGATCGTCCCGTCGAAGGAAAACCTCCAGGAATTCCACCACAAGAAAAAATCGGACAAGGTGCGGTACATCGCCACCGAGGAGGAGGCCCGGGAGCATCTCGACAGGATCCGGGACCAGTCGTTCGCCATATCGGACGTGACGAAACGGGAGTCGAAACGCAACCCGCTGCCGCCGTTCATCACGAGCACGCTCCAGCAGGAGGCGTCCAAGAAATTCCGTTTCTCGGCTTCCCGGACGATGGTGCTCGCCCAGAAGCTCTACGAGGGGATCGCCCTCGGTCCCGACGGTCTGGTTGGTTTGATCACGTACATGAGGACCGATTCCACGAGGCTCGGGGGTGATTCCGTCACGGCCGCGCGTGAATTCATCGCCGGGGCCTACGGGAAGGAATACGTCCCCAGGACGCCCCACGTCTACCGGAAGAAGAAGACGTCGCAGGACGCGCACGAGGCGATCAGGCCGACGTCGATTAAATTCAGTCCCTCGGCGGTCAGGAAATATCTCGACAAGGACCTCTTCCGTCTTTACGAGCTGATCTGGAACCGGTACATCGCGTGCCAGATGGAGGCGGCGAGGATGGAGACGACGACCGTTTCCGTCGTCGGCGGACCGTACCTGTTCCGGGCCAGTTCCTCGACGTACACGTTCAGGGGATTCCTCATGGTCTACGACGAATCCGCCGAACCCGACGCGCGTCCGGAGGAGGAGGACGCCGAGATGGTGGATGAAAAAATCCCCCCGCGGATCGCGGTCGGCGATGCCCTGTCGCTCGAGAGTCTGGTGCACCACCGGCACGAGACGACCCCCCCTCCGCGGTACACCGAGAGCAGCCTGGTGAAGACGCTCGAAGCCCTCGGGATCGGCCGGCCGAGCACTTACGCGATGATCGTAGGGACGATCCTCAACAGGAAGTATGTGGAGCAGCGGGACCGGAAACTCTATGCCATGGAGCTCGGCCTCGAGGTGAACAAGCTCCTGCTCGGCAGTTTCCCACATATTTTCAATGTCCGTTTCACGGCGCGGATGGAGGAGGAGCTGGACACGATCGCCTCAGGCAAGGTGGAATACACGAAGGTCATGGACGATTTCTACATTCCCTTCAAGAAGTCGCTCGACAAGGCCTCCCTCGACGCCCCGGCGATCAAGAAATCCCTCCAGACGCTCACCGACGAGGAGTGCGAGCTCTGCGGGAAAAAACTCATCATCAAGTGGGGACGCAACGGCCGTTTCATGGCGTGTACCGGGTACCCGAAATGTAAAAACGCCAAACCCCTCCCCGAGGACAGGGAAAAGACCCAGCACCATACCGGGCAGAAGTGCGACCTCTGCGACGGGGAAATGATCATCCGGTCGAGCAAGTTCGGGACGTTCCTCGGCTGCTCGAACTACCCGAAGTGCAAGAACACCAAACCGATCACCACCGGGATCAAGTGCCCGAAGTGCCCGACGGGCGAAATCATCGAAAAAAAGACCAAGCGACGCCGCACATTCTACGGCTGCTCGAAATACCCCGATTGCGATTTCGCGTCCTGGGACAGGCCGACGGCGACCGGCTGTGAAACCTGCGGTTCACCCTACATGGTCGAAAAATATTCCCAGAAGCGGGGAGAGTATCTCAAATGCCCCTCGTGCAAGAGCGAGGTGGAAAAAGAGGAATCCGTCGCGGTCTGACCATGCCAGGATCCCTCGGCGACCATATCCGTGGTTTTCTCGGGCACCTCGGGTCCGTACGTCGTTACTCGGCTCATACCCTGAGGGCGTACGCGTCGGACCTGCGGCAGTTCGACGAATTCTGGGCGATGCATTCCGGCGATTCCGCTTCGTCCCCGAAGGAGATCGACCACCTCACGCTCAGGTTGTATCTGGGCGAATTGTCGGAGAAGGGCGTGCAGAAGAGGTCCGTCGCCAGAAAACTGGCCGCCCTGCGATCGTTTTTCCGTTTCCTCGTGAGGAAAAAAATATTGGACGCCAACCCCGCCGCCAACATCGTGACCCCGAAGGTGCCGAAGAAACTCCCCTCGTTTCTCGACGAACCCTCGGTGGAACGGATGATGCGGCTGCCCGATCTCGCGACGCCCGCGGGCGTCCGGGACCGCGCGATCCTCGAACTCCTCTACGGAACGGGGATCCGGCTCGGGGAACTGATCGGCCTGACGATTTCCAACCTTGACCTGAAGGGCGGAACCATCAAGGTCCGCGGCAAGGGCAGCAAGGACAGGATCGTCCCGGTGGGGAGAAGGGCCGCCGAAGCGATCTCGAACTATCTCGGGGCACGGCGCGGAACCGCGTCACGGGGTCCGGTGTTCGTCAGCGTTTCGGGAGGGGGACTCAACCGGCGCGGGGTGTACAGAATCGTGAAAAAATATATCTCATGCGTTTCCGACATCGAAAGAAAGAGTCCGCACGTACTGAGGCATACATTCGCGACGCACCTGCTCAATCATGGGGCCGATCTCAGGGCCGTGAAGGAGCTTCTCGGGCACGAAAGCCTGACGACCACCCAGCTGTACACTCATGTAACAGTTGACAAGTTGAAACGTATCTATAATCAGGCGCATCCCAGGGCATAATACCACACTTCGAGGGACAGGCTATGCAGGTTCAGTTTACCGCGAGGAGGTTCAAGGCGCACGAGACACTCAAGGACCACGCCACCGGGGCGGTGTCGGGGCTCTCCAAATTATTCGACGGAATCGTCAGGGGCGACGTCGTCCTCGGGTATGAACGGTCGTCCAACAGCGTCAAGTGGGCGGAGGTGACG
>QJVY01000223.1 GCA_003235555.1 Ignavibacteria bacterium | reverse complement strand
GTCGGTTGCCCCGAGGAATTTCAATGTCAGGTGAATTTTTTCGACGGGTTCCCACCGGACCCCGGGACAGGAACCGGCCAACCCCGTGATCAACGCCTTCAATGCAGTGCGGGCCCCCCGGGGGGCCGGAATCGCGATAAATGTGCGGATCCGTCCCAGATATCACACCAGGCGAAGCAGCTTCCTGCGCACGAGCTCCAGGGCGGAGAAGGTGGCCCGTTCCACGACGCGGTACCGGCCCTCACCATAGGTCTGCCTGACGGCCAGGGCGCCGCCGGCGTCCTCATACCCGATCCAGACGAGACCGACGGGTTTGTCGGGCGTTCCCCCGGAGGGTCCGGCGATCCCGGTCGTGGAAATGCCGACGTCGGCCCCCGACTGTTTCCGGATCCCGGAAGCCATCGCGAGCGCCGTTTCCCGGGAAACCGCCCCATGCACGGCGATGGTCGATGCGGGGACCGAGAGGAGTGACTCCTTGAGTCTGTTGTCGTAGGCCACGACGGCGCCCAGGAAGTAGCGTGAGCTCCCGGCGACCGATGTGATTCTCCGGGCGACGGCTCCGCCGGTACAGGACTCGGCGCAGGCGATCGTGAGATTCGACGCGACGAGGAGGTCTCCGACGACCGACTCCAGTTCCACCTCTCCGGTCGCATAGAGATACCGTCCGGCCTTCTGCCTGATCAGCCCCTCGGCCGTGTCGAGCATGCGCGCCGCCTTGGCGGACTCACCGGCGGCATCGAGACGGAGCCGGACGCCGGAGAGGGAGGGAAGGAACGCGAGTTTGACCTCCGGGGGGAGGGATTCAGGACCCCCGATCAACGCCGAGAGGGCGGACTCCGATATGCCCGTCGTCCGGAGCGTCCTGTGGAGGACGACCTTCCCCCCATTCCGTTCGATACGTTCGGCGACGATCGGCACCACGGAGTCCGTCAGGATCTGTTCCATCTCATAGGGGACGCCCGGAAGCGCGACGACCGTCGTGCCGGCTTTTTCGATCACGATGCCGGGCGCCGTCCCGTAGCGGTTGGGGAGGATGGCGGCCCCGGAGGGAATCATCGCCTGTTCCTCGGCGTTGGGTCCCCACGCGAGGTTTCTCGATGCCAGGAGCGCGGCGATCCGTTCCCGGAGTCGCGGGTCGGCGACGAGGGGAAGAGCGAAGAATTCCGAAAGCGCGTTTTTCGTCACGTCGTCGTGCGTCGGGCCGAGCCCGCCCGTGACCACGACGAAGCCGGCGAGGGCGCAGGCCTCCTCCAGTCCCCGGAGGATCTCGGCCCGGTCGTCGCCGACGGTGAGGACCTCGCGGATGTCGACGCCCGCCCCGGAAAGACGCCGGGCGATTGCTCCCGCGTTGGTGTTGACGACCTGCCCGAGCAGGAGCTCGTCCCCGATGCTCAGGATGACCGCGTCCATGGCCCCCGTCATGCGATGAGCCGCAGGGTGACGTGCGTGACGATCGCCGCATACATCCCGGCGGCAACGTCGTCCAGCATGATTCCCCATCCGCGGCCGATTTTTTCGAGGTCCTTCGCCGGGAAGGGTTTGATGATATCAAAGACGCGGAACGTGGTGAAGGCGATCAGGATCGCGGGAAGTGTCTGCGGGAGGTAGAGGAGCGCTATCCACATGCCGACGATCTCGTCGATCACGATGATCGATGGATCGGGGTGGTTCGCCGCCCCGGGTTGGAAGACTTTTTTGGAGGCCCGGGCCGTCGCGGACAGCCGGTGTCCGACCGACCCGGCGACGCGGGCCGACGCGACGCGGCCGGCGAGGAATCCCGCGATAATCATCGTCCCGAGCACCGCCGGGGATGAGGCTCCCGGGATGAGGTAGAGCAGGACCCCGACAACCGACCCCGCCGTTCCCGACGCCCAGGGGAAATACCCGCTGAACGCACCCGTGGCGATGAACCGGTGGAGGAAAGGAACGGGGGTCCCCGGTTCAGTCCGTTTTTTGAATCGTGCGGTCATAGAGCTCCGTGATAAACCGCCGGTTATCCACGAGATACATGATCCCGGTGACGAGCGAGGAAATGGTGACGATCACCATCATCCCGAAGAGGACGCGCTGGTCCATCAGCGTTTCGAGCGTGCCGGCGAATTCGTGCCTGACGATCGGTATCGATCCCGCGACGTAGAGCAGGAGGATGTAATAAATGACGATGAATTCGCTGAAAGTTTTGGCCTGCGCCGATTTCGAGGTCACGATGGGATGGTCCGTCCACTCGCCGTAGCTGCGGAGTGCCGTGATGACGACGTCGCGGCATACGATGATCCAGACCATCCAGGCGTCGATGAGGCCGAGGGCGACGAAGGAGAAGAGCGCGGCGGTCGAGAGGATCTTGTCGGCCAGCGGGTCGAGGAATTTTCCCCATCGGGATTGGCTGCCATACCGCCGTGCGACCCAGCCGTCGTACCAGTCCGTGAGGGCGGCGACGATGTAGATCACCACAGAAACCTGGCGGTAGAGAGGTGACTCGGAGACCAGGAGGATGACGAAGACGGGTGTCAGGAATATCCGAAGGATCGTCAGCGAATTGGGAAAAGACATCGGTCGCGGTCCGGGATGCGCTCATGTGATGACTTCCCAATATATTCAATCCACAGAAATAAAAAAGCCCGACCGGTGGTCGGGCTTCGGTTGACAGTGGTGAATACCCCTGTCCGGAGTTCAGGCCGCCTTCCGGATCCGCCCCTGCTTGATGCACGTCGTGCAGACACGCATGCGGACGGTACGCCCGTTCTGATCGACGCGGACGCTCCGGAGATTGGGCAGCCAGCGCCGGCGTGTTTTGTTGTGCGCATGGCTGATATTGTTGCCGCTCAGCGGCTTTTTATCACAAATCTGGCAAATTTTGGACATTGTATGTCTCTTCCGGTGTGAATCTTTCTGGGTGAAGGATCAATATACGGATAATCCCGTAAGACGCAAAATCCCATTGGAGTGCCGGAACCCCCTAATTGAAGTAATATCTCGCCCCGATACCGGCATTCACCTGCAGATCGGTCGAGGGAGAAAAATCCAGGATGGGGACGATTTCGCCGAAAATGTCGATCGGCGAACCGGGGACGAAGTAGACCATACCCCCGACGATTCTGATGCCGATCCGGTCCCCGCCGGCCGACCCGGCCTTGATCCGTCCGCCGATCCCGTAGTAGACCGGCATATCGCTCCGTTTGGTCAGCTCCCCGGTGTGGAGGAGATAGTCGACGTGAACGTGAAAGGTGGTCTCGTGGAGGAAGGACCACGCCAGGCCGGCGTCGATGGCGGAACGGGAATCGATCCACCCTTTTACCGAGAAGCCGGTCGGTTCGCCGAGAATGATGCCCAGGCCGAAGCCCTTATTCTGGGCGGGGGCCTCCACCGCGGCGACGGTGAGGAGAACGGCCAGGAAGAAGATTGATGCGAAGCGGCTTGGTGTCATACGGTTTCTCCTGATTTGTGGATTGACTGCTACGATGACCTTAACGCGTTGACGATGTTCATCCTGGACGCCCGGACCGCGGGGAGGAACCCCCCGGCCACGCCCATGATAAAACCGAAAATGAGCGTCGAGACGATCACGTCATCCGTGAGGTCGAAGCCGAACGCGAGTTCGGTGAACGTCCCGAAATTGATCGTGGAGATCACCAGCAACTGCAGGAACGACGCGGCGACGATTCCGACTACAGAACCGGCTATGGAAATGCAGATCGATTCAAGAAGGAAGGTCGCAAGGATGGTCTTCCGCCGGAATCCGAGCGCGCGGAGGGTCCCGATTTCAATTGTCCGGTTGGACACGGCGGCGTACATCGTGATCATGGCGCCCATGATCGCACCAAAGCCCGAAAAGATCGTTATCACGAGGCCCAGTACTCTGATGAAGTCCGCCATGATGCCCGATTGCTTCCGGTAGTATTCACGCTCCCGGCTGAGCTCGAGGTAGTTCAGACGGCGGTCCCCCTCGATGTCCGCCTTCAGCGCCTCGAACACCCCGGGGTCGCGGAGGCGGAAGGTGAGGGAGGAAAACACGGGACGGCCGAAGGCCGGCATGATCCTGTTCACGTCCCCCCAGATCTCCGAATCGAACCCGCTCCCCCCGGCGTCGAAGACGCCGACGACCGTCCAGAGGGCGCCGCCGAATTTCAGCGAATGTCCGATGGCGACCCCTTCGAAATTTTCGGCAATTCTACGGCCGACCACGATTTCCTGCGTGCCGGCCGCGAAGGCCCGTCCCGATGTGATTTTCACGTTTTCGCGTAGTTCCATCGCCTTCGGGCCGACACCGCGCACCGTGACGTTCCCCATGTCACCCGTCCCTTTTTTCAGGAGATTGATGATGACGAAAATGTCCTCCGTCGCCAGTGGTGTGCCGTCACCTGCCATGGCGATCTCAGGCCGGGATTCGATGATGTTCGCCGCGTCCCTGTCGATCTGGCTCTGCAGTTCGGCCTGGGCGGCCTTGCGCAGGACGATCACGTTGTCGGTGGAGCCCGTGTCGACGAGTGTTTTCTCGAGGCCCTGGGCGAGCATCAGCACCGCCGCGCAGACGAACGCTACCAGTGAGATGCCCCCCATGGTGAGGAGGAATGTCACAGGGCGGCTGACGACGCTCCTCCGCATGTAGAGGCTGAGTTTCCGCGACATCGCCGTGGCCGCGGCGGTGACCGAGACGAAAACGAGGATGGTGATCATCTGTGCCAAACGGTCCTCATCCGACCTGCCGTAATCCGTCCACGATACTCATCCGCAGCGTTCTCGCCACCGGCACGAGTGCGGCCACCACCCCGGCCAACAACGCAGCCCCCGCCGCCAGGACAATCGTCAAGACCTCTACGTTGAAAACAGGGAACCAGCCGGAGGGGAGTCCCTGTTCGACGCCGGCGCTGATCGGGAAGGTGAGGGCGACACCTACGGCGGCCCCGGTGCAGGCGAGAAAAAGGGATTCGCCGCCGATCAACCCAACGAGATGTATTCCCGAGAACCCGAGAGTTTTCAACACCGCGTACTCCCTGAAGCGTTCCCGGGCAGTCATGATCATTGTGTTGGAGAGCACGAGGAGGATGACGCCGATGATCACCATCGAGACGATGTTGATCGCCGTCAGAATGGCGCTCGACATCGAGACGAAACTCTGCTGGAACTCTTTTTCAGTCTGAGTCTTGGTCTCCGCGGGAGAGTTCGCAAAGAGGTTGTCGATGGCAGCGGAAATTCTCGCTCTTTCCCCGGGGTCCTCGATATCGACGATGTACCATCCCACCCGTCCCGCACGACCGGGCTGCCTTTCGACCATGGTCTGATCGAGGTAATTCCAGTTGAAGAGCATCTGCGATTCGTCCGTGCCCTTGTCCCTGCCATGGTAGATGCCGACGACCTTCATCTCCCAGTGGCCGGGGTAGATGTCCCCTTCCATCGGCATGATGTCCCCCACCTGCAGTTTGTACTTTTTGGCGATCTGCGCGCCGATGATCGCGCCGTTTCTCTGGCGCCGGAGTTCTGCGAGCGCCGAGTCCGGCACGACGAATTCAGGGAACACCGCGAAGTAGTTGTCGGGGTCGACCGCCATCCTGGCGAAAAACTGCTTTTCGTCAATGTAGATCCCGGAGAACCAGTTCGCCCACGAGACGGTCCGGACACCAGGGATCTTCTCGATTTGCGGGCGGTAGGAGAGGGGCAGGGGGAAGATGAACGACACCGAATGGACCACCACGAGGCGGTTGGCCGCCGATGCCGCGACCCCCGCGTTCCACGCGGAGATGACCGTCTGGATCAGGCCGAACAGCAGGACGGCGATGGTGATCCCCAGCATGGTCAGAAGCGACCGCAGCTTGTGGCGCAGCAGGTTTTTGAATGTCAGCTTCAGGATGAACATGTGCGCGTCTTCAGGAAAGTTCGCCCTTGTCGAGGTTCCGGATTATGTGCGCCTTCTCAGCCGCCCTGGGGTCGTGCGTCACCATGATGATGGTTTTCCGGAATTCCTTGTTGAGCCGTTCGAGGAGGTCCATGATGTCCTCGGCGGACTTCTTGTCGAGGTCGCCGGTCGGTTCGTCGGCTACCAGGAGTGTCGGGTCGGAGACGATCGCGCGCGCGATGGCCACCCGCTGTTCCTGGCCGCCCGAAAGCTGGCGGGGGTAATGGTGGATCCGGTCTCCGAGGCCGACGACCTCAAGCGCGAACGCGGCGCGTTCGGCCCGCTCTTTCTTGTTCATCTTCGTCAGCAGGAGGGGAAGGGTGACGTTTTCGATTGCCGTCAGCACCGGCATGAGATTGTAGAACTGGAAGACGAAACCGATATTAGACGCCCTCCAGACGGCCAGCGCCGATTCGCTCAGCGTGGTGACGTCCGTACCCCCCACGATGACCCTGCCCGAGGTCGGCCGGTCGATTCCGGCCACCAGGTTGAGGATCGTCGTCTTTCCCGAGCCGGATGGCCCCATGAGGGCCAGGAATTCACCTTCCGGAATTTCGAAGGAGATGTTCGTGAGGACGGGAATCTCCATGGAATCCCGCCAGTAGGACTTTGAGAGTTGCGAAATTGAAACCAGGGATGTCATGTCGTGATCTGCTCCGGAAATACTCTGTTTTCCCGCTGGCGCGAACGCGCGGCCGGGACGTTATTCGCTTCGTGTGACTTCCCCGCCGTCCTTCAGCGAGGGGGAGGGGTTCAGGATCACACGCGTGCCTGCCGTGACACCCTCCAGAATTTCCACCATCGACCCGATGGTTTTTCCCGTCCGGACCGGTCGCAGGACCGCTTTCGTTCCTTCCACCAGGAACAGCGCCGGGCCGTCGTCTCCACGGACGATCGCCCGGGCGTCCACACCGAGGAGAGTCACCGACCTCTTTGCGGTGTCACCGCCGGCATCCTGCATGAAATGGACCTTGGCGCCCATCTCCGGCAGGACCCTGCCGTCGATTTCGAGAAACCGGATTTTCGTGAGCACGGTGGCCTTCGCGCGGTCCGCCGTCGGGACGATCTTGTCGACAACCCCACGGTACCTCCGCTCGGGATACGCGTCGAGCGTGATTTCCACGGGCTGACGGAGCGCGACGTTCTCGATGTTCGATTCGGAGACATCCGCCTCGACCTGCAGCGATCCCATATCGGCGAGGGTGACCACCGCGACCCTGGAACTCGCACCTGCAGCGAAGGGGGCGACCACCTCACCGACATCGGCGTTCTTGTTCAGGATGGTGCCGTCAAACGGCGCGCGGATGGAGGTGTTCGCGAGGTCGACTTCCGCACCCCTCACGCCCGCCCGCCGGGATTCCGCGGCTGCGACCGCGCCGTCGAACTGCGATTTTGCCAGGTCGTACTCGGCCTGGGAGATGAGTTTACCGGCGAGGAGGGTTTCCGCCCTGCCGAAGAGGCGCCGTGCCTCGAACAGCGCGGCCTCGGATACGCCGAGGTCCGCCCGCGCCCTGGCCAGCGCGGCCTCGACATCCTCGCTTTCAATCTTCGCGATGACGTCCCCCTTCCTGACGATATCCCCTTCACGGTAGTAGAGCGCCACGATCCTGCCGGTGGCTTTCGAAGCGAGCGCCGCCTTCCGCTGTGCGACAACGTACCCGCTTGCCGTCAGTATCGTGCGGTCGGCGGACGAGGAGATGTAAGAGACGGTCGTGGTGTCGATCGCCTCCGGCTGGGTGCCGAGGGTGCGGAGGAAAAACAGAATTGCGGCGCCGATCACCAACGCACCGGCGATGTAGAGAACAATGCCGGTGCGGGGCCGACCCTCCCGATTGTCCGACGAAGGTGGTGTTCTCTGTATGCGCAGCCGGGACAGATCCGCCCCGGATTGGTCTGTCATCGGGATCTGGGATAATGAAATCGGCGTAAATTATAAAAATCCCCGGAGCCATGCAAATTCAGAGATCACCGGACGGCGCCCGGTCGAGCTTGGAAATCAGACCGACTTTTCACTAATTTGTCGCTGAGATGCATATCCTCGGAATAGAATCCTCCTGCGACGAAACTTCCGCGGCCGTTTTCTCGGAAGGCCGGCTGAAATCAAACGTCGTATCCTCCCAGTCAGACCATGTCAGGTTCGGGGGGGTGGTGCCGGAGCTGGCTTCGCGGGCTCACCTGAAGCTGGTCGTCCCTGTTGTGGAGGAGGCGCTGGCGGCGGCGGGCGTCCGGAAGGATGAGCTCACCGGTGTCGCGGTCACCGCCGGGCCCGGACTCATGGGGTCGCTGCTGGTCGGCGTCAATTTCGCCAGGGCGTTCGCCTGGTCGCTCGGCATTCCCTGTTTCGGGGTCAACCACCTCGAGGGTCATATGTACGCCAATTTCCTGGAAGAGCCGCATCCGTCGTACCCGTTCCTCTGCCTGACGGTGTCGGGAGGACACACACAGCTGGTCCTCGTCCGGGAGGATTTTCACCACGAAATACTCGGAGAGACGCTGGATGACGCCGCGGGGGAGGCCTTCGACAAGGTGGGGAAGATGCTCGGCCTCGGTTTCCCGGCGGGCCCGGTCATCGACAGGCTCGCCGCCGACGGCGACCCCGCGTTCGTACAATTCCCGAGACCCATGATCAATGACCGGGACCTCGGTTTCAGTTTCAGCGGGATCAAAACCGCGGTACTGTACTGGCTGCGGGACAACCCGTCGGCCCTGTCCGACCCGGAACCGCGCGCCGCCGCACGCGTCCGGTCCGACCTTGCCGCGAGCTTCCAGGCGGCGGTGGTCGACGTCCTCGTGAAGAAGACACTTGCAGCGCTCGAACGGA
Source organism: Ignavibacteria bacterium (assembly GCA_003235555.1). Classification (GTDB taxonomy): domain Bacteria; phylum Bacteroidota; class Ignavibacteria; order UBA10030; family SZUA-254; genus SZUA-254. The sequence continues at coordinate 18,723 of QJVY01000223.1, read as the reverse complement.
CCGCCGTACGAGACGTCGCGATCGCGGGGGGCGTCTCCGCCAACTCCGAACTCAGACGGAGGATGCGGCAGGCGTCGGAAGCTGGGGGATTCCGTCTGCACCTACCCCGCATGGATTTCTGTACCGACAACGCCGCGATGATCGCCTGCACGGGGTACATGAAGATGCGCTCCGGTGCGGTGGTCGATCCGTACCCCCGCGCCGACCCGAACCTGGCGATCTCCGCCTGAAGATGTTCGCTCCTCTCATCAGGCGGAAAAAAACCGGGGCTGCGGGCCGCTGGAACCGGAGGCTCATCCTCGCGGCGGTGATTGCCGTGGTGGCTGTGTGTGCCCTTGCATACGCCGTACTCTGGGCCCCCAACACCTTCGGGGAAGACAGGATCATCACGGTGTCAAGGGGGGACACCTTCCGTCAGATCGAGGACACCCTCATCGCGTCGGGGGTCGTGCGGAGCGGTCTGCTCTTCAATCTCGCAGCCCGGTTCCGGGGTTCAACCAGGAGAATGCAGATCGGACGGTACCGGTTCCGGTCCGGGATGTCGAACGTTGACATCCTCGAAGACCTCGAATACGGCACCTCGGTGGAGCTCGTTTCGGTCACACTGCCGGAGGGTTACACGACGAAGAGGATCCCCCTTCTCCTGGGGAGGACGCTCGGACTCGATACGACCGGCGTCCGGTCCCTGATCTCCGACACCTCTTTCATCGGGGGGCTCGGGATCGACGCCCCGACCCTCGAGGGGTACCTCCTTCCGAACACCTACCGGTTCACCTGGCAGGAGTCGGACACCTTCGTCCTTTCTACGATGGTCGGCGCCTTTCACAGATTCTTCGACGACAGCCTCCGTTCGCTGGCCGACCGGCGGGGTATGTCCATCCACGAGGTGCTGACACTCGGATCGATTATCGAGGCGGAAACGAAGGTCGACAGCGAACGGGCGAGGATCTCCGGTGTGTACCATAACCGCCTGAGCAAAAGAATGAGACTCCAGGCGGACCCCACCATTCAGTATATCCTCGAGGACGGACCGAGGCGGATCACCTACGCCGATTTGAAAAGATCTTCCCCTTACAACACCTACCGCAACTCCGGTCTCCCTCCGGGTCCCATCAACAACCCGGGAAAGGCATCGATCCTTGCGGCCCTGAACCCCGAACAACACCGTTATTACTTCTTCGTCGCCAGCGGGAACGGGGGGCACATTTTCACGAGAACCTACGCCGAACATCTCAGGGAAGTCAGGAAATTCCGGAAGAGGCGACTTGATGCCGCGAAGGAGGGGGGGTAGATGGGTACTTCACTCCGGGGTACGGTATTGCGATTGGTTCTGACCACCCTGGCGGGGGTGGGATGCGCATCTCAGGTCCCCCCTGCGGGAGGTCCCCCCGACACGGTCCCTCCGGAGATCATATTCACCGTCCCGGCGGAAGGGGAACTGCACGTCCGGCAGGGTGAGGTCCTCCTGCGGTTCTCGGAATACGTCGACCGGAGGTCCTTCCGGGAGTCGGTCTTCCTTTCCCCGTCGGCAGGAGCACTCACATTCGAATGGTCGGGTACGGAGGTGCGGATCATCCCGTCGGACACGCTCCGGGAAGCGACGACGTTTATCCTGACCGTCGGGAGCGACCTCAGCGACACGAGGAACAATACGATGACCGGATCGTTCACGCTGGCTTTCTCCACGGGCGGGGTGATCGACAGTTGTGCCATATCGGGGCGGGTGTACGACGAGTCCCCCGGCGGTGTGATGATCTATGCCTACGAGGTTCCCGACGCGGGTCCCGACACGCTCAACCCCGCGAAGGCCCGACCCGGCTACCTGACACAGACGGGCGCAGACGGCAGCTACCGGCTTTCGAACATGAAGTACGGACGGTACCGGGTGCTGGCGGTGAGGGATGTCTTCAAAAACCTCCGGTATGACATCCAGACGGACATGTACGGGATGCCCTCAGGGGACGTCCGGCTGTCGCCCTCCGCCAGGGAATTCACCGGCCTGACGTTCAGGCTGACGGTGGAGGACACGCTGAGGCCCTACATCACGACGGCAAAGGCTGTCGACGGGGAACGGGTGATCGTCCGGTTCAATGAAAAACCGGATGGACGGCACCTCAGTGAGGGGATTTCCATCATCGATACATTGCTGGGGTCGGCGTTGAGGGTCCTGGATTTCTCCCCGGCCGATACGGGCGGGCGCGAATTCCAGCTGGTCACGGTCCCCCGGGATTCCGCCGCTGCGTACCGCCTGACCCTGCGGAACCTTTCCGATCCTGCGGGTAACGATGCAGATTCTGCGGGCCGATCGGTCGTATTCACCGGTGGCGGCGGGAGCGATACCCTGGCCCCCCGCGTGACCTTCAATATCAAAAAGGACAGCGCGACGGGGGTCTCTCCCCATCTGAAATTGAGGATGTCCTTCAGCAGGGCGGTCGATACCACCGCCGTCGGGGGGGGATTTTCTTTGACGACCGGAGGGTCCTCCCGCGTTCCTGGTACGCTCACATGGGAGGGCTCGATGCTCGCGCAATTCAACCCGGAATCCCCAGCCGCACCGGGGACGTGGTACCAGGCCGGCATCGTCGCGGATTCACTGCGGGACGTGGGCGGGTCGCGGGTAGCCGACAGCGCGGTATCGGTACGCTACCGGATCACGGAGGAACGGTTCCTCGGCAGTATCGAGGGGAGGGTATCCACGATGGCGTGGGGGGACACGAACCTGGGGGGGGCGTCGACTCTGGTGGCGGCAAGAAATCTTTCGGTTTCGGATCGCGGCGAGATCGTCGTGGAGGCGGACGGGGAGGGTGCATTCATCGTTGATCACATCCCCGAAGGACTCTATCTCATTTCCGCGTACCGGGACGCGAACGGAAACCGCCGCTTCGATTACGGTTCCCCCTATCCCGCCGGCTTCGCGGAAAAGTATTTCGTCTACCCTGACACGCTGAAGATCAGGCCCGGCTGGCCCGTGGGGGGTGTACTCCTCGGGCCGGTAAAATGATCGTCAGTTCCGGGGCTGGGGCTCCACGGGCTGCCCGGTCGTGTCAGCCGGGAGGGGAGCGGGTGGAGGGTTCCTGATGATCCGGTCGGGCACCACCCACGCGTCGGTGAGACCCTCCCTCCGCAGGCGATCGAGGGTCTCATCCGCCGCGAACCTGTCCGTGTAGTTACCGACTCTGACCTTGTAATAGGGGGGGTGATAGACGATATAGATCCAGCGGCCGGGCATCGCCCCGAGGAGCGAGTCCCTGAGCGCGGAAGCCTTGTCGATCTCCTGGGTGATCATGACCTGAACCCGGAACCCGGGAACCGTATCGGGCCGGACCTCCGTGACAGGATCGATGGGTTCCTCCGTCCCGGCCGGCTGCCCGGGGGGAGCGTCGCTTACCCATCCCTCGATGCCGTAGTCTGAGGGGTTGAACGTCGACTCGTGTTCCCTGACGTAGCGCGAGAAATCCTCCTTCGGCGGGGGAGATTCCTCCTTCGTTTCCCCGGAAGATCCGCAACCCTGCAACATCCAGGCGAAGTTCAGCAGGGCGGGAACCAGAATGATGGTCTGGAGTGCCGTTCTCATCGATCGTTCGATCCCATGAGTACCCGGATCAGCGTTTCAGTTCCGAAACCCAGGCGTCGCGGTAGTCATCGGCGTATTGCCGGACGATCGTGTCCCGGAACTGCCTCGCCTGGTCCTTCGTATCGAACATCCCGAGCATGACTTTGTGGAGCCGGTCGGTCGTGTCGTAAACGGTGTAGATCTGTCGGGTGAAGCGGGAACCGGCGACAGAGGCCACCGCCCTCGCCGCGTCCTCCGTCTGATACGCACCCAGCTGCACGGTGAATTTTCCCGGAGGGAAATCGGGTTGGCGTACCGCCTCCGAAGAGGTATCGGGAGTCGTGCCCGTTTCCCGGGTGCGGCCGGCGTCATCCATCGTTCCCGATGTCCCGGAACACCCCGCGGCCGTAAGCGCCGTGATCATCATGCACATGAGGATCAAACCGGTGAGGGCGGAGCCAGTACGCGTCTTGCTGTCAGTCATGTGAAGAATCCTTCCACTCTTTGTCCCGTTTCCATAATATCATTTTTTCCCTCCCCGTTCCACCGGGGGTCGTGAGGCGCACCCTGACCGGACGGCCTTGAGACCGTGATGGCGCCCACCCCGAGGCCGGAAAATCGGTTGTCGACGAGTCGATGACCGGGTCCCTGTGCGAGTATACAAACCATCGGCGGGAAATCCAAGACCCGCCGGGGAGGTCGGTGTTGCCTTTCACGGGCTGATTTCCTAGATTCCGTTGATTGATCAATGGCCAGGAACATGCGTTACCTCATTCGAACCGTCATACTGTCGTCACTCCTTTTTTCGGCGCACCCTGCCGCCCGGGCCGGATCCGGAAGCACCTTCGATTTTCTGCGGACGGATATCGGTGCAAGGTCAGGTGCGCTCGGCGGGAGCGTTTCATCCCTCTCGGACGATGCGAACGTGATTTTTTACAATCCGGCGGGACTTGCCACCGTTACGAGGCGCCGGGTCTCTTTTGGATATTTCAAGCACATCCTGGACATCAACTCAGCAAATGTCGCATACGCGGGGGATGTCGAGGGCCTCGGGTATGTCGGGGCCGGGGTCCTGTACGTGAATTACGGGGAATTGAGGCGGACCGGCCCCGGGGGAGAGGATCTCGGCACATTCGGTGCGGGTGAATTCAGTGCAAATATCGGTTACGGCGGGGTGATCGACGGGGGTCTGCGGTACGGGATGGCTGTGAAATTCATCTACTCAACGATCGGCGAGTACTCATCGAGCGCGCTGGCGGTCGACCTGGGTGCGCAATACGCTCTCGTCCCCGAACGCGTTACGGTCGGGGGGGGGATCTCACACCTGGGCACCCAACTCGATCCCTACGCTACAATCCGCGAAGATCTGCCGCTTGACCTGAGGGTGGGGGTGGCCGTCACCCCCGAACACCTCCCGGCCACGTTCCTGGTGGACTTCCACCGCCTGACCGACCGGCGTGAGAGCTTTACCTCCCGGTTCAGGGCCTTTTCCGTCGGCGTGGAGTTCACGCTCAGTCCCAACATGTTCTTGCGCGCCGGTTACAACAACGAGAGGAGGCAGGACCTGAAGATCGGATCGGGGACCAATAGCGGGCTCGCCGGTTTTTCGCTGGGGACCGGCATCTCGACCGGTGCGTACCAGTTCGACTACGCCTTCACATCCAACGGGCCGGTGGGCGCCTTCCACCGGTTTACGATCTCCTTCTGATACCACTCCCCCGGGGAACCCTCACATCAGGTGGGGCAGCAGCTTCCTGCTGAAGTAGAACAGCAGCATCCCGACGAACACCAGCACGGGCGTCACGCGGTTGCCCGAGTGGTTGATCTCGGGTATAAGATCGCTTGCACCGACGTAGGCGGCCGTACCGGCGGAAAAGGCGAACGCGATCCCCGCCGCGGTCTGGCTCACCTTATCGATGGAGAAGAGGATCACGCAACCGAGGATGGTGGCGGCACCGACGCAGAGCGATGCGAGGAAGGCATCGCGGCGGTCGTTGTTCGCCGCCAGCATGATGGTCGCGATGGTGAGTCCCTCCGGGAGTTTGTGGAGGATGACCGCGATGAAGATCAGCACCCCGATTGCGGGATCGAACCGCAGACCCGCCGAAATGGCTACCCCGTCAAAGAACGCGTGGACCATCAGCCCGAACAGGGCGGAGAGCGACGCGGTGCGTGTGATCATCAGGTCGTGGTGGGTTTCCTCGCCGAAGTGGAGATGTCCCACGAGGGTGTGTTCAAAGAAATGCAGCATCGAATACCCGGCCAGAAAGTATATCGGAGCCGATTCACCGAGCATGTTGAGGCTCTCCGGGATCAGTTCCAGGAAGGCGAGCGCGAGGAGGAAGCCCGCACTGAGGGCAAGGAGGTACTCCTGGATTTTTTTCGGCCACTCCTTGCGGAAGCTGACGAGGGTCGCGCCGAATATTTCAGCGGCGGCCGCGGCCAGACCGAACAGAAGGGAAGTGAACATCAGCGCGTCATGACCTGTCGTACGGATTTCTGCTGTACTGTTTCGCGAGTTCGTGCGACGACTGGTAGTCCTCCATGCCCAGGACTTTCTCGTACTGCCGGAGAGCCAGTTCCCTTTTCCCCTGGAGATCGTAGATCATCCCGATCTTGAGGTTCGCCATGGACATGTACCCCGGCCCGAATCCCGATCCGATCCCCCGCGAGAGTTCGTCACACCGGTAGAAGCACGCGAGCGCCGAGTCGAGGTTTCCCTCCTGCATCTCCACGACACCGAGGTAATAGCACGCCTCCCGTTCTACGACGGTCCCGTACCCGGTTTTACCGGAGTCCGACACCCGGAGAATTTCACCGAACGTAACCCCCGCGAGGTCCCACCGGCCCAAGGCCGCGAGGGTTCTCCCGACGTACCGGTGGAAGAGGGGGTTGTTCGGGTAGGACTTGTGCAGCCGTTCGGCGATCCGGAGCGCCGGCAGGTAATCCTTTTCGAAATTGTACAAGATCTGGAGGAGGAAATAGGAAGCCTCCGTGTCGGCATATCTCGCCCCCTCCGCCGCCCGGCGGAGCTGGGAGACACCCTTCGTCTTGTCGCCGGAGGGAAAGAACAGCATGAGGGGTTTGACGAAGGGATATTTTTCCGGTACCACGGCGGCGTAATAGTTATATAAACCGATCCCGAACAGGACGTCGTTGTTCTCCGGGGCCAGCGCGTAGGTCTCCTGGACGATCGGCAGGGCGCTCCGGCCGCTGCTGGCCGCCTTGATCCAGTCCTCGCGGTTTCCATGGAGCCGGCCCTGGAAGCCGAGCGCCCCCCCCTTGAAAAAGAGCGCCGCGACGTCGCGCTCGTCGCGGTCGAGGCGCCGGTCGCAGAGTTCGATGACACGGTCGAGGAGGTCGATGAAGCCCTCGTCGCGTGATGTGTTCTCGATGTCGATGAGGATCCTCCACCATTCGACGGCCGCCAGGAAGAAATGCCCGGCCGGGTGGTCGGGGTGTGCCGCGACGACCTGGTTGAATTCGCTGACCGCCTCCTCGAACTGGAGATTGTAGATGTGGTCGATCCCCTTCCGGGTCAGGGCCTCGGCGGTGGTGTCATCCAGCCACTGGGAGGCCGCGCCGGCCGGGATGAAGAGGGCGCAGCAAAACAGCAGCACGCCGCAGAGCCGGGCGTGAACCAGATCCCGAAACGCAAAAGGCACATTCACCGATGAGAATGTGCCTTTGTGCGCTGTGGAATTTCCGGCCATTATTTCAACTGGTTGTTCATCGCGGCGTCCTTGAGATCCTCATTTGCGAAGATCGCGATTTCGACCCGCCGGTTGGCCTGCCGGCCCTCGGCCGTGCTGTTCGACATCACGGGTTGGGTCTTTCCGTAGCCGACCGTGGTGAACCGGGACCCTGCCACTCCCTGACCCTTGGCGTAGTTTGCCACGCTCCCGGCCCGCCTTTCCGAGAGGCTCTGGTTGTACTCGGCCGATCCCGTGGAGTCGGTGTGTCCCTCGACCAGGATGTTCGTGTCCTCGTACTTGTTGAGGATGACCGAGAGTTTTGCGATGTTTTCCTGGGCGGCGGGCTGAAGATCAGACGAATTCGTCGCGAAGAGGATCCCGGAATCGAATGTGATCTTGATTCCCTCGCCCACGCGCTCGATCTTCGCTCCCTCGATGTCGCGTTGCATCTCCTCCGCCTGCCGGTCCATGTAGTTCCCGATCAGGGCGCCCGCGGTTCCTCCGATCGCCGCGCCGATGATTGCGCCGACGGCCGTGTTCCCGGCCTTGTTTCCGATGATCCCCCCGATGACCCCGCCGGCGGCCGCCCCGATGGCGCCCCCCCTGACGGTTTTACTGGTTCCGCAACCGTTCACGACGGGCATCGAGACGATGGCTGTCGCGAGAATAACTGTGATGAGAATATTTCGCATGGCGGTCTGTCCCTCTCTACAATATTGATCGATCACCCGATTTTGTCGGTAAGATAGGAAAGAAGTTTTTCACTCGCAACACGCTCCTGGACCATCGAATCTCGTTCCCTCACGGTGACGCTCCGGTCCGCCAGGGTCTGGGTGTCAACGGTGATGCACCAGGGGGTTCCGATCTCGTCCTGGCGGCGGTATCGCCTGCCGACGGCGCCGCTGTCGTCGTAAAAGGTGGCGAGGCGTCCGCGAAGGGCCTCCTCGATGGCACGGGCGGCTTCCGGCATCCCGTCCCTGTTCACCAGTGGGAACACCGCAGCCTTCACCGGCGCCAGCCGGGGGTGGAATTTCATGACGACGCGTTTCTCGCTTCCTCCCTCCGCCGTGGGGGCCTCCTCCTCGTGGTAGGCGTTGACCAGGAAGGCCATGAAAGACCTGCTCGCGCCGGCCGAGGTCTCGATGATGTACGGCGTGAACTTCTCCTTTGCCGCTTCGTCGAAGTATTTCATGCTCTTCCCGGAATATTCCTCGTGCCGGGTGAGGTCAAAGTCGGTCCTGTTGTGGACGCCCTCGACCTCCCCCCACCCGAATGGGAAGAGGTATTCGATGTCGTACGCGTCCTTGGCGTAGTGCGCCAGCTTGTCGGGGGCGTGGCGGTGCCAGCGGAGTGTATCCTTCGACATCCCCAGGCCGGTGAACCAGTTCATCCTCTCGTTCCGCCAGTACTCGAACCATTCGTCGTCGGAGCCCGGTTTGACGAAGAACTGCATCTCCATCTGCTCGAACTCGCGCGTCCGGAAGAGGAAATTCTTGGTGTTGATCTCGTTGCGGAAGGCCTTCCCGATCTGGGCGATTCCGAAGGGCACCTTCTGCCGTCCGGCGGACTGGACGTTCAGGAAGTTCACGAAGATCCCCTGGGCGGTCTCCGGACGCAGATAGACGACGTTGCCGGAGTCCTCCACCGGCCCCACGAAGGTCTTGAACATGAGGTTGAACTTCCGCGCCTCGGTGAACGTGTCCCTGTTCCCGCAACCCGGACAGCTCAGCGACGTGAGGACGGCAGCCGGGTCCCTGTCGGCCAGTGCCATGAACTCGGCGGCGACCGTTTCCTCGGTCAGCTGACCCCCGAATTTTTCCGGATCGGCGGCCCTGAGGACTTCCTTCCGCTTCTTGAGGGAGGTTTCCTCGAAGAGGATGTCGAGCCTGAACCTGGCCTTGCACTGGCGGCAGTCCACCATAGGATCGGTGAAGTTCTCCACGTGACCGGAGGCCTCCCAGACCCGCGGGTGCATGAGGATCGCGGAGTCGATTCCCTCGACATTGGTGCGTCTGGTCATCTCCCCCCACCATTCCTGTTTGATATTCCGGAGGAGTTCCACACCCAGCGGACCGTAGTCCCACGCCCCGTTCAATCCCCCGTAAATTTCGCTGGACTGGAAGACAAAGCCCCTTCTCTTACAGAGGGAGACAAGTTTTTCCATGACGGCCTGTCGGCCGGACTGCTGTTTTGACATAACATCCTGTGTGATGTATGAGACGATGAGGGGATACCCCCCCGGGGGGCAGGGAGACGATGAACGTTCGGCTGCCTACCCGGGTTCCGGATCCTGAATCAGCGGGATAATATATGAAATCCCCTGTTCAGGTGGATGTTTGCGGGGGCCCGCCGGCGGAGTGGCCCGCCCGCGGCCCGCTGTTCAGGATCACGGTATGAATCACCACACCGCCGAGCTCAAGGTGGATCGTGACGGTGTTGAAACGGACGTTCTCCGACGCAACCGCGCGGCCGCCGTACCGGTGGGCCATCCTGTTCAGCGCCGCGTTGAGCACGACCGGAACGATGTCCGGACCGATCGTGATCCTCCGTTCGGTCCGCGGGAATTTCTGTCCCTGCGGGCCCATCGTCCGCTTCCTGATGTCCCGGCCGGGGATACCGAAGGACGCGAGGACGGAATCGATCCCGCCGTCGATGGCGAGGGCGGCTTCAAGGCCGCGCGGTTCCGCGCCCTCGGGCGGTTCGCCGGGAGGAGGGTCACCGCGGCCAAGGAGGAAGAGCGCGAGTGCGCCCAGGGCGAGGAGGAGCGAGGCGACGACGCGGATCAGCGGCGCTGTCCGGGGATCTTTCACTCTCCTTTGAACACCGGTTTTCGTTTTTCCAGGAAGGCGGTGGTCCCCTCACGGAAATCGCCGGTCCCGCACAACTCACCGAAGAGCCCCGCCTCGACCCTCAATCCCTCGCTGAGGGGGAGTTCGAAAACAGCGTTCAATGCCTTGAGGGCCATGCGAACAGCGAGCTGTCCCTTTTCGGCGATCGCACGGGCCAGCGTGTCCGCCTCTTTCCTGAGGTCCCCCTTCGGTACGACCCTGTTGACCAGGCCGATCTTCAACGCCTCCGCGGCGTCCACCATCGCACCGGTGAGGATCATTTCGGCCGCCCTTCCCGGACCGACGGTGCGCGCGAGACGCTGGGTCCCCCCGTACCCCGGGATGATGCCGAGGTTGACCTCGGGCTGGCCGAACCTGGCGTGTTCGGCGGCGATCCTCAGGTGGCAGGCAAGCGCCATCTCGCACCCTCCGCCGAGGGCGTACCCGTTGACCGCGGCGATGACCGGCTTCCCGAGGTGCTGGACCGTGTCGAAAATGGATTGTCCGTCTGAAGAAAACTCCTTCCCCGTGACGGTGTCGAGTGCGGTGAGCTCCCCGATGTCGGTTCCGGCCATGAAGGCCTTCTCCCCGGCGCCGGTGAGGACCACGGCGTGAACGCCGGGATCGGACCTGATTGCACCGAGCACTCCGGCAAGCTCCCGTTTGCACGGCGCGTTCAGTGCGTTGAGCCTGTCGGGGAGGTTGATGGTGATCGTCGCGACAGGCCCGTCGATTTCGTAGAGCAGCGTATCGAATGTCATGGCAGGATCATGGTTGTGGAAAAATTTTTCTTCAATCGTTTTAACGCCGGCGGTTTTTCGCCGGGCGTTTTACCGGTGGACGTTTTTTCGCCGGAGGGGTGGCCCCGGTTCGAACCGCTCCGCGGAACACCCGCAGCATCCCGTCGAAATCCTCGCGACTAAGCCTGTTCCCGGAAAGTGCGAGGCGGGCCACCTCGAGTCCGCAGACGGTATACAACGGCACGAAGTCGGGGGCGTATTTTTCGAGGGCGTCGAGATGGAGTCCGACGGTCGCCACGTCACCCCTCGCGACCGGGCCGGTGAGAGCGTTTCCTGCGCCCGTGCGCACGAGGTTTTCCATGGAAGCGGTCATGAGCGGACCGAAAATTTCAGTCCAGGGTCCCGTGAGCCGGGCGCTGCCCGAGAGGCCCGAAATCGCGTTGAGGACGGCCGCGAGATACGAGGATGCGAAGACGCATGCGGCGTGGTAGAGTGGCCGGAACTGCGGATCGATCATCAGGACCCGGCCCCCGAGGTCCCCGGCGATTTTCCCGGCGGTCGTGACGGCGGCCTCGTCGCCATCCACACCGAAGGGTATCCCCCGCAGAACCGGGCCCGTCCGTGCCGACCCGGTTCTGGCCGGGAACGTCTGGAGGGGATGGAAGGAGGCCACCCGGGCGCCCGCCTTCCGAAGGGGCGCCAGGATACCGGCATCGTGCACACCGGAGGTGTGCAGGACAACGGATGTTTTCAGTTTCAGGCCGCGGAGGGATGACAGCGTGCGGACAGCGCCTGCGAGGTCGGAGTCACCGACCGCAAAGAGGATGATGTCGGCGGAACGGTCGACGTCCACGACTTGCGTGGACGCCCGCGGGGAGGAGGTCTTTCTGGCAAGCGCGACGGCGGCCGGTCCCGACCTGCTGATCACGCTCAGGACCCTGTATCCCTGTTTGTGGAGGGCGACCGCGAGCGCGGAGCCGACCCTTCCAGCTCCGACGAGAGAAAGTGAAGGTTGCTTCCGCTTCATAACGGCGACCGGGAGAACGCGGCGGAAAGGTATCCCACCACAGATGACCGATCACCCTCGGTGTCCCCCGAGTTCCGGTGGTCGAGGATCGTTGCGGTCGCCGCCCCAAGTAGTGAAGCCGCGAGCATCACCGCGACCGTCGGTCCTCCCCCGCATGCCTCCAATGAGCGGTTTTCGAGTCCTTCCATGATGCCCATTGGGTCGAAACGCCGGACGAGGTCCACGAAGCGGGCATCGATTTCGTTGGCCCGGTCGTATGTGCGGTAGTGGGAGAGGTCGGTGCTGGCAACCAGCAGGATGTTTTTGCCCTCCGAAACGTCGCGGAGGCGGTTCGCGAGATGGACACAGTATTCGCGGGACTGGTCCCCCATGACAACGGGGAGAAACGGCACCGGGCCAAGCACCGAGAGGAGGAACGGTAGGTGGACTTCCACCGCGTGTTCACTTCCGTGTCCTTCGGGACGGACGCTGATGACCGGGTCATCCCCGGCAAGGGCCGACCGCATAGCGGCATCGACCGGCATTTCGCCCACGGGTGTCGAGTAGCGGGCGCCGGGGAAGATCGAAACACCATCGAAATATTGTCTGTGGCTCGGGGAGACGATCACCACCGTATCGAACCGGGCGCCGCGGAGAAGGGCGTAGGCCGGGGCGGCTGTCCTGCCCGAATAGGTGTACCCTGCGTGCGGGGCGATCAGGGCCAGCGGCGGCGGGGGGAGGGGATCCGGGGGTATCGACGCGGCGAGCAGAGACTCCACGTCGCCGGCGAGCCGTTGCGGATCGGCGGGATAAAACATGCCGGCCACTGCGGGAGGCCTGGTATCGCCGGAGGTGATTTCAGTCCTCATGGCTGCCGGATCCTCCCGGTTTCCCTCCCGGGTTCAGAAAATACCTCGGCCCCGAACCGGAAGACCCTCACCCCCGGGGCATCGATCGGGGAGGGCCTCAGCCCGCACTTGCTGAACAGGTGGACGAGGAATGTTTCCGCATCCCAGCCATTTTCCGTTGCGACCTGCGGGAGCAGCAGCCCGCGCGCCGAATCCGTTTCGAGGAACAGACCGTCGCGACCCACCAGGACCTCGTCGAGCGATCCGACCGGTTCCCTTCCGGAGAGTACGGAGAGTTCGATCCGGATCAGCGCCAGTTCGGTTTCCTCGACCGGGGGGAACCGCTCATCCTCGAGGGCCGCCTTGACCGACGCGCGCGCGACGGATTCCACGAGAGGATGGACCGGTTCGAGAAAACCCACGCAACCTCTCAGGCCCCCCGCGATGGTCAGGGTGCAGAACGCCCCGGCGGGTTCCATCAGGAGTGCGTCACCGGTCACATCCGGAATTCCGGACCCGGTCGAAGACCACGGCTCCTTTCTCACCGCCGCTTCCATCGATTGTCTCGCCGTCCGGAGAAGGATATTTTTTTGTTCGGGGCGAAGCCCGCGCCCGGGCAGGTCAGGTGTACCCATCGGGGGAATGGTAACGAAATGGGACCTGAGAAACAACAGATCCGGCCCCGGCGGGATCCCGCCAAACCTTGATCGTCTCGGGGATTTTGGGTACTTTCCCCGGTGAGCGGGGAGCATGGAACGGGGTCGGCCACGTATGGTTTTCCACGAGGCGGCGCCGTACTTTTGATCATCTACCTGGACGGCGCAGAATGTCACTGATGGTGAGCATATCGGGTGTACGGGGAGTCGTGGGGGAATCCCTCACCCCGGAGGTCATCGTACGGTTCGCGGCGGGTTTTGCCGCGTACTGCGGTCCCGGTCCCATCGTCATCGGACGCGACGGCCGGGTGACGGGAGCACCGATCGGACACATCGTTTCGTCGACGCTCCTCTCGATGGGACGGGACGTCGTGGCTCTCGGTGTCGTTCCCACACCGACCGTCGGACTCGCGGTCGAGGCTGAGAGGGCCGCCGGCGGAATTTCAATTACCGCCTCACACAACCCCATCGAATGGAACGGCCTCAAGTTCATCGGTCCGCGCGGAATGTTCCTCAACGCGGCGGAGAACGGTACGCTCGGTCCGATCGTGCAGCGGGGAGGGTTCCGTTTCGCGGGGTGGAAACAGACTGGCGGCCACCGCCGGGATGACACGTATCTCGCGAAACACATCGACGCCGTACTCCGTTTGCCTTCGGTCAGGCAGGATGCGGTCCGGTCGAGGGGATTCAGGGTGGTCGTCGACTGCATCAATGCGGCCGGAGGGGCTGTGGTGCCGCAACTCCTGGACCGGCTCGGATGCACGGTCATACCGCTGAACACGGAGATGAGCGGGGTCTTCTCGAGGCCGCCCGAACCCCTCCCGGAACACCTGGGAGAACTCGCTTCGGCCGTCACCAGGGAACGGGCCGACCTCGGAATCGCTGTCGATCCCGACGTGGACCGCCTGGTCTTCATCATGGAGAACGGGGAACCCTTCGGGGAGGAGTATACGATCGCGTCGGTCATCGATTACGTCCTCGGGTCCGGGGACTCCCGCGGGGGAGACATTGTCGTGAACCTCTCCACGACGAGGGCCGTCGACGACATCGCCGCGCGTCACGGGGCGAAGGTGCACCGCACACCGGTGGGGGAAATCAACGTGGCGGAAAAAATGATGCAGACGGGCGCCGTTGCGGGGGGAGAGGGCAGCGGGGGGGTCATCCATCCCGGGCTCCATTATATGCGGGACGCCCTCGCAGGGATCGGTCTGGTCCTTTCGCACCTCGCCGGTTTCGGGGGGACGCTCTCCGGCCTCAAGGAATCCCTTCCGGACTATGTCATCAGAAAATCCGCCGTGAGCATCGCCGGCAGGGATGCCGGAAAACTCATCGACGACCTCGCCCTGAAAGTCGGATCATCCGCCCGGATCAATCGCGACGACGGTCTCAGAATCGACTTCGACGACGGATGGGTGCACCTGCGGAAGTCGAACACCGAACCGATCATGAGAATCATCGCCGAGGGGGCGACCGCAGGTGATGCCGACCGGCTTCTCGCACGAATCCGGAAAGGGCTGGATTGAGCGGCTGGCGGGGAGGGAAGGGGAAATACTCGAACTGATGCTCCTGGGGAGGATCCCCGGAGTGGGCCCCGGCCGGATCAGGTCCCTCGTTTCAGTGCTCGGAACACCCGGGGTCGTGAGGCGCGCCGACCTGCGGACGCTCGGTTCCGTTCCCGGCATTGGTCCGGGGACCGCGGAAGAGATCCACCGTTTCTTCCGCGGGGACACACTTGCCCGTGAGGAGGCCGACGTCCGGGCGTCACTCGACCGGGTCCGTGCATCGGGATCCGCCGCGATCGACCTCTGGGATCCGGCCTACCCCCGGCTTCTTTCGCGCATTTACGATCCGCCTCCGGTCATGTTTTATCGGGGCAGCCTTTCATCGTCCGACGCCCCGGGGGTCGCTGTCGTGGGTACCAGGCGGCCGAGCGCCTACGGACTGGAGATTGCCGGGTATTTCGGGCGGGAGCTCGCCTCAGCGGGACTTACAGTCGTGAGCGGCCTCGCCAGGGGCGTCGACACGAGGGCCCATGCCGGGGCTCTGAGTGCCGGCGGTTCTTCCACCGCTGTCGTGGGTACTGGGCTGGACCGCTGTTACCCCCCGGAAAACCGGCGACTGGAGGGAGAGGTCGCCGCGTCCGGTGCTGTCATCTCCGAGTTCGAGCCGGGAACGGGCCCCGAACCCGCCAACTTTCCCAGGCGGAACAGGCTGATCAGCGGGCTTTCCCTCGGAACTATCGTGGTCGAATCCGACATCAACGGCGGTGCCATGATCACCGCGCACCTGGCACTCGACCAGAACCGCGAGGTGTTCGCCGTACCGGGAAAAGCGGGTTCCCCGACGAACAGGGGATGCAACGCCCTGATCCGGGAGGGGCGGGCGAAGCTCGTGGAGAACATCGACGATGTCCTCGCCGAGATCCGCCCCCGCCTTCCGGCCGGTTTCACCGTACCCGAGGTACCTGCCCGGTCCTTCCCTGATCTGAATCCCCGTGAAAAACACCTCTTCTCGCTGCTGGGGAGCGATCCCATGCACGTAGACTCCCTTGCCGAATCCTCCGGCCTCCCCGTCCAGTACCTCATCGTGGACCTGCTCGGGTTGGAGCTGAAGGGGCTTGTACGCCAGCTTCCCGGGAAGTACTTCCTCCGGGCGCTCTGACGCCCTGGTGGTGCCGAAATCCCGATATTCCTTTCGTTTAAATGAAATTTTCCGTATTTTTGATTCCGGTATGTTTATTGTTGATGAAATTCTCGTGGGGGAGGAGATCGCAACCGAGCGCTTCAGCTGCGACCTGGCCAGGTGCAAGGGCGCGTGCTGCACGCTTGAGGGCGGACGCGGGGCCCCCCTGCTCGACGACGAAAAGGACCTCATCGAAAAATATCTTCCGGTGATCCGGAAACGGCTGGACGGACGGAACCTCGATGTCATCAGGGAGCGTGGTGTCGCCGACGGATACCCGGGAAACTACGCCACGACCTGCATCAACGACCGCGACTGCGTGTTCGTCACGCGCGAAGCCGGTGTCGCACGCTGTGCGATCGAAAAAAGTTATCTCGCCGGAGAGATCCCCTGGAGGAAACCCGTGTCCTGCCATCTCTTTCCCCTCAGGTTCACCGAAGGAAGCGCTCCCGCACTTCGGTACGAGGTGATCGGGGAGTGCGACGCGGGGCGTCGTCGGGGTACCGATGAGGAGATCCTCCTCCACGGGTTCGTGAAGGAATCACTCGTGAGAAGGTTCGGTGCCGCATGGTACACGAAGCTCGAACTGGCCTGCGCGGAGCGGGCGGCTCTGGTGGAAAACGGGCGTCCAACCGGACAGCCGACGGGTCGAAAGGCCCGGAAGGAGGGGTAAGGGGCCCGTCATGCTGCATCTTTCACAAAGACAGACCCTTCAGCAGAAACTGACCCCCCAGCAGGTCCAGTACCTGCAACTTCTCCAGCTGCCGATACTCGCCCTCGAACAGAGGATCAAGGCGGAGCTCGAACAGAATCCGCTCCTGGAGGAGGTGACCGAAATGGAGCAGGTTGCCGAACAGGCCGACCCGAAAGCGGAGGAGTCACAGGCGCAGGCTGAGGCTGAATCCCCCGCCGAACCGGAGACCGCAGAGCAGGAGGCCGGAGAGTTCTCGTTCGAAGATTTCATGAACGACGATTTTGACGGATATAAAACGGGGACCACGACCAGGGACCAGGAGGACCGGGATGAATATCCCCAGCCGGCGGAACAGAACCTGATCCAGCGGCTCACCGCACAGATCGGTCTCCTCGATTTCCAACCGGACGAACAGACCCTCGCCGACGAGATCCTCGGCAACATCGACGAGGACGGCTACCTGCGCCGGGAGCTGCCGCTCATCATCGAGGACGTGAACCTCGGCCACCGGCTCGCCCTCTCGAACGAGAGGGGGGAAGCGGTCCTCGCGAAAATCCAGCGTCTCGACCCCCCGGGGATCGGCTCCCGATCACTCCAGGAGTGCCTCCTTGTGCAGATGGAGCTCGCCGACTGCGACGAAACGGTCCGCGGATTCGCCCTGAAGATCCTGAGGGACCTCTTCGAGGATTTCACGATGAAGCACTTCGAGGAACTCGCCCGGAAGCTCGGGCTGGGTTTTGACGATCTCCGCGAGGTGCTCGAGGCGATCCGTAAACTGAACCCCAAACCGGGAGAGGGGGAACTCACCCCGCAGCAGAACTACATCATCCCCGATTTCACGGTGGAACGGCTGGACGACGAATTCATCATCACCCTCAACGACAGGAATGTCCCGCCGCTCAGGATCAACCGGCGGTACCGGGAGATGCTCGCCCAGGGGAAAAAACGCCCCGCGATGAACGGCGTGAGGGACTTCCTCCGTAAACGGTTCGAGGCGGCCAAGTGGTTCATTGCATCCATCAACCAGCGGCGCGACACGATGATGCGGGTGATGAGGGCGCTGGTGGAGAAACAGCGGGAGTTTTTCGAGACCGGAGAATCCCTGAAACCCCTCATCTACCGCGACATCGCCGACATCATCCAGATGGACATCTCGACCATCAGCAGGGTCGTCAACGGAAAATACGTTCAGACGGAACACGGAGTCTTCGAACTCCGGTATTTTTTCAGCGATAAACTGACCACCGACCAGGGCGAGGAGGTGTCGAACAAGGAGGTGAAGAAGACCATCCGTGCCATCATCGACGGAGAGGACCCCCATCGCCCGTTGAGTGACGACAGGATCGCCGCCATGCTCAAGGCGGACGGTCTCCACATCGCGCGCCGGACCGTCGCCAAGTACCGTGAGGCCATGCGGATCCCGGTGGCGAGGCTCCGCCGGAAAATTTAAACATCGGGAGGCGCACATCCATGCTCGAAACCATTCATTCAACGACGGTGGTCGGTCTGACCCACGGGGGACGCACCGTGATCGGGAGCGACGGCCAGGTGACGGTCGGGGCGGCGGTGATGAAGCAGCACGCGAAGAAAGTCCGGCGTTTGTACAACGACACCGTCCTGGCGGGATTTGCGGGCGCGGCCGCCGACGCGTTCACCCTCTTCGAACGTTTCGAGGACCAGTTGCAGCGGTACGGCGGAAACCTTCTCCGTTCGGCGGTGGAACTGGCGAAGCACTGGAGGACGGACAAGTACCTTCGGCAGCTGGAGGCGCTCCTCGCGGTCCTGGACCGGGAGCACGCCCTCATCATTTCCGGCACCGGCGAAATCGTGGAGCCGGACGACGGGATCGTCGCCATCGGGTCCGGGGGAAATTACGCCCTCGTCGCGGCACGAACGCTCCGCGCACACACCGGCCTTCCCGCCGCCGAGATCGTTCGCGAATCGCTCCTCTCGGCCGCGGATATCTGCATCTACACCAATAAAAACATCATCATCGAGGAATTGAGTTGACGACAGGGCGT
>QJVY01000018.1 GCA_003235555.1 Ignavibacteria bacterium | reverse complement strand
GGGCATCGCGTCCGTGATCGTCGGGATGCGGGACCCGAACCCCCTCGTGGGAGGGAAGGGCATCCGGGCACTCCGCCGAGCCGGAATCAGCGTAGCGACGGGAGTGCAGTTGAATGCGTGCAACGAGCTCAACGAAGCCTTTATTAAACACGTGACCACCGGACTCCCGCTGGTCACGGTGAAAATTGCCCAATCCGTCGACGGCGCGATAGCCGACTACGCTGGGAACGGACACTGGATTACGGGGAAGGAGGCCCGGAAAGACGGGCATCTGCGCCGCACGGAATCCGATGCGATTTTGGTGGGCGCCGGCACCGTCGCCCGGGACAACCCGAGGCTGACGGTGCGCCACGTCAGGGGCAGGCAGCCCCTGCGGGTGCTCCTTGACGGAAACCTGTCCGTCGGAACCCGGGCCCGGGTGTTTAGCGGCGCACGCAAGAACCCGGTGGTCATCGTCACGACGGAAAAATCGTTCATCCGGCATCGCAGAAAAGTCACCGTGCTCGGCAGGAAAGGTGTGACGTTCATGATCTTCAAGGGAGAACGTGAAGGAAAAATCCCCGTCAGGGAGGTCCTGATGGCCCTCGGCCGGCGGGGGATCAGTTCAGTCCTGGTTGAGGGAGGACCGATCACCTGGGGCAGTTTCCTGAACGCAAATTCAGTTGATAACCTGTTGATCTATACGGCGCCGCTCCTCCTCGGCGGAAACCGCCGGGGTTTCGCCGCTCTTCATCCCCTGGGATTGTCGGGCGGTGTCAGGCTCAGAGAATCGGCATATTCCCGGATCGGAGACGACGAACTTCTTTCAGCAAAACTCTCTTTTTCACCAAAATTCAGATAACGGAAAATCCATGTTTACGGGAATCATCCAGGAAGTCGGCGAGGTGTCCGGATCAGCCCGGCAGGGTGGGAACGTCCGGCTCACGGTCATCGCGGCAAAATGTTCCCGGGAGCTCAAAACGGGATCCTCGGTGGCCGTGAACGGCGTCTGCCTGACCGCCGTGGAAACTGGTGGGGGAAAATTCACGATGGACGTGGTTGAAGAAACTCTCGTTAAAACCGCTCTGGGAGAACAGGTTAAGAGGAAATACCTGAACCTGGAACTACCATTGAGGGCGGATGGCCGTCTTGACGGACACATCGTTCTCGGACACGTCGATACGGTCGGGACAGTTGAATCGATCGAGAAACGGGACGAGAGCTGGTGGTACTCGGTCAGGATTCCCGGTGATTTCATGAAGTTCGTGGTCCATACGGGGTCCATCTCGGTGGATGGAGTCAGCCTGACGGTGGCGGAAATCAGGGGGGATCTCTGCAGATTTTCGATTATTCCCCACACGTACAATAACACCATTTTCCGGTACTACAGGCAGGGCGACCATGTAAATATCGAGGTGGACGTGCTTGGGAAATATGTCGAAAAACAGCTCACCTCAGGAAGGCAGGGGACCCCGGGCGGGCCACCGATTACACTCGCACGGTTGAGGGAAGAGGGCTTTTGAACCGGAACCGCGGCCCAGAGGGGGTGCTTCTGATCTGAAATGGTGATGAAGGGAGGCAATTTTTTACAGTTGAAGAATTCCCCATAATTGCTTATCTTTTACACTTCAAACTATCCATTTAAAGGGTTTTTCAATGTTCGGTTTTCTCGTCGCGGTCGAAATCCTCGTCAGTATCCTCCTCATGGTGGTGATTCTCATGCAATCCAGCAAGGGCGGGGGACTCGCCGGGACCTTCGGGTCCTCCTCCATGGGCACCACATTCGGTGTCCGTCGGACGGCGGATTTCCTTAGTCGGGCTACCACCGTACTGGCATCGGTCTTCATCGGCCTGGCACTGATTATCAATTTCTTTTTCCTCCCCGGCTCCGCCGACGTCGGTGAGAGTGTCATCCAGAGCGGCACACCGACCCAGGCACCGGCGCCGGTTCCCCCGATCAGCCAGCCTGCAGCGACTCCGGACAATCAGACTCCGGCGAACGGCGACCAGGCACCCCCGACCGGGAACCCGCAACAGTAATCATCCCGGCGCGTTCCGCGTCCATGGCTCAATTGGTAGAGCAGCTGACTCTTAATCAGCGGGTTCCAGGTTCGAGTCCTGGTGGACGCACATCGTAAGTGATTTTTTCGGGCACTCCCAGAAGTTCCTCGCATCCCGGTACACCTCCCGGTCGACCCTACGTCTGTCCACAAATCAGATCCGGCTATTCTCTTTCGTCGCAGCTTGACGTGAACTCTACGACGGGGGCCTGGGTCCCCTCCATGTATCCGGTGTCAAAATCCTTTTGTCGATGTGTCTGTATCTCGCCGAGATTGATTATCCTGGTTTCGCTGGACGTTTTAGCGGTTATCTTCACCCAGAGTGCCCATCCCGGACCATAATTTTTCACGTAACCCCTCGCACCATATTCCCACTGGCCAATTCCGTGTGAGACCCGTCTATACTCCTGTGTCACGACCAATTCGAGGTCACAGTGTATACCTGTCGGAAACTCTGGTCCGTAGGTGAAGCATCCTGACAGTAAAAGGAAGGTGAAAAACAGGACTCTGGTAAGGCAGGACATAATTTCTCCCATCCTGGTTGACAGGGCCGGATTGTCCAAATAACCGCCCATTGACGAATCCTAACCCGATACCGGAAAGTAATCATTCCTGATCGGAATGCAATACCGGGAGGGTTGGGGGGGCGGCGAGTGGAGGCCCGGGATGATCAGGGATAGGAAATGGAGTCGGTCACGACCCCCCCATACCCTGATACTGTAACCTTTCCAGGATCGGGCCGTACAAGGTATCATGATATTCAGTTTCGCCGGAGGGGCGGCGAAGTGCATCGGTAAGGGGCCCTCCACGGTTTATCATCATGGAAAATAGGAGGTTATATGCATGTGGCCGAACATATCAAGGGTGAAGTTGCTGTGGTGTCGTTGAGCGGCGAATTGCTCGACGATGAGGATCAGAGCATCCTGGAACAGAAGATCATTAGTCTCACATCGGACAATATCAACAAAATCATACTCGATTTCGCGAAATTGAACCGCATCAACAGTCAGGGGCTGGCCGCACTCCTTTCGGCGGTCAAGGATGTCCGGAACACCGGGGGAGACATCCGCATCGCCGGACTGGATCAGCATCTGATCAATATCTTCGCGATCACGCGGCTTGTCCGTATTTTCGACACATACGAAAGTGTCGGCCGGGCGATGGCAAGCTACGCGCATTAATTTCCCCGCCGATCGCACTATCTTCCTTTTCCCTTGGACGATGTTGGTCAGGACCGGGGCAGTGCGAATATCACCTGGCCCCGCGATCGTTGACATTTCCCGCCTAAATTCTTAGATTCGTCTGTGGTTTCCTTCCCCGGGGAAACGGGGGAGGATCGCGATCCGGATCGTCCTTCCCCAAACCTGGCTTCTCTCGTGATTTCATGAACCAGACAGACGGCATCAGCACCCCCGACGAGATCGACCGCTTCAAGGGGCTCAGGCACATCATCGGAAACACCCCCCTCCTCGAGATCCACTACACCTATAAGGGTGAAAAACGGATCATTTACGCCAAGGCCGAAAACGTCAACATGACCGGAAGCATCAAGGACCGGATGGCCTACCATATCCTCAAACGGGCTTACGCGGCGGGGGCGATCAAACGGGGTGATACGATCGTGGAAGCGACGAGCGGAAACACCGGGATTTCCTTTTCCGCGATCGGCCGGGCCGCCGGGCACAGGGTGATCATCTACATGCCGGACTGGATGAGCCGCGAGAGGGTGGACCTCATCAAAAGCATGGGTGCGTCCATCGTCCAGGTCTCCAGGGAGGAGGGGGGCTTTCTCGGGAGCATCGGAATGGCTGAAAAACTCGCCACCGAACAGGAGAACGTTTTTTTACCGAGCCAGTTCAACAACCCCTCGAATGTCGAGGCGCACGAGGAAACGACCGGGCCGGAAATCTGGTGGCAGCTCTCCTTCCAGTCAGTCATCCCCGCGGCATTCGTCGCGGGAGTGGGAACCGGAGGCACGATCATGGGGGTTGGCCGCTATTTCAGGAAACAGAACCCCTCTGTGCGTATCCATCCCATCCAGCCGGCCGAATCCCCGACGCTTTCCACCGGACACAAAGTCGGCAAGCACCGGATCCAGGGGATATCCGACGAGTTCATCCCGGCGATCGTGGACCTCAAGAACCTCAATGAGGTCGTCAGCGTCTGCGACGGCGATTCCATCCTCGCTTCTCAGAAGATGGCCGCGCAGATGGGCCTGGCGGTCGGGATCTCATCGGGGTGCAACTTCCTCGGAGCCGTGAAGGTCCAGAACGAGCTCGGAGCCGGAGCGGCGGTTGTCACGGTCCTGCCCGACGACAACAAGAAGTACCTCAGCACGGACCTGTTGAAAACCGAGCCGGTCAAACCCGGATATCTCTCCCCGGACATCGAGTTCCTCGGATACAACGCCCACAAACGCGTCTGCCACACCTGCTGCGACCTCTACGACTGCACGCAGCGGCTCGGCGGACCGGGGCCCTGCTGAATGTCCCACCCCCTCCCGACGGGATACCGCGAAGCGAGAATGTCCGTTGCGTTCTTCCGCGCCACCCGCTCCCGCCTTACGCTCACCGGAAAGGATGTCCCCGATTTTCTCCACAGGATGTCGACCAACGATCTGCGTACGCTCTCGCCGGGTGAGGATCGGATGACCATCTTCACGTCCGAGAAGGGAAGGGTCGTTGACATGGCCCACGCGACCGGAACCGGTGAGGGGGCCATTCTCACGGCGAGCGCGGGGAACGGTCAGGTCCTTTCGGCATGGCTGGAACGCTTCATCATCATGGAGGATGTCCGCATCGCGGATCGTCGTGAGGAGTGGGGGTGCGTGCATCTCGTGGGACCGGATTGCCCCTCCATCGTCACACGACTCCTGAAAGACTCGCCACGGATCTCACCGGTCCGTGAAGATCTCGGGTCGGTCCCGGGCTTCCTTCTCGGGTCGGACACGGAGGTTTCACGGTACCCCGAAATGGATGCGGCCACGTACGATATTCTCCGGGTGGAGGAGGGAGTCCCCGCGTTTGCGCGGGAGATCACGGCGGATTTCAACCCCCTCGAATCCGGGCTGAAAAAGTATGTCAGTTTTTCCAAGGGCTGCTACATCGGGCAGGAGGTCATCGCCCGGCTCGACACCTACAGGAAGCTGCGACAGGTCCTCACGATTTTCGAATTCCCCGGCCACACGGCATCGGATCTGGCTCCGGGAAAACTTTCCCGCGATGGTGTCGAGGCCGGCATTATCACGAGCACGGTATTTTCACCCTCCCGCGGCGGATGGATCGGCCTCGGTTACCGCATGTTGAAGAACGACGGGAAAGACCTGGTCATGATGACCGGAGGAGGCGTCGCACCTGTCCCCGCGCGGGTCCTGAAGGGTCTTCCCGAAGAGTACGAATCATATGAGATCACGGACGACGCGGAATAGTCCCGTCCGTGGACGAAGAAAGGTGGCCATCGTCACCGGAGCGGGTGTACGCCTCGGGAAGGCCATTGCGCTGGCCCTTCACGGTGCTGGGTACGGGATCGTGGTTCATTACAACGGTTCCCGGACCGGAGCGCTCAGGGTTGTCCGGGCAATCCGATCCAACGGAGGGGATGCGATAGCCGTCAGGTGCGACCTGCGCAAACCCGCCGGGATCAAGCGGATGTTTGCCGTGATAAAAACCCGGTACGGCCGCGTGGATCTGCTCGTCAACAACGCTGCGGTCTTCAGGGGGGCCACGGTCGCAACCACGACAGAACGGATCTGGGACGACGCACTCGACACCAACCTCAAGGGCCCCTTCTTTTGCGCACAGGCGGCCGCCAGGCTGATGAAAGGGCCGGAAGGGGGTATGATCATCAACATCGCATCGCTCGGCGGCCTGCAGGCATGGTCGAAGCACCTCCCGTATTCTGTGTCCAAGGCGGGGATCATCCACCTGACCACCATCCTCGCGAAGGACCTCGCCCCCGGCGTGAGGGTGAACGCGATCGCGCCCGGGACCATTCTCCTGCCGGGGGAGGAAACGGGACTCTCCCACGTCCCGAAGCGATCGATACCCCTCGGGCGATACGGGACCTCCGCCGACATTTCGGGTCTCGTCGTCTACCTCGCGACCCGTTCCAGATACATCACCGGCCAGGTGATACCCGTCGACGGCGGCCGGTCGATACCTTGAATCCTCCGCTCACGACAGACCCGGACGAACGATGAAGAACTTCGACAAAGCGTACAAGAACCTCGACTTCCTGAACAGCCCGATGGGCAGGTCCGTCAGGATCCTCTCGGAATTCCTCGAGCCGATGAGCCGGTTCAAGAGGGAGGGAGTGAAAAATACCATCGTGGTATTCGGATCGGCCCGGATCCTTCCAAAAATGCAGGCGAAAAAAAACCTCGCCAGACTGAAAGCCCGGTACGGGCGTACGGGAGGGAAGAACGTTGCGGCGGTGAAAGCCCTCAACAAGGCCCGGACCGACCTGGAGATGTCGTCATACTACGAGGACGCGGCCGAGGTCGCATTTCTCCTGACGAGGTGGTCCAACACCCTCACAAAGGACCGGCAGCTGGCGATCTGCTCGGGGGGAGGGCCGGGGATCATGGAAGCGGCGAACAGGGGAGCCCTCAGGGCGGGGGGACGGTCGATCGGGTTGAACATCAGCCTGCCTTTCGAACAGGATGCCAACCCCTATCTCTCGAAGAACCTCGGTTTCGAGTTTCATTATTTTTTCATGAGGAAATTCTGGTTCCTCTATCCAGCCAAGGGGCTGGTGATGTTTCCCGGCGGGTTCGGAACGCTCGACGAACTGATGGAGGTCCTGACACTCGTCCAAACGAAGAAGGTCACAAAACCGATGCCCATCATCCTCTACGGGCGCGATTACTGGAACAGGATCCTGAATTTCAGGGAGATGGTCAGGATGGGCGTGATCTCCCCGTCGGACATGAACATTTTCAAGTTCGCGGACACTCCCCGGGAGGCGTTCGTGATGATGAAGGCCCAGCTCCTGAAGATCTACGCCAAACGCGCCCATATCGGTATTTTACATGGTTGAATTCAACGGGCAGATTTGCTATCTTTCATGCAGAGGGGATGACTTGGATTCGACGGGGATGAGGATGGCCATACTGGCATCTCGTGTTTTCCGTACACACGTAAATCAGGCGGAAAACCACAAGTGCGAACACTGATTACGCACTGGCTGCTTAATTAAATAAGCATCCCATCCTGCCCGTTCTCGCCCGGGTGAGCGGAACAGGGTGTCGACTTCACCGGGCTAGCCTCCCTGCGGTTTCGGGGTACGGGGGCGAAACAATACCGAAATAGTCTGCCTGAACTGAGTTCGGCCCGGTTCCGGTGGATGAAGTAATCCGGTCGGACTATTGATGTAGAGGGTATGGTGGTCTTCTCTTCGGACCGGGGTTCGATTCCCCGCATCTCCACTCGATCCCGGCAGGTTTTGCCGGGATTTTTTTATATTTGCACCAGCATGCTTGTAACATTTACCAAAATGAGCGGCGCCGGCAACGATTTCGTTGTCATCGACCGGCGCAAGATCTCCGACCCCTTCGATGCGGCCCTGTACGCACCCGTACTCTGCGACAGGCGCAGGGGGATCGGCGCCGACGGTGTGATCGTCCTGAAGTCGAGTGCCGTCACTGAATTTACGATGGAGTATTATAATGCGGACGGATCTACCGGCAGTCTGTGCGGAAACGGTGGGAGGTGTGCCGCGGCCCTCATCCTGGGAGAGGAGGGGGGAGGGATCTCGTTCGAATCCTGCGGTCACGTCCACAGCGCGTCCAGGACGGCGATGGGCATCAACCTGGGGATGGAAGATCCAGGAACTCCCCGCATGAATATCGATCTTGGGGTTCAGGGTGTGGAGATCCGGGGACATTTCATCGATACCGGTTCGCCGCACCTGGTCCTGATGACGGACAGCCCTGGATTCGAAAGTATGAACATCGTCGAATCGGGAAGGAAAATACGGCATTTGAAGCAATTTGAGCCCGGTGGCACGAATGTGGATTACGTACAGGTGGTGGGGGACGGGCATATTGCGGTCAGGACCTATGAACGCGGGGTGGAAGACGAAACCCTGGCCTGTGGAACGGGTGCAGTGGCCTCGGCCGTTGTTTACGACATTCTACGTGGAAAACTAAAAGAATGGGGGGAAAAAACTGTCCGGGTAACTCCCAGGAGCGGGGAAAACCTGCTTGTACATTTCATTCGGGAGGATGCCGGGATCCGGAATGTACACCTGGAGGGACCGGCTGTCGTAACCTTCACCGGGAGTTTTAATACCGACAGGATCAGG
>QJVY01000237.1 GCA_003235555.1 Ignavibacteria bacterium | reverse complement strand
ACTGGTGATTTCCTCACGGGAACCGGACAGGATCATCGCGGCCCGGAAGGGCAGCCCACTTGTCATCGGCGTGGGGGAACATGAGAATCTGATCGCCTCGGACGCGGCCGCCCTGGTGGACCACACGCGCCAGGTCGTGTACCTCGCCGACGGTGAAATCGCGAGCATCACCGCCTCCGACGTAACCATCAAGACCATTCAGGACGAGCAGATTATGAGGCAGGTCGAGGAAATCACCTTCGACCTCGAACAGATTGAAAAGGGCGGGTTCGATCACTTCATGCTGAAGGAAATCAACGAACAACCCGAGTCCATCACCAACTCCCTCCGGGGCCGGCTCCTGGTGGAAGAGGGGACGGCGAAACTGGGCGGCCTCGATTCGGTGAAGGAGAAGCTTCTTGCCGCGGACCGGTTTATCATCACCGCATGCGGGACATCCTGGCACGCCGCCCTCGTCGGCAAATACATGATTGAACAGATCACCGGCGTACCGGTGGAGGTGGACTACGCCTCGGAGTTCCGCTACCGGGAGCCGATCATCCGCCCGACGGACGTCGTGTTCGTGATCAGCCAGAGCGGGGAGACCGCCGACACGCTCGCGGCGCTGCGCGAGGCGAGGTCCCGCGGGGCGACGGTCCTGGGTATCGTCAACGTGGTCGGGAGCACCATCGCACGGGAAACCGACGCCGGGATCTATATCCACGCGGGTCCGGAGATCGGGGTGGCCTCCACCAAGGCGTTCACCTCGCAGCTCTCGGTGCTGTCGCTGATTTCGCTCCTGGTGGGCCGGCACAGGGGGATGTCCCTGGAAAAGGGGAGGACCCTCGCGAAGGACCTCGCCGAGATACCGGCGAAGGTCCAGTCGGTGCTCGGTTCGCTCGACCAGATCAAATACATCGCCGAAGAATTCAAGAACGCCCAGAACTTCATCTACCTCGGACGCGGGGCCAACTTTCCCACCGCGCTCGAAGGCGCCCTGAAGTTGAAGGAGATTTCCTATATCCACGCCGAGGGGTATCCCGCGGCGGAGATGAAACACGGCCCGATCGCGCTCATCGACGAAAACATGCCGGTGGTGTTCATCGTCCCGAAGGACAGGATCTACGAGAAGGTCCTGAGCAACATCCAGGAGGTCAGGGCCCGCAAGGGGAGGATCATCGCCATCGCAAACGACGACGACGATCAGATCGACGCCCTTTCCGATTTTGTCGTCAGGGTCCCCCGCACGTACAGTTATTTCGGCCCCATCATCAACAGCATCCCCTTGCAGCTCCTGGCCTATTACATGGCCGTGGCGCGCGGGTGTAACGTCGACCAACCCAGAAATCTTGCCAAAAGCGTCACCGTCGAGTAGATGACCCCGGAAAACCTGAACCAGGGTTACCGGTACCAGTCACTCGACGTGCTCAGGGGTGTCGCCTCCCTGGCCGTCGTCATCTTCCATTACCGGCATTTTTTTTACGCCCCGGGGGTATTCGTGGCGGAGACCCCGCAGTTCCCCTTCGTGCTCGGCGACCTGCCCTTCTCCGGGATGATCGGCGGCCTGTACCTCGACGGATGGAAGGCGGTCCAGCTGTTTTTCGTCCTCTCCGGTTTCATTTTTTTCGCCATCTACCACCGGAAGGTGAACGACGGAACCGTCGGCGGGAAGAAATTCGTCCTCCTGAGGTTCTCCCGCCTCTATCCGCTCCATTTCCTGACACTGGTCATTGTCGCCGTCCTGCAGCTGCTCTCACTGAAACAGAGCGGCGAATTTCTGCTCTACAGGAACAACGACCTCAGGCATTTCATCCTCAACCTCTTCATGGCGACAGACTGGGGTCTGAAAGCCGGGGAATCCTTCAACGATCCCATCTGGTCGGTCTCCATTGAAATACTGCTCTACGCTGCATTTTACGGATTGAGCCGCCTGATGAAGTTTTCCCTCTCGCGTTCGGTGATCGTGGCGGCACTCGCTTTGGGAATCTGGTTCCTGGACTACAACATCTCGACCGGCCTCGTCTGCTTTTTCGCGGGCGGCGGGATGTACTTCCTGAACGAAATATTCATGAGGGAGATCCGTTCGCCCGGTCGCCGGGTCACGGCATCGTTCGCCATCCTCGCCTGTGGCCTGCTGCTCTACAATATCGTTCCGGATGGGCATTTCCTTTCGAACCGGCTTCTGTATTTTGTCGTCTATCCGGGTGTAGTCCTGTCGCTGGCGACGCTGGACCGCTCGTACGAACTCAGGCTTCAGTGGATACGCTGGATAGGGGATATCACGTATTCGGCCTACCTCCTCCACGTCCCGGTCCAGATCTCGGTCCTTCTTGTCCTCGGCCGGGCGGAGGTTACTCCAGATTTTTACAATCCGGTGGTCATGCTCGGTTACCTGGTCCTGGTGATCGCATTGTCGATCGTTTCATACCGGTTCTTCGAGATGCCCATGCAGTCGGCCGTGCGAAAGTGGGGATTGAAGGCGCGGGGATAAGGGGGAGGATGGGCGGGTGGGGGACCCGTACTTGTTTTTCACACCAGAATTTACCATTTTTTTGGCCTGAATCAGAAGATCGGAGCGGATCACGTGTCTGAAAAACGCCAGTTCGAATCAAACCAGTACGCACTCATCCTCGGGGCCTCCAGTGGTTTTGGCGGGGGTATCGCTGTAGAACTCGCGCGCAGGGGGATGAGTATCGCCGGCGTCCATTTCGACCGGGCCGGGACCATGCCCAAGGTCAACGGGATCATCTCTGACGTGAAAAAACAGGGCGTCAAGGCGCATTTTTACAATATCAACGCCGCCGATGCGGCACGGCGGGATGAAACGCTGGACGCCCTCATGAAGGAATTCGATTCGGTCCCCGGGGCCACGGTCCGGGTCCTGGTCCATTCCCTCGCCTTCGGGACTCTCAAGCCGTACATCGGTGATTCGCCCAAGGAATCGATGACGCAGGCGCAGGTCGAGATGACTCTCGATGTCATGGCGAACTCCCTGGTTTACTGGACGCAGGGGGCATTCTTCAGGGGAATGATGACGAAGGGCGCTAGTATCTATGCGATGACCAGTTCGGGGGGGCACTCGGCGCTGCCGAATTACGGGGCCGTTTCGGCCGCAAAAGCCGCCCTGGAGTCCCATATCCGCCAACTCGCCATGGAACTGGGAACCTACGGGATCCGGGCGAACTGCCTCCTGGCCGGCGTCACCGACACCCCCGCACTGAGGAAAATTCCGGGCGCGGCGGCGATGATCGACATCGCGCTCAGAAAGAATCCGCAGTCGCGCCTGACGACACCGCAGGATGTGGCGAACGCCATCACGGTCCTTGCACGGGATGAGGCAGGGTTCATCTCGGGCAACGTCATCGGGGTGGACGCCGGAGAGGATATCGTCAGCTATATCGGACAAAAAAATCCGAGGGAGGTCGGTTAACACCGGGTGGGGTGGGTGAGGACCCGGCGGATGCCGGCGGACGGGAGGCACGGCCCCTTTCCCGGCGTGTTTTATTGATTTTTCCCTCCAGATTGATTATATTTTCCACGATTTCATTGTCCCGTCACCCCTTGGCGGGCACCGCCTCGTCTCAACCAGGCTTGTAACAGATAGCGACGCGAACATGCTGTCCGAATCCGTTGACCGGGCACACTGACTCGAACCATTAATATTTAGGAGGAAACCCCATGCCGCAAAAATCCAAAGGACGCGTATCAGGCAAAAAATCCGCGTCGGTACGGGTTGACGCGAAGGCGTTTTCCATACTCGACCTCGTCAAGGAACTCAATTCGTTCAGCGTGGACAATTACTGGGACCTCGGAAAATTTCTGGTCGACAAGGTGATGCCGCTGGCGAGGAAACAGGGTATGTTCGAGGAGCAGGTCCTCAAGATGGTCTCGAACCATCCGGGAATCAAGTTCCCTTTCAGCATGTTGAAGCAATGTCAGCAGTATTACAGTTACTACCCGGACGTCAAGAAAAGGCCCCTCGCGGAGGTGTTCTACTTCGACCTGGCCACCAAGGTGGATGAAACGAAACGGAGGGACCAGTACGAGAAGATGGCGCTGGACTCCCGCTGGACCATCACCGACCTCCGGAAGAAGATCCATGACGACAACATGGCACGCCGGATGGACGAGCGCACCAAGTACGGGTTCGACCTCCGGGAACGGAATGTGTGGACATTCGAGACGCCCGACCCCCGTTTCGGCCGGCCGAACTTCAAGGGACGTCTCCCCGGGCAGATTGTCGCGAATGCCCTGTTTTACTACACCAAACCGGGTGATTACATCGTCGATCCCTTCGCCGGGAGCGGTACGACCGGCGACGTCGTGGAGACAGTCCCGACCTTCAACGACCGGAAGGTGAAGATGTACGACTCGGAACCGGTGAGCGAAAAGATCACGAGGAACAACATTCTTCACACGGGCATCCCCGAGCAGAGCGACTCGGTGGATTACATTTTTCTCGATCCTCCGGCCGAATACACGCAGAAGGACGCCTCGGCGGATTTTGGTATGGGGATTGACGCGGTGAAGGCGGATTTCACGCTGAAGTTCAAGGGCATCGTCCGCGAGTGCACGAGGATCCTGAAATCCAACGGCCGGGTGTCGATCGTCATCGAACCGTCGATCGCGGTCGGTGAGTTCATCGATTTCCCGAGTGAGGTCACCGGACTCTTCCGGGAAGCGGGCTTTAAGCAGGTCGGCAAAGTCTACCTGCCCCGCAGGTCCTCGGAGGGCTCGAAGGGAACCCAGACCGTCGATGAGATGCGCGGGATCCGCCTGGCGAGTTCCGATTGCAGGGAATTGCTGACGTACCAGAAGAACTAGATTCCTCCGGTTCAGGCCGCGGTTGTCGGTCCCTCCCGGGGAATTCTAACAGCAGTACCGTTGTAGGGACAGGTAGCTCAGTTGGTAGAGCAACGGCCTGAAAAGCCGTGTGTCGCCGGTTCAATTCCGGCCCTGTCCACTTGTTTTCGCCACTTTTGGCCTCGAGGTGTTAGCGATTGCTAACAGAATTGCTAACACATTGCTACCTCGGAGGTCACAATGGCATAGCTCTTCCGCCGTTCCAACGGTATTTATTACCTCGTTACCACTTCCGGCTCCCGAAAGATCTGGAAATCCACAGGCACCAGGAATAAACAAGAAGCGCTCCAATACTTGATCCAGGGTGGATCAGGTGCTATTCCTAAGAGTGACCTGCCCCCCTCAAAGTGGGCCATTTCGTAAGTTAGATTTTTACGATATTGGCCCAAAGGAGGGATATCATGCCACAGAAACGCTTCACGCCTGAACAGATCGTCGCCAAGCTCCGGGAGGCCGAGGTCCAGCAAAGCAAGGGGCAGACCATCGGTGAGATCTACCGTCAAATGGGCATCACCGAACAAACCTATTATCGCTGGAGGAAGGAATACGGCGGCCTGCGGGTGGACCAAGCCAAGCGGTTCAAACAGATGGAGAAGGAGAACGCCCGGTTGAGGAAACTTGTGGCCGATCTCTCGATGGACAACGCCATTTTGAAGGAGGCAGCAAAGGGAAACTTCTGAGCCCGGCACGGAAGCGTCGGGCAGTGATCCAGATACGAGAGGTGCTTCCGATGAGTGAACGGCGGGTGTGCCGGGTATTGGGGCAACCCCGCTCAACCCAGCAGAAAGATCCTGTACCGAAGAGCGACGAGGAACGTCTGAGAGCTGAGATCGTCGGTTTGGCCTGCCGATATGGACGCTATGGATATCGCCGGATCACGGCATTGTTAAGGAATGACGGCTGGGGAGTGAATGACAAGCGCGTGGAGCGGATCTGGAGGGAAGAAGGTCTCAAAGTGCCGAAGAAACAGCCCAGGAGACGACGGTTGTGGTTGAACGACGGTTCCTGCGTCAGACTGAGGCCGGGGCGTCCCAACCACGTCTGGAGTTACGACTTTATGGCCGAGAGGACCAGTGACGGACGTCCGTTAAGGTTTTTGAATATCATCGATGAATACACCAGGGAAAGCTTACGGATCCACATAGACAGAAAGATCAACTCGTTCAACGTCATCGAGGAATTGGCCGACTTGATCATCACCCGGGGCATACCGGATCACATCCGATCGGACAACGGGCCTGAGTTCGTATCGAAGACCATCAGGGTGGCTTCAGCGGTTGGGGGTGAAAACACTGTTTATCGAACCAGGCAGTCCCTGGGAGAACGGTTATATCGAGTCGTTCAATGGGAAGTTCAGAGATGAACTACTGAACGGGGAAATCTTTGATACGATTACAGAGGCGAGAATATTATCGGAGACCTGGAGGAAGGAGTACAACCAGAAGCGGCCACACAGCTCACTGGGCTACAAACCGCCGGCTCCAGAGGCCTTCTACCCACTTCAAGTTGCCAATGCTTGAAGCCGAAAAACCTAACTCCTACATTGGCTTCCGAACCGGGGGCTGGTCACTTTGGGTTTGGGGGATGCATCCCTGAGAGGAACCCGTGAGTTTGGGATTCAAGGTATGCATTTGCTGCGGTGGGGTCAATGAAATAGCCCGGGGGCTTCCGGACCAGTAGTATCCTCCCGTTGGGGGCCAATTTACCCGCTTTCATCGTTCCCATTTTCACCGAAATGACAACAGGGAGTTGAGATTTATGTCATAGGAGAATATCCCTTGACAATGTCATGGATTCGGTGTTACTTCTCCTATCATTCCTTGGGCCCTCCCGAGACTTCAACGTCCGGCCGTGGCCTCCCATCACAACCATTCCGTTCTTTTTCTCCCTCAAGGGGATCACCCTATCTGCCGTGAGTGCGGCATTTTCTTGAGGTCGTTTCTCTACATCAGGAGGAATGGCTTATGGAATTCCTGCCTGGATGGATGAACTCACAGTCACGAGCGTCTGTCTGACACCTTTTCATCGTATTGCCATAGAATCCTGTGCGGGGAGCTCCGGGAATGTCTGTATGCTGAACGCCATGACATTGGTATTCGCAGACGAATAATTACAGGTATCACAATCAGCATCAAATCACTACTCATTCATCTCGCGGAGGAGTTATGTGGTCGATGATACGGTGGATCCTCTTCTTCGCTGTCGTCGGAGTTGTGCTGACATCCACACCGGCGCTGGCGCAGTTCACCCAGCAGGGTCACAAAATAGTTGGCACAGGCGCCGTGGGAGCTGCACGTCAAGGCGTTTCCGTCGCCCTATCGGCCGACGGCAACACGGCCATTGTAGGGGGGGATGAAGATAATTATTTTTCAGGAGCGGCGTGGGTGTACATTAGAAGCGGTGGTGTGTGGACGCAACAGGGGAGCAAACTGGTGGGAACGGACACAGTCGGTAGCCCTGTATTCCAAGGTACTTCCGTCTCCCTCTCGGCCGACGGCAACACGGCCATCGTGGGGGGGTCGTACGACAATGGTGCTCGGGGGGCGGCGTGGGTGTATACAAGAAGCGGTGGTGTGTGGACGCAGCAGGGGAACAAACTGGTGGGCTCAGGCGCTGTCGGAAATGCGCAACAAGGCACATCCGTCTCCCTCTCTGCCGACGGCAATACGGCCATCGTGGGGGGGGCTGGGGACAGTTCCTTTGTCGGAGCTGCGTGGGTATACACCAGAACCGGGGGTGTGTGGACCCAGCAGGGGAGCAAGCTGGTGGGAACAGGCGCCGTCGGTTCTGCGCAGCAAGGCCAGTCCGTTTCCCTCTCTGCCGACGGCAACACGGCCATCTTGGGGGGGTGGGGTGACAGTTCCTATGTCGGAGCTGCGTGGGTATTCATCAGAAGCGGCGATGTGTGGATGCAACAGGGGAGCAAGGTGGTGGGCACGGGCGCCGTCGGAAATGCAATTCAAGGCTTTTCGGTCTCCCTCTCGGCCGACGGCAACACGGCCATCGTTGGGGGGAACGGTGACAGTTCCGATGCAGGGGCGGCGTGGGTGTACACCAGAAGCGGAGGTGTGTGGACGCAACAGGGGGGCAAGCTGGTGGGGACAGGCGCCGTCGGAACTTCAGGTCAAGGTGTTTCGGTCTCCCTCTCTGCCGACGGCAACACGGCCATCGTGGGGGGGGTGAATGACAGTTCCAATGTAGGAGCGTTGTGGGTGTACACCAGAAGCGGGGATGTGTGGACGCAGCAGGGGAGCAAACTGGTGGGCACGGGTGCCGATGGTAGCACT
Organism: Ignavibacteria bacterium; assembly: GCA_003235555.1. Lineage (GTDB taxonomy): Bacteria > Bacteroidota > Ignavibacteria > UBA10030 > SZUA-254 > SZUA-254. The sequence continues at coordinate 222 of QJVY01000237.1, read as the reverse complement.
GTATATCAAGGCCGGTCGGTCTTCCTCTCTGCCGACGGCAATACGGTCATCGTGGGGGGATATGGTGACAATTCCAGCCAGGGAGCGGTGTGGTTCTACGTTGTCTCGGGCGGGCCGGAGGTGGTCGGCGTGGCCGATGTTGTGAACGATCAGGGTGGGCAGGTGCGGGTGGCCTGGAACAAATCGGCGTACGACAACCCGCTCTCGAACCCGCAGATCTCC
>QJVY01000069.1 GCA_003235555.1 Ignavibacteria bacterium | reverse complement strand
ACGCTCTGGACGGGGTTTCGGCGGGTGATGGTGAGGATGCCGGAAACTACAGCTACGCCCGCCGTCGCAAAGAAGAAAATTCGCTCAAAATCCATTCGGGCAGCATCGCGGTGATTTTAACGATCGAAGATACCAAAAAGTCGTGTACTTTCAAAACATCCGGCCCCCTGTTCAGGCGCTCCGTACGACCCGCATGAGTTCCCTGACCGACAGGCGTTTCCCCGTGAGCAGGACCGACGCTGAAAAGACTTTTCCGGCCAGTCTCATCGTGACATACACGGAGAGCCCGAGAAGGACGATGGAGGCCGCAATTTCAGCCGGCGGGGGCAACCCGATCGGTATCCTGATCGCCATCATCATGGGGGTGAACACCGGGATCATCGTGAGCATGGTCGAAATGGTGGAATCAGGGTCCTGCATGACGGGGAATGAGAGACCGAGAGGAACGATGAGTCCGAGTGAGAAAAGGGACGTCACCTGCTGGGCTTCCTGCTCGGTGGACAGGGGGGCACCGGCGGTCACGAACACCGCCGCGTAGAGCATGTACCCGAGAACGAAATAGACCGCCATGAGGAGGGCGCTCCCCGGGGGGATGATCGGAAGACCCGCCACTTTGCCGATGACGAACGCGAAGGACCCCCACAGGAACAGCTGTGTCAGCCCGAGTCCGCCGAGGCCGAGAATCTTCCCCGCCATCAACTCCCCCGGCGAAAGCGAAGAGAGGAGGAGCTCAACGATCCGGCCGGATTTCTCCTCGAGGGTGCTCCTCACGAGCAGCTGACCGCTGGTAATGATGAGGAAGAACAGCATCATCATGTAAAGATAGACGCTGAAAAACGTACGGTCGAAGGAAGCCTCCTGAGGGAGGCCACCTTCGGATATCTTGAATGTCCTGATCCTGACGGAGTTTCTGAAGCCCGCGACGACGGCCGGGTCGATACCGCTGGCTTTCAATTTCACGGCCGTCACCGCCTCCCGGAGCACGGGGGCGACCCGCTCCTGTAGCCGGATGTTACCCGCGTGTTTGGAACGGTACTCGGCGTCCACCACGGTGCCGACCGGTGAACGAAGGATGAAATACCCCTCGAGCTCCTCACGCATGAGCATGGAGTCCGCCTCGAGGATCAGCGGAAATATGTCACCGGAGGGAACTGTCTGGAGGAGCACCGTGGGGAATGCCGGTGTTCCGTCGGGCAACCGGAACCGCTCCTCGAGTGTGGATGCGAACGTCGCGCCGTAGAATCCCGTTTCGTCGACGATGCCGATCGGGCGTGCTGCCTCGTCCGCGTGCGTGACGAACAGCGCGGGCACGACCACCAGGCCGGTGATCACGGCCGGCAGGAGCACCAGGGAGATGAGGAATGCGCGCGATTTGATTTTTTCCGAATACTCCCACCACGCCACCACGAGGTTTTTCGTCATGGTCCCGCCCCTTCCCCCGCCGGACGGCGTCCGCGTCTGACGGACTCGAGGAAAATTGTCTTCAGCGGCGCGTTCCTGATCTCGAATTTTCTGACTTCGAGCCTGGACGCCAGCAGCGTGAGGAACTCCCCGGACCGCGACGGGTCGTCCAGAACGACCTCGGCCGAATGTTCATGCCGGTCGACGACACGGATCAGGGGGATCGTGTCCAGCACGCTCCCGTCACCGGCGAATTCGAGGGAGACCGTCTCACGGCCGAAGCCGGCGCGGATTCCGTCGAGGGAGCCGTCGAGGATCACCCGCCCCCCGTCGATCAGGCAGAGATCGTCGCAGAGTTCTTCAGCCTGGGGCATGACGTGGGTCGAAAAGATGATCGCCTTGCCCTCGTCACGGAGTTCCCGGAGGACCTCGTTCAGGAGGGCCTGGGCGAGAGGGTCCAGTCCGGAGAACGGTTCATCGAGGACGAGGTAATCGGGTTCGTGCAGCACGGAGATGATGAACTGGGCTTTCTGCTGGTTGCCCTTGGAGAGTTCCTCGATGCGGAAATCGGCGTAGCGGGAGATGTCCAGCCGTTCCATCCAGCGTTCCGCCCGGGTGCGCGCCCCGGGCTCCCCCACTCCGCGGAGCGCGGCGAAATAGAGGATGGTATTCAGAAGGCGGCTCTTCCTGTAGAGACCCCGTTCCTCGGGGAGATACCCTGTCCGGTCCCTGACCCGGTCCGAAAAGGGTTCCCCGTCGTACAACACGGAACCGGAGTCCGGGGGAATGATCCGGAGAAGCATCCTGATGGTCGTCGTTTTCCCCGCCCCGTTCGGCCCGAGGAGACCGAGTATCCTCCCCCCCTCGACGCGCAACGAGACATCGTCCACGGCGACGACCGGGTCGAATTCCTTGCGCAGGTCGCTGGCCAGGATCATGGGGGAAATCAGGGATTGAGACGGTAGATCATCCTCGGGAAGGGGATCGTTTCGCGGACATGGTCGAGGCCGCAGATCCAGGAGACCGTCCTCTCGACCCCGAGACCGAATCCGGCGTGCGGCACCGAACCGTACCGCCTGAGGTCGAGATACCATTCGAACGCCGACTGCGGCAGTTGATGTTCCCGGATCCTGCGGACCAGGACGTCGTAATCGTCC
>QJVY01000102.1 GCA_003235555.1 Ignavibacteria bacterium | reverse complement strand
GCGACGAGATGATCCCTCCCGGGGAGGTGGTTACCGCCGAGACGGGAATGGTCTCGGAGAGGGCCCCCACCATGTTCCATCCCGTGAATACGGGTACGGTATCCGATGTAAACATGTAGCCGTCGACGATCGTCGTGGAGGATGAGTTGAATTTCATCCAGTAGCCGGGCCCCGTCTCCAGCGACTCGGCCTGGAAATACCCATCTTTGAAACCGAACGCGTCGGTAGTTGCCGTCGGAAAGAGCGTGGTTTTCAGGACGGTGAGCGGTTCCACGGGGAGCGACACCATGTTCCAGAGACTGTTCAGATGGAGCTGGAAGAGGGTGCGGTCTCCGACGTTCATGTAGACGGGCACGTAGACGGGCCCCGACACGGAATCGTTGCTCGCGAGCAGGATTGTCGTGAAAAAGTCCCCCGGAAGTTCGCCGGTCAGATTCGTCGTCAGGACGACCCGGACGCTGTCGCCCGGATTGATCGAAAACGTGTCCGGGTCCGCGACGATCCACGCCGGGAGCGGCCCTGTGCTGTCGGCGACGACAACGTCGAGAGGGATATATCCGGTATTGCGGACCGTCAGGGTATCGTATCCGACTTCGGCGGAATCAAGATCGATGACCATGTTCACGGGCGACCGTTCGATGGTCGGCCCGAGGACGTTCACGATGATGGGCACCACGAGCTGGGGGGGGAGGCTGTCCACCGTGGAAAACTCTACGGTCCCGACGTAGCCGGTCCACTGGCTCCACGCGGATCCGTCTATCGAATAGTGCACGATGGTCGTGTCGAGTGAGACGATGTCCACGGTGTCGTTGGTCAGGCTCAGCCAGAAGTTTCCGGAATTCGCGGCCGCGCCGGCGGTCACCGGATCCCCGGAATTGAAAATCCGCAGAGAGTCGGAAAAAGACGCGCCGGGAAGGAGGTTGTAGACGATCGTATCCGGGGGGGCCACGAGCTCCGGGCCGATCGAGTCGACGTTCCCGGTGACCACCAGCGAGACCCGGGTGGGCGGGGAGAGGAGCGTTCCCTTATGCGTGATCCTGACCGAATAGAGTGCGTGATCGGGGTTTTCGACGTTCACCTGTTCCACGTTGTCCCGGACATTGTCGCCGGTATCGGCGGCCGCGGGGGGGGACGCCGGATTCAGGATCCACGGAGCGAATGTCCTCCCATCCAATTTCTTGACGACCCTGAGGTCCAGATCGTTCTTCAGCATGAGGTCGGCGGGATCGAGACTCGCTGTCACCGGGGAACCGGCGGGGTCTATCCAGCAGAGGGTCGCCTTCAGCGGTTCGAGCCCCAGGCTTGCGATGTCGACGACGATGGTGTCGTTGTTCGCGAGGGAAAATTCCATGATGTGCGATCCCGTCCCACCCACGGTGTCCGCGGTCATGACGTCCACCGCGCGCCGCGTGTTCATCAATCCCCATCCGAACTGGTAATCCGGTCCGGGGAAGGGTCCGGCCTCGTCGGCGGTATGGATGATCACGGCCTTGATTGTCGAGGAGAGCAACGGGATCCCGGGGTGCAAGTTCTCCTGGTGCTGGAGGAGGAGTCCAACGGAACCGGCCACGGAGGGGGCCGCCATCGACGTCCCGCTGAGGTTTCCGTACCCGGTGTCCGCGTTGTCCAGTGTCGAATACAGGGACACCCCGTTTGACACCACGTCTGGCTTCACCCTGCCGTCGTCCGTGGGGCCCCAGGCGCTGAACGAACTCATTACCACGCCCGCCGGGCTCGCGTAGCCCCCCGGAATATCGCTCACCGCTCCGACCGTGAGCAGATTTTTCGACACGGAGGGTCCCTCGAGGCAGTCGTAGCCGCTGTTCCCGTCCTTGCTCCGCAGCACGGTCACCGTATCCCAGCTCCCGTTGTTGACCCAGTGTTTGACGGAGCCGTTCGGGCCCTCGTTCCGGTCGTTTCCGGCCGACTTCACGATCAGGTAATTCGGGGCATTGAAGGCGACGACGTCCCACGATCGCGCTTCGGAGTTGTAGAAACCGAACATGTAGTCTTCCACCTCGCTCACCGACGGGGTGCCGAACCAGACCCACTTGTTGTCGTTGAAATAATTATAATCCCAGCCGGTCAGGAACCCGTACGAATGGTTTGATACCCTGAGCCCGCCGGAGGCCTGCGCGGCCATCTCGGAAAGATCGTTGTTCCAGTCATACGCCTTGAGCGAGGCTTCATAGGCCATTCCCCTGGCGGCGCTCTGGACACCCGCCGCCATCATCGTCCCGGCCACGTGCGTGGCGTGATAATGCAGCGTGCCCTCGCTGTGCAACACGCGGGGCCCGAATTCCTGGTGGGACGCCCTCACGCCGCCGGCGTCCCACTCGCCCAGTGTGGTTCCCGTCCCGGTCAGAAAATATCCCGCGACACCGAAGGGGTATACCAGGTTCGAGGAAATGGTTTTCGAGGAGTTATCGTTGTGGGTGACGTGGTAGAGGGGGCGGCCGTTTTCGAACCGTTGAAGTTCGATTGTGGCGCCTCCCGGAACGTCCCGCCTGACCGGCATGTAGAGCGATGCGGCGAGGGATTCAGCCTCGGCCCTGCGCGCCTGCCACTCGATCCCGAGCCTCTCTGAGAGGTCGCGTAGCGGAGTGGATTTTTCCTGCGCGGACAATGGCGAGGCGAGACAGCAGGCGTAGAAGAGTGCCGGCAGTATCACCCATTTCAGTTTCATGGCAGGGGGTACGAATCGTGGTGGATGAGAGATATACACGAAAATTACGGAAATAGTGTGTATAATTCAATATGGGGCGTGATTCCTTTGATTCCGACTCAAAAAATAGTACTTTGAGTGGTATTTGAACTTATAGAGATTAATGACAGACGAGACAGCGGATAAACCCCTGCAAACCAACGGTGAACAGGATAAACCACAGGCACCCGCCGGCGCCGATCAGGCGGCCAGGCCGTTCAAAATAGAACCCCCGCCACAGAGGCTGGTCTTCCCCACCCCTCCCAGGGAAACCGCGGCCGACGCCCCGGATACGCAACAGCGCGAGAGCGGAAAAACCGGTCAACCCGATGCACCTTCAGGATCGTCCGGCGAAAACGCAGCACGGCAGGAAGCGGTTGTCCCTCCGGCCCCCCCGCCGGTTCGTGAGGAGAGGGAGAGGCGCGATGAGGGTCCCCGGAGGAACGAACGACGGGAGAGGGGGAGGTCTGAGAGAAATGAGGGGCCCGCGGAGAAACCCGGAGACACGGGGGAGGCCGCGGATGAGGGTGGTGAACGGACGGAACGGCAGGAACGCTCCGGGAGGTCGGACAGGCCGGAGAGATCCGACAGACAGGAACGCTCCGGCAGGACCGATCGGTCGGGCAGGTCAGACAGGTCACAGAGATCCCAGAGAGCGGATGGATCCGGACGGCCCGCGAGGGCGGAGCGGTCGGACCGGCCGGCACGGTCCCCGCGCACGGAGAGGTCCCCCCGTTCCGACAGGCCGGAGCGATCCTCCGACCCGAGATCCTCGCGCGGCGGGAGGGAACTCTCGGTCGTCATACCGGTCTACAATGAAGAGGGCTCGCTCCGGGAACTCTACGACAACATCCGCAGCGGCCTCGGCCGGACGCAGCGGTACGAGATCATTTTCGTGGACGACGGCAGCACCGACGGTTCGGCGCGGGTCCTGGCGGAGATCCACGGCCGCGACAGGCAGCGCGTAAAGGTCATCAGGTTCCGCAGGAACTACGGCAAGTCGGCCGCGCTGTCGGTCGGCTTCCGGGAAGCCTCGGGGGAAATCGTCGTCACGATGGATTCCGACCTGCAGGACGACCCCGCCGAGATCCCCAGCCTGATGAACGAAATCCGCAAGGGGTACGACCTCGTGTCGGGTTGGAAGAAGAAACGGCGCGACCCGATCACCAAGACCATCCCCTCGCGTTTTTTCAATTTCGTCACATCGATGATGACCGGGGTCCGGCTCCACGACATCAACTGCGGCCTCAAGGCGTACCGGAACGAGGTCGTCAAGGAAATCAACGTCTACGGAGAGCTCCACCGCTACATCCCCGTCCTTGCGCACGGGCTCGGATTCAAGCTCACCGAAATCCCGGTCACGCACCACAGGCGGAAATACGGCAAAACCAAGTTCGGGATCGGCAGGTTCTGGAAGGGGTTTCTCGACCTCATCACCGTCATGTTCACGACGCGCTACCTGCGCCGGCCGCTCCACCTTTTCGGGTTCTGGGGGATCGTGTTCTTCCTCGCGGGCTTCGGGATCGATGCCTACCTCGGCTACCTCAAGTTCACCGAGGGCCAGCCGCTGAGCAACCGTCCGCTGTTCCTGGGCGGTGTTCTGCTGATCATCGTCGGCGTGCAGTTCATATCGATCGGCCTCCTGGGGGAGATGATCATCAAAACGAAAAGCGAGAGCTCGGAGACGTACTCGATCCGCGAAATGCTGAAGTAGGACCTGCCGGCGTTCCCGGGTGCCCCACATGCAGAGGAAGAATCCAGGTCCGGCGATCGACCCCCCATTCCTGAAGGGGTGGAGGGTCCACGCGGTCATCGCGGGAACGGTGCTCCTCTTCTTCCGCGACATCCTCTTCCGCACGTCATTCTTCTGGGAGGATTTTCTCCACCAGTATTACGCCTTCCGTTCCTTTGCCGCCACGTCCCTGGCGTCGGGGACGATCCCGCTCTGGAACCCCTACACGTTCAACGGCATGCCCTTTCAGGCCGACATCCAGTCCGCCATCTTCTATCTCCCGAACCTGTTCCTGACCCTCTTCGCCGGCGGGGGCACGCTGCACTACTGGTGGGTGGAGTTCTCGATCGTCGCGCATTTCGCCCTGGCCGGGAGCTGCATGTACCTCCTGGCCAGGAGCCTCAGGCTGGAAAGGGCCTATGCCGCCTTCGCCGGTCTCGTCTACTGCTTCTCCGGATTCATGGTGGGCCACCTCATCCACCAGGGGTTCATCTATCAGGCGGCATGGTTCCCCCTGGTTTTTCTCTTCTTCAGGGAAGGCCTTCACGAGCGCAGGCTGCGCCCGATCATCGTCTGCGGGCTGGTCCTCGGGCACGCGATCCTCGCCGGCGCACCGCAGGTCACCCTCTACATCGTCCTCTTTCTCTTCGCGTATTTCGTGTATGAACTGGTACAGGTCCCGCGCGTGGGAAGGCTGCGTGAGATGGTGCGCGTCTCCCTCCTGGCCGCCGGGCCGATCATCATCGCGGTGCTGGTGACCGCGGTGCAGCTTCTGCCGACGCTGGAGCTGGCGCCCCTCTCCCAGAGGGCGGACATCACCTACGAAAAAGCCGCCGAGGGTTCACTCGCCTCCGCCCAGCTCATCACGCTCGCCGTCCCCAAATACTTCGGGGCGAGCGGTGCGCAGGGTTCGACGTTTCTTTTTCCCGGGCTCGCCTACTGGCAGTACTGGGAGACGACCGCCTACTTCGGGATCGGTGCGCTGGCGCTCGCCTGCATCGGCCTTATCTCGCTGATCAGGGAACGGTTCACCCTCTTCCTGGGGTTCATGATCGCCTTCGGGCTGCTCTACGCGCTCGGGAGCAATTCCTTCCTCCACCGTTTCTTCCATGAATACGTGCCCGGTTTCGATACCTTCCGGGTGCCGGGAAGGATGGTGCTCTATTTCGATTTCGCGGGCGCGATCCTGGCCGCCTTCGGGTTGAGATATGTCACCGGGCTCGCCGTGAAAAAATCCCCCGTCGTCCTGTTCATCGCGCTCGGGATGGCCGCCGCAGCCGTGGCCCTGTTTTTCGCCGGGAAGGACGGTTTCCTGGTCCCGCCGCTCCCGGGATCCGCCGCGGCAGCGGCCGCGGCGACAGCCGCGACGGAATCGGCGAAAGGCGCCGCGATCCTCGGGCTCATGGCCGTCGCGGTTTTCCTCGCGGGGCGGGGGACGCTCGCACCAGCCGTCTTCCTGAGTGCGGTCCTCGCGCTGCAGTTCGTGGACGCGCACATGTACGGGTTCGACCAGAACAACGGGAACGTCGATCCCGACGCGTACTACGCCCGCACCGCCGCAACGGCGGCCTTCATCAGGGAGGAGGGCAAAAAGGAGATCTTCCGCGTGAATTCGCGCGAGGGGGGTGCCATGATCCTCGACCGGAACGAGGGGATGATCGACAGGATCTTCCTCATGGAGGGTTACACGCCCCTCGGCCTCTCGAGGTATATCCCGCCGATGAGCACCTGGCCCCGCACCTGCGACCTCATGAACGCGAAATACCGGATCGTCGTCGACCGGGAGGAGGGATCGATGTCCCTGGCCGAGGCGACCGGGTACGCACCCCGGGCGTTCATGGTGTACGACCGGTACGTGGCGTCGTCCGAGGAGGACGCCAGAAACCACATCTCCTCCCCGGCGTTCGACCCGATGCGCGAGGCCGTCTTCGAGGAAGAGCCGCCCGCGACGGGCCCGGCCGCCCGGACTGCAACGCCTGACACGGGAACCGGCGCATCGCCCCCCGCATGGAAGGCGACGATTCTGTCGTACGGATTGAATGAGATCCGGCTGTCGGTGAGCACTCCAGCGGCCGGGTATCTGATCCTGAGCGAAATATGGTACCCCGGCTGGCGGGCGACGGTGGACGGGGTTGAAGCGCCCGTCCTGCGGGCCGACTGGTGCCTGCGTGCGGTCCCCGTATCGGAGGGCATTCATGCGATCAAGGTGGAATTCGTCCCGGACACTTTTTGGAACGGGGCATGGATATCCGGGGTGTCTCTGGTGATCGCCCTCTCCGGTCTGTTTTTTTCCAAACGGGGGGAGGGAGCCGCGTGAAAGTCGCCGTCGTGTTCGGAACGCGGCCCGAAACCATCAAGCTCGCCCCGGTCGTCCTGGAACTGCAGAAACGGGGGATGGGGACCTGCGTGATCGTCACCGCCCAGCACCGGGAGATGCTCGACCAGAAGCTCGCGGTGTTCGGGATCACCCCCGACCACGACCTGGACATCATGCGTGCGGACCAGGACCTTTTCCATATCACGTCGGCGGTCCTCGAACAGATCAAACCCGTCCTGGCCGCAGAAAAGCCGGACGTGATGCTGGTCCAGGGGGACACCACCACGACCTTCGCCGCCTCGCTGGCGGCGTTCTACCTGAAGATACCCGTGGGGCACGTGGAGGCGGGCCTGCGGACGTGGGACATGATGAACCCCTGGCCGGAGGAGCTCAACCGCCAGCTCACCACCAGGATCACCACCCACCATTTCCCCCCGACGGAGTGGGCCCGGAAGAACCTCCTGTCGGAGGGGATCAGGGAGGAAACCGTCCACGTGACGGGCAATACGGTCATCGACGCCCTCACGATGATCGTCGACCCGGACCACCGGTTCACCACCCCACCGCTCTCCACGATCGATTATACCCACCGAAAAGTCGTCCTGCTCACATCCCACCGCCGCGAGAATTTCGGGGCGCCGATGGAGGGGGTCTTCGGAGCCTGCCGCGACATCGTCCGCGGCCATCCGGACGTCGAACTGGTCTATCCCGTCCACCCGAACCCCAACGTGCAGGGGGCGGCCCGGAAAATCCTCGGCGGGCTCGACAGGGTACACCTGATCGAACCGCTGGACTACCAGGTCTTCATCCAGTTGATGAACAAGTCGTATATCATCCTCACCGACTCGGGAGGTGTGCAGGAGGAGGCCCCCAGCCTCGGGAAACCGGTCCTTGTGCTGCGCCGGACCACCGAGCGTCCCGAGGCGATCGATGGCGGCACGGCGAAACTGGTCGGCACCGACCCGGAGCTCCTGGTACAGGAAGCCACACGCCTCCTCACCGACCGCGGGGCGTACGACGCGATGGCAAACCGCAAAAATCCCTACGGCGACGGGAAGGCCGCGGCGAGGATCGTGGACGTGATCGCTTCGGCGTACGGGGGGATGAAAGCAGGGCGCGGGACGGGTGCCGCCCGTCCGGCTGGGAAGGCATGAACACCGGGACCGTCCCGCCCGTCTGCTGCGTCGTCCTGAATTTCAACGGGAGGGAGGTTCTGCCCGACACCATGGAGAGCCTCCGCGCGATGACCTATCCGAACTTCCGGGTCATGATGGTGGACAACGGATCAACGGACGGTTCGGTCGCCTACGTGAGGGAACACCACCCGTCGGTCGAAATTGTCGAAATCGGTGAGAACCTCGGCGTGACCGGCGCGCGCAACGTCGCCATGCGAAGGGCGATCGGCGGCGGCGCCGCCTGGATCCATCACCTGGACAACGACATCCGCGCGGATCCCGGCCTCCTCACCGAACTGATGGACGCCGCCCTCGCGGACCCGGCCATCGGCATCCTCGGATCGAAAATCTACTACCACGCCAAACCCGATCTCCTCTGGTACGCCGGCGGCAACGTGAATTACTGGACGGGGATGGTGACGCACCGGGGGATCCGGGAGGCCGACGACGGCCGGTACGACCGGATCGAAGACACCGGGTACGTGGTCGGTTGTTCGTTTTTGATATCCGCCGCGCTGGTGGAGAGGGTCGGGTATTTCG
>QJVY01000001.1 GCA_003235555.1 Ignavibacteria bacterium | reverse complement strand
GATTGAACATCGCGGAAGGTCGTCGTGAACAGCTCCTCGGGATTTGAGATGCGCAGGACCCCTCCCTCATTCGCGATCTGGGAGACCATGAGTGAATTTTCATTGTTGAGATAGAACAGTTCCTTTCCGTCCTTCGACCAGACGGGGTGGTATGACCCCTCCGCCGTGATCTGCCACCGTCCCCCGGTCTGTGGTATTGGAATTACGTAAACGGTACCGGTTCCGGATTCATTCGATGTGTACGCCAGCCACTTGCCGTCGGGTGAAATCGCAGGTTGGTCCTTGTCGAAGTTGTCCTTCAACACCGCCGACGGTTCCGGTTTACCCGTCAACGGAAGGGAATAGATATCGTCCGTGCCGTCCAGTTTTTTCTGATAAAAATAAATGGTTTTCCCGTCGCGCGGTATCGAGTACGGGCGTTTGAAAATATCCGATAGATAGAGGGGTTCGACGGCCCCGATCCCTTCAGCGTTTTTCCTGTACAGACCGCCCTTTCCGTCCCTCATTGAGGTGAAGATGATCTGTTTCCCGTCGGGCGTCCAGACGGGCATGAAGTCGGGCGCGGCATCGAACGTCAGCCGCGTTTTCACGCCCCGGACCAGATCGTGGACCCAGATGTCGGTATTCCCACCCGGACCATCCGACTCCGACACGGCCAGTTTTTTTCCGTCGGGGGAGAGGCGCAGATTACCATAGCGACCGGGTTCACCGAGCGGGCCCAGTTCTTTCCCGGACCGGTCATACCACATCATTCTTGATCCCCGCGATCCTTCCCCGCTGCTGAACACGACCCGGCCGCTCCGTGATACCGAGAAAAACCCCTTCCAGTAATTTCCGGAATACCTGATATTCTCGGCAATTGCGAACGGATCGTCTATCAGCGTGTCGTCCTCGGTATCGAACCGGTGGGCCATCAGTGTCCTCTCACGGAGGTAGAAGAGATATCCGTCGGCATATTCCACACCGGAATTCACTCTCAGGACCGGCCGCCTTTCCGTGGAGCCGAGGGAGCCGAGGTACAGCGTGCCGTTTTCATTCGCGTCGGTTCCGCTGGCCGGGGACAGGTACAGGTAATGCCTTCCGTCCGGCAGGAAACGGGGCCAGCGGTGTGTAATTTCATTCAGCGTCGTGTCGAGTTCCGTCACGGGTGTGACCTCCCCCCCGGTGGCGTTCACCCTCGACAGTCCGGCTGCCGGACCGGGAGAAAAGAGTATAACACCGTCGTTGTTCCAGGCTCCCCCCCGGCCGTTCTGTGCGTCGCAGATTGTGAGTGGGGATCCGCCGACGACGTCGATCTTTTTCATCTTCCCCCCCGTGAAAAAGGCGATCGTCCTGCTGTCCGGCGACCAGAAGGGATAAAAGGCGTTTTCGGTATCGGGCAGTTTCCGGGCCGACTCTTCACGGAGGGGGCGGACATAGAGAAAGGATTTTCCGCCGGAATCCGTCGCCACGAACGCGACCAGTTTCCCGTCGGGGGAGATGGCGAGACTTCCCCCACCCCAGTTGTTAAATACTCCTTTCGGCGGGGGCATGATGTTCAGCCGGAGTTCGTCCGGGGGCGGTACCACCGTGAAGAACTCTCTCCACGCGAAGAATCCGGCAACTGCGATGCAGACCACGGCGACCGCCCACGGAACAAATGCCCGGCGGCCCGGACCTGCAGTGGGTGCGAGTGCTGTATATTCTGCGGTACCCGCGGCCGGGTATGTCCCCGATGCCGTGGCAGGCGGCATGACGGCCGGAACCTGCACGCCCGACCTCACGGCCGTTATGCGGCTCACGCTCTTCCTCGACGACTCGCGTTTGAACCTGCGCAATTCCTTCGCCACCTCCGCCACCCACTGGTACCGTTCGGGGGGATCCTTCGCCAGGCATTCCAGGACGATCGCGTCGAGCGCCGGGTCTAGGCCGGCTTTGACGACCGACATCGGCGCCGGGTCCACGTTGACGATCTCATAGGCGAGCGCGGTGTCATGGACGCCCTTGAAGGGAAGTTCACCGGTGAAGAGTTCATACAGAAGCACGCCGAGGGAGAAGATGTCCGAACGGTGGTCCGCCTCCTGCCCCGTCACCTGCTCCGGGGACATGTATCCCGCCGTCCCGACCGTGCTGCCTTGTTTTGTGAGCCGGGTGATTTTGCTCCCGCTTGCGCGCAGTTTCGCGAGGCCGAAGTCCATCACCTGCGCGATGCCGTCGCGTCGGATCATGATGTTCTCCGGCTTGATGTCCCGGTGGACGATGCCCTTTTCGTGCGCCGCCGCCAGGCCGTCGGCCACCTGGATGCCGATGTCGATCGCCTGTTTCAGGGACATGGTCGTCCCGGCCGGGAGGCCGGAGGTCCGCTCGCGGAGCGTCTGCCCGTCCACGTATTCCATGACGATGAACATCTGCGCTTCGTCGGAGCCTTCGGGTTTGTGCTCCTGGATATCTATAATAGAGCAGACGTTCGGGTGGTTCAGCGCGGCTGCGGCCTTCGCCTCCTGTACGAACCTCGCCTTGTCCTGCTCGGAGGCGGCCAGGTGGGGCGGGAGGAACTTCAGCGCGACGTCCCGGTCGAGCTTCGTGTCGCGGGCCTTGTACACAACGCCCATCCCG
>QJVY01000211.1 GCA_003235555.1 Ignavibacteria bacterium | reverse complement strand
GTCGAATCGAGGGTCCGGTAGGCCATGCTGTCCTCGCTCGTCAGGGGGACGACCATCTCCGATTCCCAGGTGGTCGAATCGTAGACGCCGGCGAGCGAGTCGGTGGTGACCGTCCGCCGGTTGAGCACGCTGTCCGGTACCGGTACGTTGAGCTCGTAATTATAGATCGACGACACCTGGTGGAACCCTACGCGGGGTATCCCGAGGCCCGCCAGGATGTTGAACCCCCCCTCGATCCTCACGTCCGCCGGCATCCAGAAGAGCGAATCGTAGAGTGCGAACTGCTGGCGGTACCGGAGGTCGATGTCGCGGAGAAAGGGGAAATTGAAGGTCTCGTTCGGGACGAGGTCCACCCCCACGACCGCGAAACTCCGGTCCGCGATCGTGATGGTCCCCCGAAAGAGCGGTTTGAGTTTCGTTTTCGGTTCCATCGCGATTTCGTACATTTCGATCCCGCCGGCCCGGCGCGTCCGCAGCAGCCGGTAGTCGTAATGGTCGAGGGCGTCCGGGGCGGTCGGGCCCGTGAACGTGTACCCCCTGCGCTCGCTGTTCATCCTGATCGTGAAGAGCGACACCCGGTCGTCGTTGAAGTTCACGAGGCGCCGCACCGCAGCGAAGTTTTCCTCCATGGGGACGTTGGCAGTCTGCCGTTTCCGCACCACGCGTTCGCGGAGGGTGTCGCCGCTCAGCACCCACCCGACGGTGAAGGCCTCGGTGATGCTCGCCACGAAGGTGTCCCGCTCCACCACCTGCCTCGTGTAGGCCTCGAACCGGTACGACCTCAGCCGGTCCATCCATGTGTGCTTGTTGGCGATCGCCTGCCTGATGATCTCCAGCGCGGGGTCCTCCGCGAGGACGACCACGCCCGGGTAGTAGAGCGTGGCGGGTCGAAGCGCGACGTTCAGGCCATCACGGTGATCCGCCGTGTCCACGTCTACGGTGTCCGATACGTATGCCAGGTGGCTGAAGATGACGGTGCGGCGCCCCTCCGCCAGCGAGAGCCGGTACCGCCCGTCGGCGTTCGTGACGGTTCCCCTCGATGTGCCGGGGATCCGGACATTGACGGCGGCAATCGGTTCCCCGGTCGCCGAATCCGTCACGACACCGCCGATGGTATCCTCTCCGTCGGGGCCGGTCCGGGGGGGGGCGAAAGCGGCCGGCAGCAAGGATACGCACGCGACGATGAGAGCGGCCGACCGAATGAGCGATGACATGGCGCCCCCCACCGCTTCCGGAAAAATCTACGATTTTTTCCGCGCGAAGATCGCGATGACGAGTGACGCGACCGCGCCGGTCAGGAGGGTTCCGATGAACCCGAGGATCGCCTGGTACCACGGGGTCTGGAACTGTGCCGCCATCTCCATCTGCGCGGCGGCCTCCGCCTCCGTGTTGCCGGAATTGATCAGCATCTGCGTCTGTGCCACGCGGAGCTCCTCGAAATATTGGGGGAAGGCGACCGTCGTGAACAGGAGTGACGATCCGATGATGATCACCCCCCCGATCAGGGACATGAGGATTCCGGCACCCACCTGGGCCCCGTATGTTTTTTCTGACGCGGTCTTCCTGAGGGCCCAGACGAGTACGCCGATCTGGATAAAAATGACGACGTAGAAGACGGTCAGCATCTCGGGGTCCTTGTACCACCCCGTGAAGCCCATGACGAACGTCCAGGCTCCGCAGAGCACGCCGATGAGTATCCCGCCCTTTACCGTTGTGTCCATGGTGTTCTCCTGTCGATGGTGATGGATTGGAACGGGCCGCCGACCCCGCGCTCCCGGAATTTGAACGTGGGGTCGAACGACCCGGTCACGGGGTGTCCGCCGCCCTGGTTGCCTGGCCGGGCGTGAATTCCCTGAATGTACGTGAACATCCCGAGGGTTTCAAGTGCCGCACGTTTTCGAAAAAAATCCCGGGCCGCCTGTGCAGCCCGGGATGTCGGTTGTCGGATCCGCCCGCAATCGCGGGGCCCTGCCGGGGGCCCGACGCGGTTACTTCAACAGGACCAGCTTTTTCGTCGCGGAAAACGCTCCCGCGCTCATCCGGTAAACGTAGACGCCGGTGGCGAGGTCGGAGAAATCCGCCTCGACGGCGTACCGGCCGGGGGCGTAATCGCGGTCCACGAGGATTTTCACCTCCCGTCCGAGCGCGTCGTACACCGTCAACCGCACGCGCGCGTCCGATGGCACCTCGAACGTGAACCGTGTCGTGGGGTTGAAGGGGTTCGGGTAGTTCTGGCCGAGCGAAAATTCGGAGGGGAGTTCCGCCGAAGAAACCCTGCGCAGCGCGAGCGAATATCCGTCACGCGCTTCCACAGCGGTCTCCACGCCGGGGTAGACAGGGTGCTCCGCCGTCACTTTCCCGCCGGAGAGTTCCACCAGCGTGTACACTCCCGCCGCGGCGTCGTCGACGGTGATAGTCACCGGGGATACCGCCCCCTGCATCCTGATGGGCAGATCGCGGGTGGTGGTCCCGTTTCCGGCGCCCGGACCGCTGAAAGCGGCCGCGGCCCTGTCCCCGGCGAACCGTACGTCGAATGTCCCCGCCGGGGGAACGGGCGGCAGTTCCGCGAGCCGGTCATCGGCCCCGTCCGGCGCGATGTAGAGCGTCTGCCGGGCTCCGGTCCCGTCCGAAATTGTCACGGACGGGTAGGCCGCGTACCCGGGCGCGGAGGGTTTGCGGGCGGCGGCGGCGCCGAGTGTGAGATCCCCCGCGGCGCTGGTCTTCACCCAGTATCCCTTGCCGGGCGTCAGGACGGCCGCGGCCGTGTACCCGGCGTTGTATCCCCACACCGAGCTGGATATGATCCCGCCCGACGGCGCGGCGACCGCGTGGTCCACCGAGCCGATGATATTCCAGCCGGAATCCAGCGCCACGATCACCGAATCGAGGGGAAGCCCCGCGACCGACTGGCTGAGCGCGCCGGGGAACTTGCTCCAGTATCCGTGTCCGGCAAGGAGAGTGTCCCCCTGCGGATGGACGTACCCGCTGTCCACGTCGAACGCCCACGTGGTGCCCCCGATGACCGACGGGAAGACCGCGGTCACGCCGGGATCGGGCGTCTCGAGCGGGCGGGAGATGAGGTTCCAGCCCTGCAGGATGCCCACAGAGAGCGTGCCGCCCGACGCGGGTTCGGCGTGGTAGCAGCTGTCGGGTCCGGGCCAGTCGGTGAGGGGGCTGAGGTTCGTCGTCACGTCGGCGGCGAGCCCCGTCATCCCGGTGTAGAAGTCCACGTACCGGTAATCGCCGCCGATGAAGTCCTTCATCCCGATCATCGCTCCGATGTCCGATCCGCTGAAGGTCCCGGCGATCACCGGTCCGTAGCTGAAATCGAATTCGTTCGTCGTCTCGTAGAGCTTCAACTGGAAGTTCACGAGCGTGGTGGTGAAATCGTAGTACGCACGCATGTTCTTCCACTGCACGGTGAAGGTCCGGAAGGGGGGGGAGCCCGTGGTGAGGTAGGTCACCGCCGATCCCCCAGCGTTCGCGTTCAGGTCCTCCCACCAGGGGCCGAGCGCCTTCGTCGGCCGGTCGGTCCGTCCCAGCCTCCCGTTATCGTTTCCGCCGCAGCACCCCAGCTGACCGCCCGTGGACACTCCCCGTTCGGTGCCGGGTGTTCCGGTGCCGAATTCCATCCAGCCGTTCGTGCTGATCTGGACCTCGTCGTAGGTGAAGCCGTCGTAGTCGAACGAAAAAGGCAGGCTGACCGTGGCCTGGCCGTCGTCCCCCGTGGGGCCGGTGGTGCCGCCGACGATCTCGGTGTACGTGCAGGCGAGCTTCGAGACCACGTACGTCTGGATCGTCGGTGCGCCGATCGCGCTGAAGGTGGTCACGAGCGTGTCGTTGGCCGCGTCGTCATCACCCTGGAGGCTGATGGCCTGCACGGTGTACGAGCCCGGCGCGGTGGGTGTGTACCCGCCGGGGAAGGCGATTTCACGGATCTCCGCGATCCCGAGCGGCCCGATATGCACCGTGCCGGAATACACTTCGGACGCGCCCAGCAGGATCCGGAGTTTCACGTCGAAGGAGTCCGGGGTTGTCGTGGCCCCGTTGTTCCTGAAGGATGCCCTCAACGGGTCGATGGCCGTGTTGACGTCGATCTGAATCCCGTCGCCGGGTGCAATGACGCTGTAGGCCTTGTAGTCGAAATAGTTCGACGGCAGCTCGTTCAGCATTTTCCGTTCGTACATCCCGTTGCCGTACGTTCCCACCCGGATGACCCTGTTCGAGGGGGAGATGCTCAGGTCGGAGACGATCACCGCGTCGGGGAGCCCTTCGCCGTATCCCGACCAGGTACCCCCGCCGTCAGTGGAGACGTAGACGCTGATGTCGTTGCCGGCGTAGATGATGTCCGGGTCGACGGGATCGATGGCGATTGATGTCCCGGGAGCGTCGGGAATCGTGCCCGTGATGTTTGTCCAGGTCGCGCCCGCGTCGGTGGATTTATAGAAGTGTCCCGTCCCGAACCCGCCCATCGCGGCGTACACCGTGGCGGCGTCCGTGGGGTCGACACGGATGTCCATCGGGTAGCGGTCCGGCAGTCCGGCGGAGACGTTCGTCCAGCCGGCGCCGTTCACCCACCGCCACACCGTGGCGCTGCTTACCAGCGGGGCCATCCCCGCATAGAGTGTATCCACCGACGTAGCAGGCATGCCGAGCGATAAAGCGGGGTTGCCGCCGTCGAGCACTCCGGAGATGTCTGTAAAGGGTGAGGTACCCGTCGTGGTCCTGAATATGCGCGATTTCCCGACGACAATCACAAGGGGATTCGCGGGCGAGATCACGAACGGTGTGTTCCATGCTCCCACGGCTGAGCCAAAACTGGAAAGTCCGCCGAACGTGGAGCCCCTGTCCGTGGAACGATACAGCGTCCCGCCGGCCCTCGAGATGGCGTACATGTAAAAATCGTTCGACGGGTCGATGGCGGTCCAGCCCACTTCGTCCACGGCACTCCGACCCCAGCCGAGAGTGCCGGTGTAGATGTACCCGGGGATGTGGTCCTGTGACTGGACGAGCGCGATGTTGGAGTCGGTGGTGGAGCTGGCGAGACCCTTGTACAGCTGGCCCGACTGCATCCCGTCACCCACGCTGGTGAAACTCTGGCCGAAATTTGTCGACCGGTAGATTCCGTCGTCGTTCGCCGAGAAGATCACGTTCGGGTCCACCGGGTCGATCGCGAAAGCGTGGTTGTCCGAATACAATCCTGAAACCCCGGAAAAGGTCACGCCGCCGTCGCTGGAGATCGACGAGCCGACGGAGGCATGGAGCACCCTGCTGCTGTCGGCGGGATGGACGGCGACATAGTGGGAGTACCACCCCTGCACCCCGAAAATGTTGTTCGTCGTGTAATTGCTCAACTGCGTCCAGTTGTCCCCGAAATCGGTGGTCCGCCAGAGGGAGCCCACGCCCGTGGTGCTGTCGCAGACGCTGGCGTAGACCCATTCGGGGTTCGCGGCGTAATCGTGCAGCAGGGTCTTGCCGGAATACGCCGGAAGACCGGCCAGCGGCAGCCACGAGGTTCCTCCGTCGGTGGAGCGGTACACCCCGCCGGAGGGGCTTGCGAGGTTGCCGAACGCACCGATGACCCTGTCGGTGTCGTTGGGGTTGATGATGACGTCGGTGGCCATGACCACCGACCACATGTTCGTCCAGGATCCGCCCGCATCGGTGGACTTGTACATGCCCTCGCTCGTGGCGGCCCAGATCGTGGAGGAGTTGAGGGGGTTGAATTTGACAGCCTGCACGCCGCGCTGCTGCTGATACGTCCAGTCGAGGCTCTTCGTCCAGGTGGCCCCGCCGTCGGTGGTCTTCAGGATGCCGATCCCGTAGACCCCCCTGGTCGTCCGGT
Source organism: Ignavibacteria bacterium (assembly GCA_003235555.1). Lineage (GTDB taxonomy): Bacteria > Bacteroidota > Ignavibacteria > UBA10030 > SZUA-254 > SZUA-254. The sequence continues at coordinate 2,626 of QJVY01000211.1, read as the reverse complement.
AGAGGATGCCTCCCGTCGTGCCGAGGTACCGGTAGACCTCCCCCGTACCGAGGTACATGACGTTGGTGTCCACCGGATCGATCGCGATGGCGCCGATCCCGGTTGCCGGCTGGTTGAGGTCGACCATCTCCCAGTCGCCACCCAGGGCCCCGCCGTAGGACCTCCAGAGTCCGCTGCTCGCGGTGCCGAGGTAGACCGTCGAGTTGTTCTGGGGATTGATGGCGACGGATATCGACCTGCCGTGGAGGTTGGTCGGGCCGACCGGTTCCCAGGTGCTGCCCGCCGTCAGTTCGGGGGAAATCTGCTTGATGAAGCGTTTGGAAGACTCGTACGCCCGGTAGAATTTATCGGGGGGGATGTCGTTCTCCGGGTACGCCCGCGCACCGGCCCAGAACTCCATGGACTCCATCGCGCCGGAGCGTCCGCCGGGCTCTTCGGCGGGCCCGGTGGGTGCGACGGAGAGCTGGGTGAAGAATACCGCGGCGAAGATTGCCGCGGCTGATATCAGGTACAGAATCGGCTTTTTCATCCTGAACTCCTTGATCGTAGAGGGAAGAGGGGAGTATTTCATGATACTGCTTCTTTGGGCGATGCGCAAGAACGGGTGGGCGGGGGGAGGAACTTCCCGCGGTTGATGGGCGGGGCGAAACCGCTGACGTGGCGGCGTCGCCCGTTTTCACCGGCTCAGTCCTTTTTCCGGCTGTGATCGAGCGCCGCGCGAACGAATTCCCTGAAAAGCGGATGGGGCCGTGTGGCCCTCGACCGGAGTTCGGGGTGGAACTGCCCCGCCACGAACCAGGGGTGATCGGGCAGTTCGATGATCTCCGCGAGCTGGTTCGAGGGACAAATCCCGCTGAAGACCAGGCCGTGTTCCTGAAGGGTCTCCTTGAACGCGTTGTTCACCTCGTAGCGGTGGCGGTGCCGCTCGGACACCCTGTCGGTCTTGTACGCCTTGAAGGCCACCGTCCCCTTCCTGATGCTGCAGGGGTAGGCGCCCAGCCGCATCGTCCCGCCGTAGGCCGTCACCTTCTTCTGTTCGATCATCATGTCGATGACGTTCTGTTCGGTCTGGACGAACTCGGTGCTGTTCGCCGTCGCGAGTCCGCAGACGTTCCTGGCGAATTCGATCACCGCGCACTGGAGACCGAGGCAGATCCCGAAGAAGGGGATCCCCTTCTCGCGGACGTACCTCACCGCCTCGATTTTTCCCTCGATCCCACGCTCGCCGAACCCCGGCGCCACGAGGAGGCCGTGGATCCCGCGGAGGTGTTTCCCGGCGCCGTCCGCCTCGATGTCCTCGGCCCGCACCCACACGATCTCCGGCCTCACGTTGTTGGCCGCGCCGGCGTGAACGAAGGATTCACAGATGCTCTTGTAGGCGTCCTGGTGGTCGGTGTACTTCCCGCAGATCGCGATCCGGACCTCCTTCGAAGGTTTCTTGACCCGGTCGACGAACTTCTTCCAGTCCTTGAGGCTGGGCCGCGGGCAGGTGAGGTCGAGCTTTTCGAGGACGATGTCGTCGAGTTCCTCGTCGAGGAATTGCAGGGGCACCTCGTAGATCGTCGAGACGTCGTGGGCGTCGACCACGCAGTCCTTCTCGACGTTCGTGAAGAGAGCGATTTTCTCGCGAACGTCCTTGTTGAGGGGTTCCTCCGACCTGCAAATCAGAATGTCGGGCTGAATGCCGATCTCCAGCAGGGTCTTGACGCTGTGCTGCGTGGGCTTGGTCTTGATCTCCCCCGCGGCACGGATATAGGGGACGAGGGTCACGTGGACGCTGATGGCGTTCTTCTTTCCCTTCGTGAACATGAACTGCCTCATCGCCTCCAGGAACGGGAGGCTCTCGATGTCGCCGACCGTTCCGCCGATTTCCGAGATGATGACGTCGTACTCGCCGGATTTGGCCAGGGCCTCGAACCTCCGGCGGATCTCGTCGGTGATGTGGGGGATGACCTGAACCGTGGCACCGAGGTAGTCCCCCCGCCGTTCCTTTGAAATGACCTCGAAGTAGATCTGCCCGGTTGTGGTGTTGTTGTGCTTCGTGGTGTCCGTGTCGAGGAAGCGTTCGTAGTGTCCGAGGTCGAGGTCCGTTTCCGCACCGTCGTTGGTGACATAGACCTCCCCGTGCTGGAAGGGGCTCATCGTCCCGGGATCGACGTTGATGTACGGATCGAATTTCTGGACCGCCACGCGCAGTCCCCTGGATTTCAACAGTAGCCCGATCGAGGCCGCCGCAATCCCCTTGCCGAGGGACGAGATCACCCCGCCCGTGATGAAGATATATTTGACTTTGTTCCTGGCCACTCTCACCTCATGGTTTGACGTTCAATGTTCCCGTGGTGACGATTCCCCCTGACAGCACGAGTTTCAACCCCTGCTCCACCGAGATGTCGAGGATCACGAGCTCCTCCTTCGGGACCAGGATCAGGAGCCCCGAGGTCGGGTTCGGGTGGTTGGGGATGTACACTCTCACCATCTCGCGCGCGGGCGCTCCCCTTTCGATGATGAAGTTGTTGGTCGCGAACCCGATCGTGGCCAGGCCCTTCCGGGGGTATTCGACGAGGACCACGTCCCGGAAGGACCTGCCCTTGCTGGACGGGGAGAAGGAGGTCGTCAGGTCCTTCAC
>QJVY01000050.1 GCA_003235555.1 Ignavibacteria bacterium | reverse complement strand
TTGGGGGCCCTGGCCCTCCTCTCCCTGGTGAGCCTGTCGATCAATACGATGATCATCGGGAAGACCACCACCATGCTCGACGCGGAGGCCCAGCTCAACGCGATTTCGATAGCCCAGACGATGATCGATGAGATCATGACGAAGAGCTACGACGCGGCCACCGACGCCAAGAAAATCTACAATGAGTCGGATTTCACCTCTCCCGGGGGCCTCGGATGCAGCTCCACGGAGAACGCCGCCGTTCCCACGCCGGACACCTATCCGTACAAGTCGGTCGCCGGCTACAACGACGTCGACGATTACAATAATTACAAGCGGTACGCGGCCACCCCGAGGCTGGGGAATTTCCTGGTGACGGACACGGTCTATTACGTGTTCGAATCGGATCCCAACGCAAAATCGTCCGCCCCGACCTTTTTCAAGAAGGTGGTGGTCACCGTCCGCCACCCGAACATGAATTCGCCGCTCCAGTTGTCGGACGTGGCGGTGTACAGAAGGTACTTTTAGGAGACCCCCATGGCAGTCATGCTCGACGTAATCGGCGCCGCCCTCCTGGTGGGAATGCTCATGGTCACGATCCTGAACGTGAACATGAACATGACCCTGGAGACGTACAAGTCCGCCAGCGAATTCCATACCCAGACGGAAATGATCCAGCTGGCGAGGATCATGGAATTCGATTTGTACAAGATGGGATACGCCGTTTCGAAGCCTTCGATCGTCGCCGCGGATTCGTCATACATCAAGTTCCGGGCCAACCTCAGCGACATCCCCGGGGCCCGTGACAGCGTGGAGTACATCCTCGGCACCCCCGTGACCACCTCGACCAATCCCAGGGACAGGCACCTCCTGCGGGTGGAGAATATCTCCCGGGTATCGATCAGTTACAGCGTTACGCGGTTCCACCTGACGTACTACGACAAACGGGATTCCGTCATCCCGACGCCGGTGAGTCTCTCGAACCTGGACAGTGTCCGGGCCATCAGGGTGTACCTGGCCCTCGAGAGCCCCGACCCGTACGATTCGTCCTACGCCGGGGCGTACTACGAGAAACTGATTTATCCTCGAAATTTACAGTAGGGATCCGAGCATGGGACGAATGGCAATTATCATCGTGATCGGGCTGTCGCTCACCGTCGGCATCGTCGGATACAGCCTGAATAACTCAAAAACCGGGACGATAGAAAACGTGGCCGGTTTCGATAAGTATACCATGTCGAGGAATATCGCCCATACCGCCGTGAACATGGCGTTGAGGGCGCTCGACAGGAACGATTCGCTCTTCATCGCGAACAAAACGATCGAGACCAAGCTGATGGGGGGGAGCGCCACGGTTACGCTTTCCTATCCGTTCTTCCCGGCCATCGATACGATCGATATTACGGCGAATGCGAAGTTCATGGACACCACCCGGCTCATGCGCCTGCGGCTGCACCGCCGGCCTGTTCCGTTTCCGGTGGTCAACGAAGCGGTCGGCCTGCGGGTGAAAAACGTGAATTTTAGCATGTCGGGTTCACCGACTGTTGACGGGCACGACCACACGATGCTGGGGGCCCTCCTCCCTCCGAGTGCCAACGACAAACCCGGTATCGGTTTCCTGACACCCGCCGATACGGCCCAGGCGGCGCCCTACGCGTCGCGAATCGATGGTACGGTCGACGCCGTTGCGGACAGTGGTATTGCCGATCCCGGTCTGTACGCTGATGAGTACATGTCCGCAGCCGATATAAAGTTCGTCACAGGGGTCTACGGTTCGGATATGGAGTGGGGATCACCCCTCACGCCGTGGATCGTTTTTTGCGACGGAGATGTGAAATTCGATGGAAACATCGACGGTTGGGGAATCCTCCTGGTGCGCGGGACGCTGACACTGGCCGGGACGTTCAAGTTCCGCGGCCTGGTGATCGCGTATGACGACGCGACGATAGATGTCCAATTCTCCACCGGAACACCCGATGTCATCGGCGGCCTGATCATGTCGGGCCCCATGGCCGGAAAATTCCAGATGAAGGGGAACAGCTCGGTCGTTTACAGCAGTGAAGCGCTCAATATGGCCATGTATATCAATAAATTGCAGGTTTACCGCGTAATGCGCTGGTACGAGTAAATCGGGTAAAATAGTCGGCCAGGGCCGGTTCAAATAATAAATACCTTGAAAATTCGCAAAATTTCAAGGTATTTTTTTGGTTATTTTTTGTGTGATGTGATGCAACACACGGGGTTAATAGATATCTATTGACATATCATGCAGATTTTTCTATATTTCCCCGCATTTGACAGTACTATAATAGTACTTAGTTAAAGTAGAATTTTAGAACAGGTAGATAAGTGGACGAAGCTATCTCTGTACTCAAACAGATTGTCACGAACATCCCCGACACCTCACTCGGGGTTGAACGGCAAATGCTTATCGGAAACCTCTGTTCACGCCAGTCTCCTGAGGAGCGCATGGCGGTAAAAACCTATTTCGACACTTTCCTGCGAAAAATGGCAGGTATCGTTGCATCGGACATTGATATGGGCGGTTACGGGGGGCAGGGGAAAGTCTGGTACCGCGTATACGGTTCGAAAAAACCCGATCCGGACGTACCGGCGTTCACCTTCGATGAATGCAACGTCCTGATCCAGTCCATATTGATGGAGCGGCAGCGGCAGTTTCTCTACGAAAACAGGAACCTCGACTTCTCCTATACCATCATGGATGGGGAGGACATGCTCCGTTTCCGCGCCGACGTCTATTTCGACCTCGACCAGATCGCCCTGAACATGCGGGCCATCAACCAGACCATCCGTCCCTACGGCGGCTTCGGGTTCCACCCCGGCGTCACCCGGGCGGTGAGCCTCCAGCATACCAAGGAGGGGATGATCCTGGTGACCGGTATTACCGGCTCCGGAAAGAGCACCACCCTCGACGCGATCATCGACGCCAACAACCATTCGGTGGACGGCCACTGCGTCGTCATCGCCTCGCCGATCGAGTACGTCCACAAGTCCGACCGGTGCATCGTCCGTCACCGCGAAGTGGGCCGCGACGTGCTGTCCTTCAAGGACGGCGCCGTCCAGGCGCTGAGGCAGGACCCGGACATCATCGTCATCGGTGAGTTGCGCGACCCGGACACCATCCTGACGGCCCTCGAGATCACCGATTCGGGGCACAAGGTCTTCTCGACGCTCCACACCTCGTCGGCGGTGGAGAGCATCGACCGGATCATCGGCGAGGTGCCCCCGGTGGAGCAGGACCGCGTCCGGTACCGCCTGGCGGACATCATCCAGTGCGTCATCTCCCAGAAACTCATCCCCAGCGTGGACCGCAAGCGCGTGCTCGCCAAGGAGGTCATGCTGGCGACCCCGTCGGTCCGCGCGGCCATCAAGAACAACAATACCGGCGAAATCTACCAGATGATGTCGGAATCCGGCGAACAGGGCATGATCACCATGGAACAGGACCTCAAGAGGCTCTACCTGGGAAAGAAGATCACGCTCGATACGGCCATGAATTTCGCGAACAACAAGCGCAGGCTTCAGCAGATCCTCAACCTGGTCGCGACCGATTGATGAACACAACCCCTTCACACTTCACAGAGGAAAGATATGGCATCCTTACGAGGAAGTAAAAACACCGCGATCGGCCTGTACGCCGACGGTTACGAGCTGAAGCTCGCCAAGCTGTCACTGCGGGGCGGGCAGGTGGTCGTTGACGAACTGCAATCGACGACACTCGCCCAGAAAATCGAGGAGAAGCGGAACGCCACCGCCGTGGAGTTGAGCCAGCTCAACGAGGGGCCGGATACGTTCGCGCTCCCGACATCAGCCGAGGCGGATGCCGAGGGCGTCGCCGACAACAACAGCGTTCTGCTCTCGTTGCTCTCGAAATACCCGACCTCGGGGTACGTCCTCGGGTACGCCATATCCGAACCCAGCGTCTATTATCACCAGCTCGAAAGCGATTTCGGCCTGAAGGGGAAAAAGCTGAAACGGCGCGTCGCCGACGAACTGCGGATGGTCCGGCCGGTCGAGCCCGCGCTCGACAGCATCGATTTCTTCCACGGGGCCGACAAGGGCCTCATGTGCGTGGTCCGCGAGGAGGGCATGACGATGCTCACCCTCCTGGAGGAGGTCAAGCCCTACCTCGGCAAGCGCCTCCCGAAGATCGCGCTGATCGAGGACTCCGACGTGGCGCTGCTGAACCTCGCGCGGTCCAATTACGCGTTCAACCCCGACGACATCACCGCGATCGTCTATATCGGAGTGGAATTCACGAGGCTGATCTTCATGCGCGGGAGCGATTTCCTGCATTTCGCCCCGATCCTGGGCGAGGGATACGATTCGCCCAACGTGCAGAACACCGTGTACAGCCGGCTCCTCCTCGAGCAGGACAACATGGGCATCGCGCGGATCGACCGTGTGCTGCTCGCCGGGGAGTGCGGGAGGATCGGATTCGATTCGTTTCTCCGCGAGCAGCTTGCCGACGTGGAGGTCCAGTACATGCGGACCCAGCAGCTCAACACGGCGGCGCTGGACGAGGGCGTCCAGGAACAAATCCCCGAATACGCCGTCCCGATCGCCACGGCCTGGAAGATCCTCGACGAGAAGCAGAAGTCCTTTTACCCGCTGAACCTCCTCCCGGACGACGTCCGCGAAGGGCAGAAGACGTTCAAGCTGGCGTGGCACGGGTACCTCCTCTTCGCTCTGGTGTTCCTGGCCTCGTTCCTCTTTACGAGCCGGTACGGGGCGCAGAAGGTGGAACTCGAAACGAAGAACGGCACCCTCACGGTGCTCGCGACGAAGATCGCCGAGAACGAAAAAATCAAGGAACAGATCGCGGGGCTCAACGACCAGATGGCCCGGTACAACACCGCGCTGGCGATCTACGATTCGCTGGTCCCCGGAGCCGAACGCTGGAACCAGATGGTCGCGATGCTGACGAAGGGCGTGAAGGACATCGGGTCGCTCTGGATCACCGAGATGAAGGGACTGCCCGACGGCACGACCAGCATCCAGGGATACGCCATGTCGAGGAACAGGATCCCCCGCATCGCCGCGCTCTTCGGCAACGCGACGCTGGCGAGGGTGGAAGTCAAGGAAATCCGGGAAAAATCGCCCCCGGTCTACAACTTTACGATTACAGTTCCTCCGCAGGAGGATGTGAACAAGGAAGAAGCGGCACCGGAAACCGGCGCGGCCAAGCAATAACATAATCATCGATTAACAGAACCGGAGAAAACCGTGTCAAACACCATACGAAATACCGCCATCCTGGGAATCGTCTTATTGCTGATTGTCGCAGTCGGTGGCTTCTTCACCTGGTACCAGCTTCCCAAGAGCATCGCCAGGGTCGACAAGGACATCAAGAAACTCAACGACGAGCTCCAGAACACGCCTGACCTCGCGAACGAGTACAACACGACGGCCGCCATGCTGGAGGACGTCAAGACGCGCTGGGAGACCCGCCACAAGGAGGTCCCGGAGAAGGACATCACCGGTGAGACCTACGGGTACTTCAACCGGACGATGGACCTCAGCGGAGAGGTGAGGATGGACATGACCTACGTCGGGCCGAAGGACTTCCCGAACTACGGGTACAATGTCTACACGCTCAAGGGCGAGGCGCCCTTCCAGAACCTGTACAAGTTCATCTGGTACAGCGAGAGCGGCAGGCGCCTGTTCAAGATATCGAACCTGACGCTCCGCGGGTACGAGGCGAAGAACCCGGAGACCAAGAACACGAAGATCCTGGTCCTGTTCGACATGGAACTGCAGGCCTTCTACTCGAAGATGCCGGAGCTCAACAACGCGCCCGCTCCCAGGGTCGGCAAGCCTGAGAACCTCACGTCGAACCCGTACTATCCCCTCATCCTGAGGGAGATCCCGCCCCCGCAGCCCGACGAGATCGAAATCGAGCGTTCGGACCTGAAGGCGGTGATCCCCGGGAAGGCGTTCATCATCGACCAGAACATGAAATCGCGCATCCTCGAGGAGGGTGACAAGGTGTACCTCGGCTACGTCACGAAGATCATCCCCGATGACGGGAAAATCGAATGCCTGCTGAACAAGGGCGGGGTGGCCGAAAAATTCACATTGAAGATCCGGCAAGGTCAACCGATAAAATAAATTACGGAGCACTCATGAAAATCCACATTCTACTGTTCGTATTACTGGTAACGTCGGTCCAGCTCTCTTTTGGCCAGGCCCGGGACAACCGCCTGCGGACGAAGGGGTACGTCAACCCGCAGGAGATCATCTCGCTCGATTCGTCGATGCGGATCGATCAGGCGCTCCTGGTCATCAACGAGCTGAGCAAGCAGTATGCCGGCAAGATTATCATCGATCTCGAGAAGCACTCGGGTCCGATCGGCGTCTACGTCGTCAACCAGCACTGGCGCGACGCCCTCGACATGATCCTGGCCCGCGCCGGACTGACATACATCGAGGAACCGGAGTTCATCCAGATCGTGCCGCAGGGATCGCAGGCGCTGCTCGGCGGCAGGACCGGGGAACCGGTCGAACCTCCTCCCACGCTGGAGGACCGGGACGTGAAGATTTCGGCCGTCTTTTTCGCGACGGACGTCTCGAAACTGCAGGATTACGGCGTCAGCTGGAATTTCTTCCGGTCGAAGGCCAAGGAACCGGGACTGAGCGGGTACCTCGCGACCGGGATTGGCCTCGGTGATACGGCCTCCCCCGTTCCGCCCATCCAGTCGTCGGGCAGCGGGGCCGCTTCCGGAGGCGGCGCCCAGTCCGGGGTCATCCCGGCCCTCGACAAGGCGATCGGCGTGATTTCCTCGCCGCCTGAATTCACCTTCGCGAACATCGACCTCCTGGTGAAATTTTTCGGCTCCAACGGGCTCGGCGAAGTCATCACGAGCCCCGAGGTCACCGTGCGCAACGGGAAGAAAGGCAGGATCCAGGTCGGCAGGGACATCTACATCACCACGAGGGACATCGCCGGGAATACGATCAACCAGCAGGTCTCCACGGGCACCATCATCGAGGTCACGCCCGTCGTGTACACGCAGTCGGACACCGATTTCATCTACCTCGACATGACCATCGAGCAGAGCGACGCGGCCCCCGGCCCGACCATCAACCGGTCCCAGGTCAAGACGCACGCCCTTCTCTATAATGGAGAGGAGACCGTGATCGGCGGCCTCTTCACGACGCTCGAGCAGGAGACCCGGGAAGGCATCCCCGGACTGAAAGACCTGCCCTGGTGGTTTTTCGGTCTCCGGTACATCTTCGGTTCGGAGAGCACGATCAAGACCAAAAACGAGCTGATCATCCTGCTGAAGGCGGAGCTGACCGAACAGATCCGCGACCGGATACCCCACCCGCGGACGAAGCAGGAGCTGATCAACGACAAGCGGATGGACAACCGCAAGGAATTCAACAAGTAACGGCGGATGACAACGATTTCATTGACCGAGGAATTTTCTATGAACGCTAAACTGATATTTTTCATCGTACTCTTCGCCGCCGCTCTCGGCCTCATGAGCTGTCAGGACCTGCCGGTGGTCGAGGAGGGGACTGATACGGGGGCCAACAGGGTGGTCCAGGGGGTGGTCCTCGACCTTGCCTCCGGGAACGTCCTCCAGAGCGCCGTGGTGTACCTGGCGTTCGCCGGGAGCACCGACTCGGTGCTGACGGGCTCCGACGGCGTATTCAGGTTCGAGGTGAACCTGAACCTGTCGACCAACCACAACGTGACCGTGACGGTCCGGAAGGCCGGGTACGTCACGAAGAACGTCAGCTTCGAAGCGGTCCTCGATACGAGCCTCACGGTGACGCTGACCGCCGACCTCTCCAACTCCGCACTGGTCACCGGCGTCCTGCGGGACAGTACGACGCTCTATCCCATCAGGACGGCGCTGGTGCTCCTCACGCTCCCCGGGGTCGTCGACTATTTCGAGACCGGGATCGACGGGGAGTTCCGGATGTACGCGAATCTCGTGGACCGGGACTCGATGCCCGTCAACCTCACAACGGTGAAGGACGGGTACAAGACCCGGACGATCACCGTCGTGGTGTACAAGGGACAGACGAAAGACCTGGGGAACGTCCTTCTGCAGGTCGACGCGGGGTCCACGATCGGGCAGGTGGCGGGCCACGTCCTCGACTTCGCGAACAACCTCCCGGTGAACAACGCCACGGTGGTCCTGACATCGCCGATCTTCGTGGACAGCCTGGTGACCTCCGGAGACGGGACGTACAGTTTCGCGGTGAACCTGCAGGGGCTTTCCGGGATCTCCGGCACCGTGCGGGTCTCCAAGAACGGGTACAGCACATCGACCTTCGCCTTCACCGTGGCCGCCGGCGAGATCGTCAACCGTGATGTTTCCCTGGAAAGGGACACCTCCACGGGCGTTCCCCCCGATCCGAACGGGACGGGAGACGCCAGGTCGATCGCGCTGGTGAACCTGTCGGACAACCAGATTTCAGTGAACGGCGTGGGCGGGACGGAGTCGTCGATCATCACCTGGGAAG
>QJVY01000197.1 GCA_003235555.1 Ignavibacteria bacterium | reverse complement strand
CTGTCGTTCGCCTACACCGCCCTGGTCGATACGACGCTCAACGACTTCTTCCTCCCCGGAAGTCAGCCCGGTCAGTCCGGGCAGCTGGAGACGCCCGACAAGTGCGACAACTGTCATGGAGGGTACGACACCGCCGTCGAGCCTGCATTCAACTGGCGCGGGAGCATGATGGCGCAGGCAGCCCGCGATCCATTTTTCTACGCGTGCATGACCGTCGCAAACCAGGACGCTGAGTTCGCGGGCGATCTCTGCATCCGCTGCCACTCTCCGGCCGGCTGGCTCGAGGGGAGATCCATTCCGACCGACGGGAGCGCTTTGAACGCGAACGACCGGGAGGGAGTACAGTGCGACTTCTGCCATAAACTTGTCAAGCCGACGGAGATCGGAGTCAACCCGTACCCGACGGACGGTGCGTACACGACCTCCGGAACGTACGACCAGGACCAGTCATACCTCGCGACGCTTTCACAGATTCCACCGACGTCAGGAAACGGTATGTACATCGCCGACGCGAACAACGCGAAGCGCGGTCCGTTCACCGACGCGGCGGCGCGTCACAAGATGTACTATTCCCCCCTCCACAAGGAAGCTGCGCTTTGCGGAACCTGCCATGACGTCAGCAACCCTGCATACGTGAAGAACGATGAGGGAAACGGGAACTATTTCTATACGTTAAACGACCTCGACGCCCCGTCACCGTCGTTCGATCCTTACTCGATGTTTCCCGTCGAACGGACGTACAGCGAGTGGATGAACAGTGCGTTCAACACTCCCGGCGGTGTGTACGCACCCCGGTTCGGGGGAAACAAAGATTACGTTTCGACCTGCCAGGATTGTCACATGCGCGACGTCACCGGAGCCGGATGTAACAAACGGGGCGTCGCGGTCCGTGACGATCTTCCCCTGCACGATATGACAGGGGGCAACACGTGGGTACCCGACATCATCCCAATTTTTTTCCCGGGGGAAACTGATCCTGCAGCGCTTTCCGCCGGCAAGGAGAGGGCCGCGACCATGCTGCAACGTGCCTCGACACTGGAAGTCTCCGGATCGATTCCTTCGATCAACGTCCGGGTGATCAACGAGACCGGTCACAAACTCCCTTCGGGGTATCCCGAGGGGCGGCGGATCTGGCTCAACGTCCGTTGCTACGACGCGGGCGATCAGCTTATCGGTGAGTTCGGAGCATACGACTACAACTCCGCGACACTGACCAAAACCGATACGAAGGTGTACGAGATCAAACTCGGGATGTCACCGGAAATCGAAACCGCCAGCGGCCTGGCAAATCTCGCCGACGGATCCTCCTTCCACTTCGTCCTGAACAACCGCGTGATCAAGGACAACAGGATACCTCCCCGCGGATTCACGAACGACGCGTTCCGCGGAATCCAGTCTCCACCGGTTGGCTACAGCTATGCCGACGGGGAACACTGGGATGACACCCCATTCACCCTTCCTACCGGGACGTCAAACTACGAAGTGAATCTGTACTATCAGACGACTTCGAAGGACTACGTGGAATTCCTACGTGACGAAAACCGGACGAACGACTACGGGACGCTGCTCCACGACGCGTGGACATCCTCCGGAAAATCAGCCCCCGTTCTCATGGCAACGTACAGCTCGCGGGGTCCCGTCGCTGACACCGAAGCGCCCACAACTCCCTCCGGTCTCACAGCCGAAGCGCCCAAATTCAACCTGGTCAATCTGTCCTGGAGCCCCTCCACGGACAACGTCGGGGTTGTCGGGTATTACGTATACCGGACTGATATCGGCACCACGCCGATCGCCACGGTATCCACCACCACGTATAGCGACGGAGGTGTCGTGCAATCGACAACTTATTCCTACTCAGTCCGTGCCTTCGACGAGGCGGGCAACTCGTCCGGACTCAGCTCCACCGTGACGGTGACAACGCCCGGAAAAGGAGGCGGTAAACGTCCGATGTCACTCATGACGGACCACGGGAATAGCATTTCGGGATTGAATCCAAATCCGTTCAATCCAACCACGACACTCTCATATCAGGTGGCCGTGTTAAGTGAGGTAACGGTAGATGTGGTGAATACCTCAGGACGGATTGTCCGGCGGCTGAACCCGGTGATACGAAACGCTGGAGAACACCGTGAACGGATCGACGCTTCAGGCCTCGCGAGCGGGATCTACTTCATCCGGCTGACGATGGTCCCACTCGACGCGCAACAGAAGGCGTCCCTCGTGATCACGAAGGGAATTCTCCTAAAGTAGTATCACACATCATACACGTAACAAACGGGCGCCCCGGGAGGGGCGCCTTTATATCTTCAATCCTTATCCACCCAGCGATCTTCGTACCTGGCATCCGGATGTTGCCGTTGCGCAGTCCGGGATGTTATCAGAGTATGAGCGTTTGTTGTGCCCCCTTCCGTCGGTATATTCCCTACCGAACGAACGTGAAACCGGCAGGTCCAGATTAGCGCATCCATAAATGTTGAAACTGCCCGAAGGAGCAGGGTGCTTGACATGACGACCGAATTTCTGTATATAAATGGTATCCAATTCCGAACTCACTTTCTGTCATACTGGCCAGTCGGATCGCCCCGACAGCTAATTTCCACATACGGTTTCAACCAGAGCCCGGCATGACCGGGAATCAACTGTAGACCGGGTCGTTGTACGACACTCCATCCATTCAGAATCATGAAAGGGAACAGAATGAATACGCTTGCCAAGTCATTCTGGTACACGGCGATTTGCTGTTTCTTCCTCACCAACTGCCTCTACGCACAACTCGCACGCCAGTGGGTATCCCGGACCACCGGAGAAGACAAAAAAGGTGATAACGTGGCCGTTGCAGTCATCGCCGACGACTCCGGATATGTGTACGCGACCGGGTGGATGGAAAACAAGAAGAGTGGTCTGGACTTTGCCACCGCACGATACAATTCCGACGGTGTGCAATTATGGCTGAAATTCTATGATGCCTCTTCACACAGCGACTTCGCGACGGCCATGGCCCGCGATACCGGCGGAAACATCTACGTCGCGGGGCAAAGTCAGGGGGGCGCGACCGGGTACGATTTCGCAACGATAAAATACGATACCAACGGCAACCAGGTCTGGGCCTCGCGATACAACGGTCCCGGGAACGGTAACGACGGCGCTGTTGCGGTCGCCGTCGATGACTCACTGAACGTGTATGTGTCTGGGTGGAGCTACGGAGGTACGACCGGAATCGATTACGCCGTGGTCAAATACAATTCATCCGGGACGCAGCAGTGGGTCAGCAGGCACAACGGACCGGCCAACGGAACCGACAGTCTCACCGCGATGGTCCTCGACGGATCGTCCGCCCTGTTCGTTACGGGAGTCAGCCAGGACACGGTCAACGGTTTCGCAACATTGAGGTATAACCCCGGGAATGGAGACTCGCTCTGGGCGGCCAGGTACTCCTCCTCGACCGGACCGAGCGTTCCAAGGGCGATGCTCTTCCGCGCAGGAACGCAGCTCTACGTTACCGGATCGAGTGTCACCGATTCTTCGGGCAGCGATTTCATGACAATACGCTACGATGCGGGTGACGGGAGCGTTGACTGGGAACGGCGGTTCGACGGCCCGGACCACAATGACGATGATGCGTACGCACTCTCGGTCCAGGGAGGGAACAGATTGTACGTTACCGGGAAAAGCGTGACAAACGGAGCCTTCACGGACGTCCTGACCCTCCGGATGAATCAGGCCAACGGGTCGGTCAACTGGGAAGCTTTTCACAATGGCTCCGCCAACGACGATGACCTCGGTGTAGCGGTGACGGGAGGAAACAACCCGCTGGTGTTGGCTTCCAGCATCGGCACCGGAACCGGCCACGATATGAAGCTCATCAGATATAACGGATCAGGCGACGAGGATTGGAGTATCCGATACAATGGCCCGACCAACGATGAGGATGTCCCTCGTGCCTATTTCGAAAATGATGGTGGGCTGTATGTGGCGGGTCTCAGCAAGAAAATCAAGGGCAAGGGTACGGATTTCGTCGTCATCAAACACGTCGATCCGTCAAACCTGAAATACCGGACCATCACACAGACCGATATCACCGTCAAGGGAGTGAGGTTGAGTGCCAGCTCCTCCGTCCCCAATTATGGAAATATCCGGGATGAAGCCTACGATATGGCCTTCCCGAGGATCAAGAAGGGACACGCGGGATACCCGGGCGGATTGGTCCTGGGACAGGTTCGGAAGGACAGTTCGGACGTCTTCGCCTGGCTGAGGTTCACGAAGGGGAAAAACATCATCAAGTTCCTCCCGCAAACCGGCCCGTCGGGATACTTTACGACATATGCGGGAAAACCTTTTACGGGTGAAAAAAAGAACCCGAAGATCTCCAGGCTCAACAGCAAGATTCTCGGGGATCTGGTCGCCCTCAAGATCAATATCGGTGCGAGCGACGCAGAGGTGACCCCGCCGATGTTCGGCGACGTGACCTACGATGACGGCGACACCAGTAATCCCTACAACGGTATGACCATCCGCGAAATCGCCGCCCTGACGGACAACTACCTCACCTACGGAAGCCGCTATGAACCGATCGACTGGGTCAGGCTCGACACGGTGATCGAGAAGATCAATTCCGCGTTCACCGGTGAGTTGGTCTGGCTCTCGAAGGTCCCCTTCGTGACCACCGGTGTGCTGGGTATCGACAGCGTCGAATTCCTCGATGCCGCTACCGCCCCGCTCCTCGAACCACTGAATTATCTCCGGGATGCGTACGAACCAGTCCCGGTCGCTTTCGAATTACGTCAGAATTATCCTAACCCCTTTAACCCGACCACGACGATCGAATTCGGACTCAAGAAGGATGCCATCGTGACTCTCACGGTCTACGACATGCTGGGAAGGGAGATTGGAAGGCTGCTGGATTCCGAACCCGTCGACGAGGGAGTCGAATCTGTCGAGTTTGACGGCTCGCATCTGTCGACGGGAATCTACTTTTATATCCTGTCGGTGGAGAACGAAGGAGTCCGGCAAACCAGGCGTATGATTCTGGTCAAATAACCAGGGTACAGACACCATCAGGGAGTTAGTGTGCGTACGACGCGGCCTGTCGTATCGAGGAACATGATACTCGCCTCCCCCAGACTATCAACCTGTAGCCGGAGTCGCGGCCTTCCGGCGGGGTCGGAAAGCGTCACCAGCGACGAGCGGGCGAAATCCCGCCCAACGAACAGCCGCGGTGAAACGAAATCCTGACGGGGTATGATCGACAGATAATATTTTGTCACAGAGTCCCTGATGGCGGCGGTGGCGGCACCCTCGATGGCTCGGTACGCCTCCTTGACGAGATCGCTGAGGGTGTCCGGACGATCCTGGATTGTCAGGCCCTGGCGCTTACGGTCTCCCGAGTGGTCGTACGACAATGCGACGATCTGGTCGTTCCGATACTGGTCAAAGGTGAGAGTCGCGCCGGCCTGTATCTTCCCCTCCTCGTCCCGGGTCCCCGAATAGACGTAGCCCCCGGCCTCTCTTCCATCCTGATTGATGAACAGGAGTCCCGCGAGTTCTGACCGGCGCGGAGGGAAACCTCCCGCGATGATCACGCGCGTTCTGTCCAGGGAGTCGACAATATTGATCCTGCCCACGGTGATCTCATCGAATTTGGTCGGTTTCTCCGGGGATTGGAAGGCAGCAAATGATAGAGTGACGAGTATCCCGGTGGTAAACGCTGCATACAATTTGAGGGGTTTCATCTGTGATCTCCGAAAAGTGATAATGATTAACGAAAAGATTTGGATGCCCGTTTTTCATGAAATTACGATGATTGGGCTCATTTGTTACCCCCCCGGGGGGGCTGGTCAAGATAAAACGGTGACAGGCCCCTGGATTGCGCATCACTACAAAAAGGAAGGGTGGCCGCGCTAAATACAGCCACCCTCTTCCAGTGGCGGGGGTCGGAACAATGGATTTTACGAAATTGTACCATAAGTTCGAAATAAGATTGTGTAGTCACCACAGTCGCTAACTGTATTGGTTATAAAATGTTATGAGGGAATTTGACTCTTAATTTCCTTCTCTGTACAATCTCTCATTCGGATATACTTTAAACTTTTGCCCCCATCATCAGGGGGCATCATCATTATGATTCACGGTTCTTACCCTGTTCCAATCTCTCTGACTTACTGACGCTCTGGGAGGCGCCGGTTTGGCAATACCCCCGTGACGACGCCTTCCTGAAAACAATCATGGGGGCAGTGATGACCCATCCCGGCGACGAGAATTTCAGCGTAAAACGGTTCATCCCCAGCGGGCACGGGAGCTGCTCGAAATGCGGGCCGACATAGCCGCTGTCATTCCGTACCATGTGGAGTTCAGCAGTCCTGCGTCTATCGGTACCTGCTCCCGGGAATAGTTCGGCATCTATCCATTCCAGCTCCTTTTAAGTGATTCCAGGGTGCCGCCGGTCTTCCAATTGGGGGGACGCGTAACTGAAAGGGTTCCCCCCCGACCGGCCGGAGCATTCGTGGTTGATAGATCGGTCATCGTCATCCGCCGTTCTTCATGGTTCAGGCCAGCAGATCAGGCCCTATCACAAGTGGAGCCGCCGCGAGGCGGTTTCCGCCGAAGGAATCTCTCATTCACGGAGGTCGATATGAAATCGTTCATCTGTGGGGTTTGCATTATTCTATTGAGCGTATCGTCTGCCACAGTGCGACCGGCACAGCAGGAAGGGAGGCCGGCTGAATGGAATGCCGATCCCCCGGTGACCCAAACCGACATCGACAGCGCTTCGCAACTCCAATTCCAGTATTCCGACGCACTTCCTGGTTCTGCATGGCAGGGTATGATGCCCCCTGGCCCGGATTCGGGCGGCGGAAGGTTCAAATTCGTGCAGAATTCATCGTTGTTCACCGCTGACACTTCGGGAGAGGGCGACTGGACACAGTTGGGATTCGGGCCGGCCCACACCGGCCATAACCCTGCGGAAAAAATTGTCTCCCCCGAATCCGTTCCATGGCTGGACCTTATCTGGAGATCTGCGTCCAGTTCGGACATTCAGCCGCTGGTGGTGAACCACGTGGTCTATGCGACGAGTTGGGGGAATGTCCAGGCATTGGACGCGGCCACGGGAACCGTGATCTGGAACAGGCCGACAGACCGGTTGACGACAGCCGCATACGCGGCCGGTCTCGTGATTATCGGTGAACCGTATATCGGTATGGTCACCGCGCTCGACGCCGCCACCGGTGCGACGGTATGGTCGGATAGTCTCGGCGGCGGAGATTATTCCTCTCAACAGTCACCCACCGTCGCGAACGGATCAGTCTATGTCGCCACGCGATCAGGCGATCTGTATGCGCTCGACCTCCACACCGGGGCCGTGAGCTGGACATACGCAGTCGGAAGCGATATCAATTCGGCGCCTGCTGTCGTCAACGGGAGCGTGTTCGTTGGTTCCCGGGATTCAACGATCTATGCCCTTGATGCCGCCCTCGGTGTTGTCCAATGGACCGCCCGGACCGGAGGAGGGATGTCTGCATATCTTGTCGGTGATACTCTGGGTAATCGCCTCTTTGCGTGCAGCGACGACGGGAACTTGTACGCCTTCGACGCTGGGACGGGTGAGACTGTCTGGGTACAACGGATTGACTTTCCCCCCTATGGCAGTCGAAGTCCGGCCTACGCCGATGGCATCGTGTACATCGGTTCGGTGAGACGTCAGGAGGTGCTCGGATTCGACGCCGTCACGGGTGAGGAGGTGTGGACGGCGCCGGTCGCCGGGGCAGGGGTGAGCTCATCGCCGACCATCGCCAACGGCGTGATATTTGTCGGATCCACGGATGGACGATTTCGAGCCATCGATTTACGGACGGGTGATATTCTCTGGATATCCTCGTTCAGTTCCAGCTCTCCACCAACAGTGACGAACGGCGTTGTGTACTTCCCGACTTTGCGGGCGCTCCGTGCACCGGCGCCCGTACTCGTTCTGAGACCCAATGGGGGAGAATCGTTCTTCGTCGGTTCCACGGACACGATCAGGTGGTCGTCGCTCGGGCCCTCCACGCTCCGGCTCGAGTATTCAACCGATGCGGGAACCACCTGGTCGACGATCGTACCGGCGACGCCGGCGTCGGATGGCGCATATGCGTGGACGGTTCCCTACGAATACACGACACAGGGGCTGATCCGCCTCAGCGACGCGGAACACCCGGACATCTATGACGTCAGCGATTCTTTCTTCTCGATTCAGGAGGTGCCGGTCATTACCATTGCGCAGGACTCCTTCGCGGTATCGATCGACGCAGGGGACAGCACGAGCCGGTTACTGACAATCGGGAATACGGGGTTGGGGGAGTTGCGCTGGAAGATCAGATCGGCGAATGCCCGCGCCGCCGCCTTAGCGGCGGCCCCGACCAGCCTTGCCCTCGTGCCGCGGACGGAATCCGAAATGGCTGACCTCACGACCCTCGCTGCATCCGGGACCACAGCTTCGCCCGGGAGTATCGCTGTACCCGAAACCATCGGTACCAATGAAGGAACTCCCACGATCTCG
>QJVY01000268.1 GCA_003235555.1 Ignavibacteria bacterium | reverse complement strand
AACCCAATTCGTTTCCCCTCGACGCCACCGCGACGCTCGAAACGAGTATTGAAAAAATTATGAACGAATCGGCGAATGTTCTCGGAATGATAAAGGGTTATGACCAATCGTTGAACAGCGAATATCTGGTCATCGGGGCACATTTCGATCACCTGGGCATGGGTGGTCAGGGTTCCCTCACGCCCGATACGGTGGCTGTTCACCATGGTGCCGATGACAACGCCTCCGGTTCCGCCGGCCTGCTCGAGGCCGCCGAAAACCTGGCGGCACAGCGGGAATCGCTCCGCAGGAGCGTACTCTTCATCGGGTTTTCGGGGGAGGAAATGGGGTTGCTGGGGTCCAATTACTTCGTCAACCATCCCACCATCCCCCTTTCCGGGATCAAAACCATGATCAACATGGACATGATCGGCCGGATTAAGGAGGGGAAGCTCGTCGTAGAGGGTGTGGGTACGTCGCCCGGTTTCGAGGAGATGGTGACAAAATTGAATGCTGATTCGACCTTCGACCTCTCCCTCAAAGAGGGAGGGTATGGACCGAGCGACCACTCTTCATTCTACGGGAAGGACATCCCCACACTGTTTTTCTTCACGAACCTTCATGAGGATTATCATAAACCCACGGATACCTGGGATAAGATCAACTACGAAGGCGAGACGGGGGTCGTCCGGTTCGTCCTGAAGATCGCCCGTGAGCTGGACAACGCGGCCGAAGCGCCGGAGTTCACCAGGGTGACCTCCTCCGCCCCGCAGGGAGACGCGAGACCGATGCGGGTCAGGCTGGGCGTCATCCCGGACTACGCCGAAGATGTCGCAGGACTGAAAATCAACGGGACACAGCCCGACAGTCCGGCTGAAAAGGGCGGCCTCATGGGCGGCGATATCATCGTGAAGTTCGGCGATAAAACGATCGCCAACATCTATGATTTCACGTACGTCCTCCAGGAACACAAACCGGGCGACGTGGTATCGGTGGACGTACTGCGGGGTGAGAAAACGGTCACCCTGACGGTGACGTTGGGAAGCAGGTAGGCAAACCGGGGGGAGCGGATCAGGTTTTGCCGCTCCGGACCCGGACCAGGGTCATCAGTTCGTCGAGATCGAAGGGCTTGGTGATGTACTCCACCGATCCGAAAGCCTTCAACCGGTCGATTTCGGAGAGATCATTGTAGGCCGTCATGAAAATAAAGGGGATGGGACGGCCGGGCTCCCCTTCCCTCACCTTCTCGAAAAAAGAGATCCCGTCCATTCCGAGAAGCTTGACATCCGTGACAACGAGGTCCGGCCTCGACGATTTGAGAAGTTCCAACGCCTTTTCCGCCGAATCGGTGCAGCGCACGGTGTATCCCTCGGCGGTGAACAGCGTGTCAAGCGTATCGCGCTGTTGGGGCTCATCCTCGACGATGAGAAGGTCCGGATTTTTCACTCCTTCGGTACCACGCATTCAGTTCCCTGTCAAATCATCTTTTTTGCGATTTCCCTCATTTCCTCCCGGCTCAGAAACCGCTGCACGAGGGGAAAAAGGATGTAGTTTTCCTTGTGAATGTGGTTCACGAAGGATTGGACAACCTCGTTCGCGACCTTCCTCAGTTTTTTGATGGCGGAGAAGCTGTCACGATTTACGTTGACCGCATGGATCGCGTCACTGAGCCTGTAAAACCCCCTCTTGAGCCTCCGGTGGTCCTGTTTCATGATTTTCGTCGGTCCCTCCACGTACCGTTCGAGGACCGGGAACAGGGCTTTCTCCTCCTTGAGATTGTGAACGCTCACCTCCTCCTCGATGAACTTCAAAGCCGCCCTGATGGTCCGGTAGTGTCTGACGCTGAACCCGTCCCGGGCAAACGCCTCCACGGCGCTGTTCAGGTTTTTCAGCTGAATCAGGGCGTCGTTGTGTTCCTGGAGGAGCTGGGCGATCGGATCGGCTGGCAGGCGCATTCGGTTGGACATCCGCCCGCGTCCTAGACTTCCACGAGCGTGGAATATTTCATCTTTCCGTCGGTGATCATTGATTCGAGCTGGGTCATGAGCGTCTGCATCGTGTCGTCTTCGTCCTCCAGCCCGTCGTAATCATCGATGGAATTGAAGATGAAGACCTCCGAAAAGGAATTCTGCTTCCTCTTGTTTTCGAAAATCGAGTATTCTCCCACCCCCGCCTTCTGCAGGAGGTGTTCCTTCATTTTTTTCGAAAGCGGGAGGTATTCATCCCTTTTCCCGGGATCGATGTCGTATGATATCGTAAAAATGACTTTACCCATGAGTCAGCCTGTTCTGTTGAGTATAATATACAAAAATATTCACAGAAGGAAAGTGTACCGGTGTCGGCACCCGTCAACCTCCGGAAGTAAGAATGATTCTGACCAGCACGGCGGCCCCGACCGATACACAGGCGATGGCCGACACGATGAGCGCGGCCGTTTTCCGTTTACAATCCAGGAGCGTCCGGAGGCCGGTAAAGATGAGGAAGGCCGTCCAACCGAGAACGACGCTCCCCAGGCCGATGAAAATGTAATAGGACACCGGCCTGACCAGCCACGGCGGAGGATTGAGCGAAAAAAAATATCTGCCGAATGTGAAAAATACGAGGGGAAGGATGAAGAAGACCGAAAGCATGAACGGCACCAGGGAATAGGCGAGCACGGCGTAGAGATTGCGGAAACGCACCGCCACGCCCGCAATTCTCAGGAACAAATACACTCCGAGGGAAAGCAGCAAAAGGAGCGAGACGCCGACCACCGGTCCGACGGCGGTTCCCGCCACGAGCAGGTTCAGTGGTGACGACGTATAGTCTGCGGCCTTGATGAACCAGAAGAGCGTGAAAACAATGCCGATCCCTGCGATTGCCGGCACGATGGTCGAGTAATTCTTGTACCGCGCCAGCGAAATAGAGAGGAACATCCGCCCGGGGCTTTCGATGAGGCGCCAGATGGTCGCGAAGAGGTCGAGGTTGTCCACCCTCCCCTGCACGTACCCGCCGCAGGATGAACAGACCACGTTGAGATGGTGGTTCGGGGTGCCGCAGACCGGGCAGGCGTTCATCCGTTCAACGGCCTGAACCTGGCTGTAAAGTGCCTGAGCATCGGCGCCTCGTAGGTGATTTCATACCCCGGGAGGTCTTTCCGCCCTTCCCAGGCCTCGACAACGACCTCGATGACGTAGTCGATGTGACTCTGGGTATAGACCCTTCTCGGAATCGCCAGCCGGACGAGGTCCATGGGGGGCGGGATGAACTTCCCCGTCCCCGGATCGGTGCGGCCGAACATCACGCCGCCGATCTCGACCGTCCGGATCCCCCCCAGCCTGTACAGTTCACAGACGATCGATTGCCCCGGGAAGGCGTCCGGGGTGAGGTGGCCGGCGAAGCTCCGCGCATCGATATACACCGCGTGTCCCCCCGGTGGCTGCAGCAGCGGGATCCCTGCCGCGGTGAGTTTTTCGCCGAGGTAACCGACCGACCTGATCCGGTAGGTCAGGTAGTGTTCATCAAGGACTTCCTCGAGCCCCTGTGCCATGGCCTCCAGGTCCCGGCCGGAGAGTCCGCCGTATGTGGGGAACCCCTCCGTTACGATCAGGATATTCCTGGCGTTCTGGGCAAGCTGGCCGTCATTGAAAGCGATGAAGCCTCCCATATTCACCAGCGCGTCCTTTTTTCCGCTCATTGTGCAGCCATCGAAGTGCGAAAACATCTCCATGGCTATCGATTTAACCGATTTTTCCGCGTACCCCTTCTCCCTGAGTTTGATGAACCAGGCATTTTCAGCGAAACGGCACGCGTCCAGGAAAAGCGGGATGCCGTATTTTTTTGAGATTTTTCTGGCTCCGATGATATTGGACATCGAAACCGGCTGTCCCCCTCCTGCGTTGTTCGTTACAGTGAGCATGATGAGGGGTATATTGCCCTTCCCTTTATCCATGATAAGTGTTTCAAGCGCTTCGAGATCCATGTTTCCTTTAAAGTCGGAAACAGCAGCGGGATCACGGGATTCCTTGCAGGGAAGATCGACCGCTGTTGCCCCTGAATATTCCACGTTCGCCCTCGTGGTGTCGAAATGCGTGTTATTGGGGATAATCTTTCCCGCCCCTCCGGTGAGTGTGAAGAGGATCTTCTCTGCCGCCCTTCCCTGATGGGTCGGTATTATATGTGTAAAACCGGTCAGTTCCCTGGCGGTCGATTCAAACCTGTAGAAACTCCTCGCCCCCGCGTATGATTCATCCCCATCCATCATCCCAGCCCACTGCCGGGCGCTCATCGCCGATGTTCCGCTGTCCGTGAGCAGGTCGATCAGCACGTCTGCCGCCCTGATCAGGAAGGGGTTGTAGCCGGCTTCCGAAAGGATCCTTTCCCGCTGTTCAACCGTCGTGAACTGAATCGGTTCAACCGATTTGATTTTAAATGGTTCAATTATAGTTTTCATGGAAATTATAGCTCGTTTTTATAATCAACGAGAGCGAAGACAGGGCGTGTCCCGAGGGCTTTTCTTCCCCCGAGGAATGAGAGTTCTATGAGGAATGAGAGCTCGAGAACGGTGGCGCCACACCGTTCGACCAGGTTCACCGTCGCGTTCGCGGTTCCGCCTGTTGCCAGTAAATCGTCCACGATGAGGGTGACATCCCCCTTTCCGAGGGCGTCCATATGCATTTCCAGCGTATCCTCTCCATATTCCAGCGAATATGATTCGCGTATCGTGGAAAAAGGTAATTTGCCAGGTTTTCGAACGGGAATGAACCCGGCCCCGAGATTGTACGCCAGGATACTCCCCAGGATGAACCCCCTCGATTCGATGCTCACCACCCTCGTAATCCCCTTGTCCCGGTACCTCTCGGTGTAGAACCGTACAACCCTGGCGAAAGCTTCCCCGTCGTTCAGAAGGGGCGTAATATCCCTGAACATGACACCCTTTTTGGGGAAATCGGGAACGGACCGGATCCTCTCCCGCACGATCGCAGCGAGATCGGTCACCACTGCCGGGGTTCTTTCCGGAGGAAGGACTCCAACCCCTTTTTGAAATCATCGGTCTTGCGGGCAAGCGCATTGAGATGGGCGGCATACTCCATCGCCTCATGGAGGGACATGTCCGTCATTCTCGTCAGGAGGTCTTTCGTGAGGGAAATGGATGACGCTGATGTTGAAACACACATCTCGTCTGCAAAGCGGTACGCGGCCTCTCCCAGTTCTGAATGCCCGACCACCCGGGTGCAGAGCCCCTTCGCCAGGGCCTCCGCCGACCCGAGGATCTCCCCCTTCAGGACGAACTCCCGAGCGGCGCCCTCCCCCATGCGTTTGATGAGGAACACCAGGATTACCGCCGGTAAAAATCCGAGTTTCACCTCCGGGACCCCCATCTTCCCGTGCTCCCTGGAGAGGAAAACGAAATCGCAGGCGCTGGCGAGTCCGCATCCACCACCCAGGGCGGCACCGTTGACCATGGCGATAACGGGTTTCCTGAGCGTGTGGACGGTCCGGAGAAGAGTCAGGAGATTTCTGGCGTCTTCGAGGTTTTCATGCTCCCCCATTTCGGTGAATTTCCTGAGGTATTCCAGGTCCATGCCAGAGCAGAAGGCCTTCCCCTCCCCCGTGATCACGACGATCCGCGCGTCGGTATCCCTGTTCGCGGTGAGGAACGCATCTGTCAGTTCCCTGATCATGACATCGTCGAGGGCGTTGCGTCTCTCCGGCCGGTTGAGGGTGATCGTCGCGACCCTCTCTTTTCGTTCGAGCGTGATCGTGGTGTAGGTCATCCGTTCGCGGCCTCCCTCAACCTCCCGATGGCGGCGTGAATATCCTTCCCCGAAAAGACGGAGTTTCCGGCGACCAGAACGTTTGCGCCGGCACGGACGATGTCCCCTGCGTTCGAGGCGTCGACGCCGCCGTCCACCTGCAGCCTGATCTCCCGACCCGTCTCGCGGATCATGCCCGCGGCCGCGGTGATTTTTTTGTAGGACCCGGGAATGAATTTCTGACCGCCGAACCCGGGGTTGACGGACATGAGGAGGAGGAGGTCTACCGACGGGAGAATCCCCCCGATCGCATCAAGCGACGTCGCCGGGTTGACCGTGACCCCGGGCTTCATCCCGAGGTCCCGGATGGCCTGGACCGTCCTGTGGAGATGGGGACAGGTCTCCGCGTGTACCGTGACCATATCGGCGCCCGCATCGTGGAAAGCCCCGAGGTACCGGTCGGGTTCGACGATCATCAGGTGGACGTCGAGGGGAAGCCGTGTCAGGGATCGGACGGCCCTGACGATCATCGGCCCGAAGGATATATTCGGAACGAAGCGGCCGTCCATGACGTCGAGGTGGATCCAGTCCGCCCCGCCCTTTTCGAGTTCACCCACCTGCTCCGAGAGAATCGTGAAATCCGCGGAGAGCAGCGACGGTGCTATGAGGATTTTGGGTTTACTCATCGTACTCCGGGGGGTGGTTGTCCTTGTCGGCCCCTTGCACGACGACGAGATCGACGGCCTGCGCCCTTCCCACGAGCTCGCCGGAATGCGGGTACTGCTCGATGACGGTGTTCGGCAGGAGGTCTGTCGCCGGTATCGTCGTCACGTTTCCGATGGGGATACCGGCGCTGTCGAGCATTCTCCGCGCCTCGGACAGGGGCCTTCCGATCAGTTCTGGCACGACGACGGAAAGCGCGAGCGGACCGAGGCTGACAGTGACGTCGATGAGGCTCCCTTTCCTCCCCTTCGTGCCCGGCTCCCTGCCCTGCGCGACGATCGTATTCTCGGGATACTCATCCGACGGCTCATGCAGAATCTCCCCTATCCTGAGCCCCGTTCTCTCGAGGAGGAACGTGGCGTCGCGGAGGGTCCGTCCGCGCACGCTCGGGATGTCCACCAGCTCCTCCCCGCCGCTCAGCGTGAGGTAGACCCTCCTCCCTTTCTTGACCTGGTGGCCGAAGACGGGATTCTGGACGATGACGGTCCCCTCCGGATGTTCCTTGTCGGGCCGGACGTCCCCCTTTCTCGCCTCGAGGCCCAGGGAATCGAGGCTGGAAACAGCCTGATCGTAGGTGAGACCGACCAGGTCCGGAACTTCTATCGTCGTCCCGTGTTCAACATACCAGGGCAGCAAAAAATCATTACAGACGACAAAAAGGAGCAGAAAGAGTACCAGGCTGATCAGGATTTTCTTGAAGAACTTTTTCCTGGCGGGCTTCATCCGGGTGTTGAACTGGCGGCTGATGTGGAGGCTGGCTTCATTTGAGGAAAAATATAGGAAATCAATTTTGTTTCTACAAATAACAGGATTTTCAGGGACATCGGTGCTCCCCCTCCTTTTTGCATCCGTGTTATTTTTTCCTGATTATAGATACACCGGCAGGGGGTTTTTCACCTCCCCGGGGGCTATTTAACCATTTTTCACTCTCAGGTAACATGCGTTTTTTCTATTTCTTCCTGATAGGGACGATTCTCCTTCTTTGCATCCAGTGGTTTCTGTTTTCCGGTGTGCGCAGGTACCTGAAGGAAATCCCCGGATCGGGGAAAAAAATCCTGCTTCTTTCATTCCTCTTCGGCCTATTCAATCTCCCGCTCCTGATGGGACCGTTCCTGCGTGTGGCGGGCATTCATGTTCCCACCTGGGTGACGATCAACGTCATGCCCGTATTCTACATCTGGCATTTCGTTTCTCTGATCCTCTTCCTCGTACTGGCGGCCGGAAAGCTCCTGAAACTGCCCTTTTTGACGTTGGAATGGTTGATGAGGAGGTTTACCCAAACCCGGCCAAGGGTCGAGTCGATTCTGGAAAACCCCAAATACAGGCAATTCAACAAAAACAGACGCCTGGTCGTCCGCCGCACCCTTACGGCACTCACGGGTGCTTTCACTGTCGGGACCGTGGTGGAATTTTATCGAAAAGATGCTTTTGATAAAACCGATATCGTGATACCCGTGAGGGGCTTACCTCCATCTTTTGATGGATATTCGATAGGATTCACAAGCGACATTCACTCGGGTATTTTCATGAGTGAAGAACGGATGAGGGGCTACGCAGAGGCCGTCAACGACCTGAAGGCGGACATGATCGTCGTGACGGGGGATTTCGTGAACAGTTCGCTCGAAGAAGTGTACCCCTTCAGGGACGCATTCAGTGTCCTGTCGGCAAGGGACGGCGTCTACGGTGTGCTGGGGAATCATGATTACTACACGAGGAGGGTGGATGAAGTGGCGAGGGAGGTCGAGAACTCCGGGATCCGCCTCCTCAGGAATGAGAGCATCAAACTCGGCAGACGGGGGGATGAGATCGAAATCGCCGGGGTGGACGACACCGGAAACCTCTCCACCGCCATGGAATATTTTAACATGGCGAAGGACCGCGGCGGGCGGCAATCGACCAGACTATTGCTCTGCCACAGACCCTATTTCTTCGCGGGAGCCGCCCAAACCGGATACGGACTCGTTCTCTCGGGGCACACGCACGGCGGACAGGTCGTCCTCGGCGAACTTGGAAGGGATGTCCTTGCCCCCGCCCGTATCGTCTCTCCCTATGTGGCGGGTTTGTACACCGAGGGGGGGGCGAAGATGTATGTCTCGCGCGGCATAGGAACGGT
>QJVY01000073.1 GCA_003235555.1 Ignavibacteria bacterium | reverse complement strand
GACGGTCTTCGGGTATTACGTGAAGGACCCCCACCGGTACGGAATCGTGGAGTTCGATTCCAACAACAACGCCACTTCGATCCGTGAAAAACCGAAGGACCCCAAATCGAACTACGCCGTCACAGGCCTCTATTTCTACGACAATGACGTGGTGAAGATCGCCGCGGCCGTCAAGCCCTCCGCCCGCGGCGAACTGGAAATCACCGATGTCAACAACGAATACCTGCGGCACGCGCGGCTGAGAGTGGAACTCCTCGGGCGCGGGTACGCATGGCTCGACACCGGGACCGCCGAAAGTCTCCTGGACGCGGGCGATTTCATCGCCACGATGGAGAAACGGCAGGGGCTGAAAATCGCCTGCCCGGAGGAGATCGCGTATTCCCTCGGGTATATCAGTTCGAAACAGCTGCTTGCTCTCGCGGAACCGTTGAAGAACAGCGGATACGGGGAATACCTGAAACAGCTCGTTAAATCCTGACCCCCGGCACCACGCCTCATGTACTCTAACCCCGATTACAATCCCCTCGTCACGGTCGTCATCCCGGTGAAAAACGGCGAGGCGACCATCGGGAAGACCCTTCGGTCGATCAGGCGGTCCTAATATAAAAATATTGAGGTGATCGTGGTGGACGACCATTCCACCGACGGCACCCCCGACATCGCGAAACAGTACAACTGTACTATCCTGACCGCGACTGACGGCGCCGGCGCGAACGCGGCGCGGAACCTCGGCGCAAAGCAGGCCAATGGCGAAATCCTGGTGTTCATCGACTCGGACGTCATGATCAGGCGCGAGACCATCCTGGGAATCGTGGAACGGCTCGAAGAAAAAGGGGTGGACGCCGTTGTCGGGATTTACACCGCCCGGCACCGGCACGAATCGCTGGTCAGCCAGTACAAGAACCTCTGGGTCAGGTACTCGTACATCAAGAGTTCCCCGGCGATTGACTGGCTCTTCGGCGCGATCTCGGGTATAAAAAAACCCGCCTTCGAAAAGCTGGGAGGCTTCAACACCGACCTGCTTGCCCGCCACGGCAACGACGACATCGAGGCGGGGAAGAGGCTTGCGAGGCAGAACGTCAGGATCGAGCTGGACATGGAGATCGAGGTCGAACACCTGAAGCAGTACAACCTCTGGACGTTCATGAAGAACGAGTATCACCGTAGCGCCGGGTTCGCGGAGCTGGCCATGAGTTACGGTGAGGCGGGGAGGTCTCTGAAGGGCGGGTTCGTGAACGTCTACCCGTTGTTCGTCATTTCCACCGCGTTGTCGTTGCCGATCGTTGCGGTCGTCGTGGCGGTCGCGTTGAACCTGCTGCCGCTCTGGACGCTCGGTGCGGCAATTCTTCTCTACCTGCTCCTGAACATCCGTTTCCTGAACTACCTGGAACAGGTGAGGGGGCTCTTCGCGATGATGTTCATGGTGCCGTTTCTGGTCCTCGACCACATCGTCTGCATGTTCGGCAGCGTGGTCGGCCTCCTGAAGGGAATATTCAAGAAGAAATCCTGATCTCCCTCCCCGGGACGTACCTGATCAGTTATCCAGGACCACCACCCCCGCCGCGAACGCACCCGTCTCGAAGCTCTCGACGACCGACCAGGTACCAAGGTCGATCAGCGTGTAGAACCCCGGGTTCTTGCTCCCGACCGTCGGATGGTGGGGGGGGACCGCCGCGGTGACGTTTTCGCACGAAACGTACAGGAAACGTCCGTCGGGGGTGACCGCCGATCCGTGTGGCTGGGGTCCGACGTCCGCGATCGTCCGTACGACGGAGTCGACCCGGGTGTCGATGACCGAAACATCGTTGCTGTTCCTGTTCGGCACGAGGACGAACAGCCCGTCCGGCGTGATCGACGGAATGAGCGGGTTCAGGCCCACTGGAATCGACTTCACCACTTCGTAGGTCTGCCGGTCGACCACCACCACCCGGTCCCCCCGCTGGCAGGTGACGTAGACCCTGTCCGGGGTCATCACGGTTTGATAGGGAAGGAGCACACCCCCCTCGCCGGGCGGCTGACCGTTCAGCTGCACGAGCCTCGTCGAGAAATCGGAGAGGTCCACCACCATGATATTGTCCGAGAGGTTTCCGGTCACCCAGAGTTCCTTCCCGTCGGGGGTGATCTCCACGCCGTGGGGTTTGTCGATGTTCGCCGCCGACACCTCGCCGATCACCCGCAAGGGGTTCGTCCCCAGGATCTTGATCGCGTTGACGCCCGGCGTGAACTGCGCGACGTACGCGGTGTCGCCGGTGGAACTGACCGCCACCTGCGTCGGGGAGAGGATGCCCGGCACCTCGCCGATTTCTTCGTTGTTGTCTATCCGGTATTTCAGGACTTTTCCCCCCCCGATGAGGTTGACGTAATAGACGCCCCGCGCCGGGTCGGCGACGGCGTTGTGCGGCGCCTCGGGCGGCCGGGTGAAGACGTCCGGCACGCCCGCCCGCACGTAGCGGGCCACGAGGTTTGTCGCGCGGTCGATCACCGCGACGAGGTCCTCGGCCTGGTTGGTGATCAGTACGCGCCCCTGCGGGAACACCGAAAAGGGCACCGCCCCATGGTCGTCCCGGCAGCCCCCGGCGATCCAGGATATCAGCGCCTGGACCTGGCCGGCCGGCAGGTCGAACCCGGGCAGCGGCATGTGGGGGATCGACACCGGGCCGGTGTTCGTATCGGAATTGACGTGGTAAATGAGGTGGCTCTTGGCGGGAGCGTACGGCACTACGACGGCACCGTCCTCGCCGCCGTCGAAGATCGCCTCCCACGATTCCAGCGAGAGGCCGCGCACGGGCCCCCCGTCCGCCTCCGAAGCGTGGCACCCCGCCACGGCGCACGTGCTCGCGAAAATCCTTTCGATGTGTTCGTGGTAGCCGACCGTCGTGACCGACCCGTAGTCGTACGGCCTCCCGGTAGCGGTAGCCGAGGGCGATCCGAGCTTCTCGATATTTCCGGGCAGGATGCCGACCGGCACGATCCGGTAATAGTACGTCCGGTCGTTGGTGAGGTTCGTGTCGGTGTACCGGTTCACCGCGGGGGCCACCGTGGCGATCATCGTCGCGGCCGACGGGCTGAAATCGTGGTCGTCGCTCCGGTAGATGTTCACGGGTCCTGGGGCGCCGGGGTCATCCCCTCCCGGCACGAAGGCCCCGGGGGCGGAGAGGGTCCCCCCGGCTGCGTGGGGGAACAACGGTGTCACCGGCGTCCAGCCGAGTGTCACCCGGCCGTCGTCGTTGATGGCGAACAAGGAGGTCACCGTGAGCCTGTTTTCAATTTCGACGACAGAGGTGGTGTCGATGTTGCAGGAGGCAAACAAAAAAAACGCGGACAGAATGAAATATTTCATGGAATCGGGGTCGTGGAGTTGATCGTCGCCGGATGTGCGGGTCGGAACCCTACCATCATACGGGTTTTCAACGATACGTGCAATTTTTGTATTTCGCCCCGTCATTTCGGATATTTTCATCATGTCCTCCCCCCGGAAAAATACCCCCCCGCACCTCCCCGGGACGCTCGTCGTCAACGAGATTTTTCACAGCATCCAGGGGGAATCGGCGGCGGCCGGACTGCCCTGCGTCTTCGTCCGCCTGACGTACTGCAACATCCGCTGCTCGTACTGCGACACCGAATATGCCTTCTACGAGGGCAAACAGATGTCCATCCGTGATATCGTGGATTCGGTGCGTTCATTCGGGTGCAGGCGGGTCGAAATCACCGGCGGGGAGCCCCTTTTCCAGCCCGAGGTCCACGCCCTGATGGGGCGCCTGTGCGATGATGGATACGAGGTCCTCCTCGAGACCGGCGGGAGCCTGGACATCTCGGGGGTGGACCCCCGTGTGAGGAGGATCGTGGATTTCAAATGCCCCTCGAGCGGAATGGACAGGAAAAACCTCTGGGCCATCGCGGAACGCCTCAACGACCGGGACGAGGTGAAGTTCGTCATCGGCGACAGGGCGGACTACGACTGGGCGAAGGGCAAAATCGCCGAACAGGGCCTCGGGACAAAGTGCCCGATCCTGATGTCGGTGGTGTTCGGCCAGCTCGAACCGGTCACCCTCTCCGAATGGATCCTTGCCGACCGCCTCGATGTCCGCTTCCAGCTGCAGATGCACAAGTACATCTGGCACCCGGAAAGGAGGGGGGTATGACCCCGGGCGCCGGGTCGCCGCCCCCCCCCGGAAACAGGCCCCTTGCCGTCGTCCTCGTGAGCGGGGGGATGGACAGCCTCGTCACCGCGGCCATCGCGGCCCGGTCGTACGAACCCGCTTTTCTGCACCTGAACTACGGCCAGCGGACCACCGGAAAAGAGCTCTCCTGTTTTCGCGCGATCGCCGACCATTACGGCGTCACCCGGAGGATGGAGGCCGACCTGTCGCACCTGGCCGCGATCGGGGGATCGAGCCTCACAGACCGCGCCATGGAGGTGGAGCAGGCGGACCTCTCACGACGGGGTATCCCCACCTCGTATGTCCCCTTCCGGAACGCGAACCTGCTTTCGGTGGCCGTCAGCTGGGCGGAGGTCCTCGGGGCCAAAAAAATTTTCATCGGGGCGGTGGAAGAGGATTCATCGGGATACCCAGACTGCCGGAGGGAGTTTTACGCTGCCTTCAACGAAGCGGTCCGCCTCGGCACCCGGCCGGAGACCGACATTGAAATCCTCACCCCGGTGATCGGCATGACCAAATCCGGCATCGTGAAAAAGGGGGCGGAACTCGGGGTCCCCTTCGAACTGACCTGGTCGTGCTACCGCTCAGACGAGATCGCCTGCGGTGAATGCGACAGCTGCGCCCTCCGGTTGCGGGGGTTCAGGGAGGCCGGGATCAGGGATCCGATCCCCTACGCCGGCTGAAATCGCACCACTTTCCACTCTCCGCTCCTCCATCTCCGTTCGATTCTCTTCCATTTTTCTCCGAAACCGTTCCGATTTCAACGATCACGACCGCGGTTCTGTGAGCATCGTCACTGCGGGGTGATGAATTTATCTTGAAAATTCATTCATTTTCGGGGATTATGATGGTGGAAATGGGCGTTCGGACGTGAGTCAGCGCAAGGTGTGACTGCTGATACATCCCCGGCAGCGGGGCGGTCGTATTTTGGATACAAGTTTCGACCGTAAATCTTTTACAGATAAAGGATAATACGCCATGGGCGTCAACATCATGTTAGCACTCGGTTCACTGGTCATGTTCGCCACCTTTCTCGGGTCGTCGAACAAGGTGATGATCGGGAACAGCCAGATCGCGTCGCAGAACGAATACTACATCGCGGCGCTCTCCTATGGTCAGTCGGTGATCGAGGAAGCGAAAACGAAATCGTACGAGGGGACGATCTCCGTCACCGGCACGAAGGGCGTCATCACCACCCAGTCGCTGGTGCTCGGTCCGGAATCCGCCTCGGAGAAGATCGTCTATGTCGACACGCTCGGCCCGAACGGATACGCCTCCGAACAGAGGTTCGACGACGTGGACGACTACACGGGTTACCGGCGGCTGGTGAACAGTCCCCGCGCCGAAGGGTACGAGATCTCGGCCACCGTCAACTGGGTCGACGAGGCCGACCCCAACTCGATCTCGACGTCGATGACCGATTACAAGATGATGGTCGTCAGGGTGACGAGCCCCTATTTCCCGAAGATCGAACGGTCCGGGGTCACGAGCCAGGATACGCTCAAGCTCACCTATTTCTTCAACAGGTAAGGGGCCGCCATGCAGGTTATCTATGATATCTTGGGGTCAATGATCATCGGGGGGATCATCCTCCTGATGCTGCTGAGCTTCAATTCCTCAATCATGGAGGGATCGGCGGTCCAGACGTTCAACTCGATCGTCCAGACCAACGCGACGTCGCTCTCCGACATGATCGAATACGATTTCCGGAAGATGGGGTACCGCGTCGGATCGGTCCACGACAGCGCGATCGTCTACGCCGACTCGAACAGCATCTTCATCAAGGGGGACTTCGACAACGACGGCTCGGTGGAGAGGATCTCGTACGCGTTCAACCCGAAGGCCAAATCGGGCCACGTCAACCCCCGCAGCAGGGTGCTCACCCGGACGGTGAACGGCGTTCCGCAGCAAATCAACCTGGGCCTGACGAGGTTCCGCCTGGCGTACTACGATACGGCCGACCAGCTGATCGCGCAGAACCCGGTGAAGGTCCCCTCGACGATCCGGTCCATCCGCCTGGCCATGAACCTGGAGAGCACGAGCCCCTACGACACGACCTACGCGGGCGGTACGTGGGAACGGACCATCACCCCGAAGAATTTAAAATAGAGGGAAGCAACCATGAGCGGAAAAGCGATCATCGTCCTGGTCACCGGCGTCATCATCATTACGGCGACCATCATGTTCAACATCGAGGCCGCGAGCACGCGCCTGGTGAAGAACTTCAGCGACTATTATATGCGCCAGCACACGCAGAATCTCGCCCAGTCGGGCGTCAACCTGGCGCTGACGGAGATCGGGAAGGACCGGAAGTGGCGCGAGGGTTTCGACGGGCTGAAACTCTCCGACGGGGTCGTGAACGTGAAGGTCTATGACACCCATTTCGATTCCGTGCCGGTAATCGCGGTGCATTCCGTCGCGGAAACCGATTACGGAAACCACCACTACCGGCGGGACACGTCGATCGCCTATCTTTTCTGGACGAGGATCACCTATCCCTTCGGCCTCAGGGCCCTCCTGACCCTCAAATCGGACGCGGATATCAATGGAAACATCGTCCTCGACGGCAGGAACCATGACATCAACGGCAACCTCGTGCCGGCGACGGGGGTCCCGGCGGTCTGGACGACGAAGAACAATGTGGTGATCGGCTCCAGCGCCGCGCGACTGGGTGGTACGAGGAACGGGACCGACTATGTCCCGACCAATCCCCCGAACGGAAATGTCGTCGTGAAGAACCAGGTGTTCCCGGGCGGCTATCCCACGACTCCCGACGCGGTGTTCGGTGGTGCCGATTCCTCTTTCCCTGAAGGGACGCTCAAAGCGATAGCCCAGAGCGGATTCGCGGGGAGCCAGTACGTCACCGACCCCAAGGACCTGAAATTTCCCCTTGCCGGAGTAACCTACGTCGAACCGCCGTCGTATTCCCCGAAGAACGAGTGGAGTTCGTCGGCCATTCCCGGCAGCGGTATCCTGATCATGCACAACACGGCGGGTAATGCCAGCCTGAAGAACTCGGACGCGAATTTCAAGGGGCTCATCATCGGCGACGACATCTCCCACCTGCACGGGGACGTGCTCGGTGGAATCATCGCGTTCAAGGATTCTCTCGGGGGAAACGTGGTCGGGAACGGATCCGGAAACATCCTGTACTCGGGTGAAGCCGTTTTGGCGGCATTGAAGTTCCTCGAGTCCGAGAACAAGCCGAACGTCCTCGCGTGGTGGGAGTGACACGCACGCACTGATGTTCAGCCGTCCCAGTGAAGGGATGTCGTCAGACCTGACGGCATCCCTTCACTGTTTCAGGGGGGAGGGGGCCGCCCCGGCCCCCCGCACCCCCGGAAACTCGTTGCGGCCCGCCTGCTTTCCGTGACCTGCCTCAAGCCCCGCATGAAACTACCCGTCGTTCTGTGAGTAAGGACACGCCCGCGTTGAATCTTCATCCCTCGTTTATGATTTTGGTTGCGTCATGAAACAGGAAAACAAATCAGGAGCGCGCAACCGCCGGGCCAAAGCCGGGTCGGGTGGATCCGGCTCAGCCCCGGTAGGGAAGACAGGCTCGGAAAAAATTACGTCCGCACCGGAATATTTTACCGTCTGGTGTCTGGGTATCGCGGGTGCGGCGTTTGGAAATCGCCAAAAACAGTGTAAAAGTGCCATTTTCACCTTCAGGTCACACCGTCGGGTATCGTGGCACGCCTGTTGAAGCATATAGAGTAGAAAGTAAAACGCAGAAAATAAAATCAACGCTTAATTAACTCAATTCCAACAATACCCTAGAGGAGATACACAATGGGTCAACAGCAGCTCTTACTGATCATCCTTGGCGTTATCATCGTCGGTATCGCCATCGCGGTTGGTATTTCGATGTTCAGCTCTGGTACCATCCAGGCGAACAAGGATGCCATCATCAACGACCTGAACAACCTGGCCGCCAACGCGTACCAGTACCGGATCCGTCCCACCACGATGGGCGGAGGCGGCGGTGGTTACACCGGCTACGCCATTCCGACCAAGCTGGCCTCGAACGAGAACGCGGCGTACACCGTCGGTTCGATTTCGGCGACCTCGATGACCTTCACCGGTACGTCGGGACAGGGCTACGGAACCGTCATCGCGGTTCTTGACAGCACTGGCAAGCTCGGGACCTTCAGCGGCACGCTGTACACGCAGTAAACCGCGGAAAGGCTGAAATGAATGCATTGCCAGTAACGTGGTGGGTCACACCCCATGTTATTGGCAATGCGTGTTTTAAGAGTGGTGGACGAAACGCTAAATCACGGATCTGACAACAGGGAAAACGGAAAGAGAACAGAGACCAGGCCATGGGAACACAGCAAATACTCCTCGTCGTACTCGGCATCGTCATGGTGGGCGTTGCCATCGCCGTGGGAATCGCGATGTTCAGTCCGACCCTGGCCCAATCGAACAAGGACGC
>QJVY01000108.1 GCA_003235555.1 Ignavibacteria bacterium | reverse complement strand
CCAAGCTCCCCCGCATATTCCTCGGGGGTCCTGACATCGAGAAGAACGAGGGTCGAGTCGGTCGAGATCATTTTCGCGGCCTCTTCGGCGGTGATGTTGTTATCGTCCATCGTCCCACATCCGGATATTGATAAAATCAGTAAAGAAAACGATATAACTGCTACGATTTTCACGTCTTATTCCTCTTCATCTTCACGTAATTTCTCGAGTATCGAAAAATCCTCGAGTGTCGTTGTATCCCCCCGCACCACGCCCTCCGAGGCGATTTCCCGCAAAATTCTCCTCATGATTTTTCCGCTGCGGGTCTTCGGCAACGCATCGGAGAAACGGATATCGTCCGGCTTGGCCATGGCCCCGATTTCTTTCTCGACATGTCTCCTCAGCGCCTCTTTGAGCTCCGGAGCGGGTCGGCGTCCTCCTTCGAGGCTGACGAAGGCACAGATCGCGGACCCCTTGATATCGTCGGGGCGTCCCACGACCGCCGCTTCGGCGACGAATGGATGGCTGACAAGTGCGCTTTCGATTTCCGCCGTTCCGAGACGATGACCGGAAACATTGATCACGTCGTCCACCCTCCCCATGATCCAGAAATACCCGTCCTCGTCCCTCCGGGCCCCGTCCCCGGTGTAGTAGCTCCCGGGAAACTCACTCCAGTATTGCTTCACGAATCGTTCGGGGTCCCCGTAGATCCCCCTGAGCATCGAGGGCCAGGGACGTTTGATGACCAGGTATCCCCCTTTGTTCTTCCCCACGGACCTTCCCTCCTTGTCGACGATGTCGATATCCACCCCGGGAAGGGGAAGCGTCGCGGTTCCGGGTTTCGTCGGTGTCGCACCCGGAAGAGGTGAAATCATGATCGCCCCGGTCTCCGTCTGCCACCAGGTATCGACGATCGGGCATCGTTTTTTCCCGATCACGTCGTGGTACCAGATCCAGGCCTCCGGATTGATCGGTTCGCCCACCGTTCCGATGAGCCGGAGAGAACCGAGGTCGTGTCGGGCGGGCCACTCCTCTCCCCACCGGATAAACGCCCTGATCGCCGTCGGGGCGGTGTAAAAGATGCTCACCCTGTGTTCGGCGATGAGTTTCCAGAACCTGTCCGGTTCCGGCCAGTTGGGGGCGCCCTCGTACATCAGGGATGTGGCTCCGTTGGCCAGTGGCCCGTAGACCACGTACGAATGCCCGGTGATCCATCCGATGTCCGCCGTGCACCAGAAGGTGTCCTCGTCCCGGAGGTCGAAGACCCACCGCGACGTGGCGGCGACCTGCGTGAGGTATCCGCCGGTCGTGTGGACGATACCTTTCGGCTTTCCCGTGGTGCCGCTCGTGTACAGGATGAACAGGGGGTGTTCGCTGTCGAGCTTTTCGGGTGGGCACTCCGCCGAAACGTCGCGCATGAGGTCGTGCCACCAGAACTCCTTCCCCTCCCGCAGCGTCGTGTCTTCCCCCACCCGCTTCACCACGATGACCGTCTCGATGGTGGGTGACTGCCTGACGGCATGGTCGACGTTGTCCTTCAGTGGTATCACCGCGCCCCTGCGGTAACCGCCGTCGGCCGTGACGATAATTTTTGCCTTCGCATCGTTCACCCGGTCGACGATGGCGTGGGAGCTGAACCCCCCGAAGATGACCGAGTGCACGGCGCCGATGCGCGAGCAGGCCAGCATGGCGATGGCCAGTTCGGGGATGAGGGGCATGTAGAGGACCACCCGGTCGCCCTTTTCGACTCCCTTCCCCTTCAGCACGTTCGCGAATTTGCAGACCTCCCGGTGAAGGTCCTGGTACGTCAGTGTACGGCGCTCGCCCGGTTCACCCTCCCAGATCAGTGCGGCCTTGTTCTTCCGCCAGCCGGAGAGGTGCCTGTCGAGACAGTTGACCGAAACGTTCGTCCTGCCGCCGACGAACCATTTTGCGTCCGGGCTCCTCCACTGCAGGACCTTTCGCCACTTCCTGAACCAGAACAGTTCCGATGCGACTTGGGCCCAGAATGCATCGGGCGATTTCATCGAGAGCCTGTAGAGCTTCCGGTATTGCGCAAAAGAGCCGATGTGCGCCAGCGAGGAAAAATCCTTCCGGGGGTGGTATGTCCTTTTCTCCCGGAGGACCGAGGTGAAATGCGTGGACGTGCGGGTCATGACAACAGACCCCTCAGGACGTACCGCAGGATCCCGTCGTGCCGGTAGTATTCGACCTCCATCGGGGTGTCGAGGCGGCAGACCGCCATGAAATTCTCCTTCTCCCCCGTCTCCTTCCGGGCGGTCACCTTCAGTTTCGCTCCAGGGATGATCCCGTCGGAAATTCCGGTGATGCCGAAGCTTTCCGTTCCGGTGAGTCCGAGAGCGATGGCGTTCTGTCCCGGCGTGAACTGCAGCGGAAGGATGCCCATTCCGATGAGGTTGCTGCGGTGGATCCGCTCGAAGCTCTCGGCGAGCACGACCCGGACGCCGAGGAGCCTCGGTCCTTTGGCCGCCCAGTCCCGCGATGAGCCCGAACCGTACTCCTTCCCCGCGATGATCATCAGGGGTGTGTCCGTTTTGCGGTACAGCGTCGCGGCTTCGAAAATGCTCACCGGTTCTGGTGAATCCGGGTGGATCGTGACCCCCCCCTCGGTACCGGGGGCGAGGAGGTTCCTCAGCCGGATGTTGGCGAAGGTTCCCCGCATCATGACTTCATGGTTCCCCCGCCGGGAGCCGAAGGAATTGAAATCGCGCGGTTCTACTCCATGTGCGCGGAGGTATTCGCCCGCCGGGCCGTCCGCCGGGATCGAGCCGGCAGGCGAGATGTGGTCGGTGGTGACGGAATCGCCGAGCATCGCCAGGACGCGCAGGCCGGAAAAGTCCGACAGCCCCTCGGGGTCCTTCGCCATCCCGTCGAAAAAGGGTGCGGGGCGTATGTACGTCGATTTTGCGTCCCACTCGAAGAGTTCGCCGGGGGGTGCCGAGAGTCCCTTCCATTCGGCGTCCCCGTCAAAGACGCTCCCGTAGCTGTCGGTGAACATCTCCGGCCTGAGGGATGATCTCATCACAGATTTCACTTCCTCCGGGGCCGGCCAGATGTCCTTCAGGTAGACGGCGGAACCGTCCGATCCCTTTCCGATCGGTTCGGTAAGGAGATCGATGTCCATGGTCCCGGCAAGCGCGTAGGCCACGACGAGGGGGGGCGACGCGAGGTAGTTTGCCTTCACGTGCTGGTTGATTCTCCCCTCGAAATTCCGGTTCCCGGAGAGTACGGAGACGACCAGCAGGTCGTGTTCCCCGATCGCGCCGGCGATCTCCTCACTGAGGGGTCCGCTGTTGCCGATGCAGGTCGTGCACCCGTACCCGACGAGATTGAACCCGAGCCGGTCGAGGGGTTTGTTCAACCCCGAGGCCGCCAGGTAGTCGGTCACCACTTTCGAGCCGGGGGCGAGACTGGTTTTCACCCACGGTTTGCGCGCGAGGCCCTTTTCGACCGCTTTCTTCGCGACGAGACCCGCCGCGACCATCACCGAGGGGTTGGAGGTGTTCGTACAGCTCGTGATCGCCGCGATCACCACGGATCCGTCCATGAGTTTGTAGGCGCTGCCGTTCGATTGCACCGGGACGGCCTTCGGTGTCCTCCCGAGGACCGTCGAGAAGGATTTCTTCGCCGCGCCGAGCTCCACCCTGTCCTGCGGCCTTTTGGGGCCTGCGAGGCTTGGCACGACGGTGGAGAGGTCCAGGTCGATGAGATCGGAGTACGTCCTGGGGTTGTCCTCGCCGTCGTAGAAGAAACCCTGCTCCCTGCAGTACGCTTCGATCATGGAGACCAGCGCCGCCGGACGCCCGGTGAATCTCAGGTACTCCAGGGTTTCGGAGTCGACCGGGAAGTATCCCATGGTGGCGCCGTACTCGGGGGACATGTTTGCGATCGTGGCCCGGTCCGCCAGGGAGAGCGCGGACAGCCCGGGACCGTGAAACTCCACGAACTTTCCCACCACCCCGTGTTTCCGCAGAATTTCGGTTACACGGAGGACGAGATCCGTGGCGGTCGCGCTCGGTTGGAGCGTGCCCGACAGCCTGAACCCCACTACCTGCGGGATCAGCATGGAGCTGGGCTGGCCGAGCATTGCGGCCTCGGCCTCGATCCCCCCCACTCCCCATCCGAGCACCCCGAGTCCGTTGATCATCGTGGTGTGCGAGTCCGTGCCGAACACCGTGTCCGGGAAGAGGAGCGTTTCACCCTTCCGCTCAGCTGTGGCGACCACCCTGGCGAGATATTCGAGGTTCACCTGGTGGACGATGCCGGTCCCGGGGGGAACGACGCGGAAATTCCGGAGCGATCCCTGGCTCCACTTGAGGAAGCGGTAGCGTTCCCCGTTCCGTTCGAACTCCCGGCCGGTATTGAACCTGAACGCGTCCGTCGTCCCGAACCTGTCTACCTGGACGCTGTGGTCGATCACGAGGTCCACGGGTTGCAGTGGGTTGATTTTTTGCGGATCCCCTCCCATGCGGGCCATCGCGTCGCGCATGATCGCGAGGTCTACAGCGCATGGTACTCCGGTAAAATCCTGCAGGAGGACCCTGGCGGGCATAAAGGCGATTTCCATCGGCTTCCTCTCGCCGCCTCCGGTCGGGGACCAGCTGGTGAGGGCCCTGATCATCTCCGATGTCACCCCCCTGCCCGTCTCATTCCGGAGAAGGTTCTCCAGGAGTATTTTCAACGAGATGGGGAGCCTTGAGACCGCTTCCTGGTCAGGGAGTTTCCTGAGTGACCAGATGCCGTAGGATTTTCCCCCGATCTCGAGTGTGGTTTTTGTCTTGAACGTGTCTGTCTGTTTCATCTATGTGTGAAGATATGCGCAGGTTGATTATCGGAGATCCGGTGTGTCAGCTCATGGCGAGCATCCGCCGGATCGGGGTGCCGGCCCGGGAGATCATCCCCGCGTCGAGGTTGATTTCCGGGGTCCGGTTTTTCATGCAGAGGTACAGTTTTTCAACCGTGTTCAATTTCATGTACGGGCAGTTGTTGCATGCGCAGCTCTCCTCCGGAGGGGCGGGGATGAACTGTTTCCCGCTGCAGGTCTTTTCCATCTGGTGGATGATCCCCGCTTCCGTTGCCACGATGAAGGATGTTGCATCGCTTGTCTGGACGTGCCGGAGGAGGGCGCTCGTCGATCCGACGAAATCGGCCTGGTCGAGGATGACTTTTTCGCATTCCGGGTGGGCGATCAGTTCCGCCTCCGGGTGCTCCATCCGGATCCCGAGGAGTTTTTTCTCGCTGAACGTTTCGTGGACGATGCAGGTACCCTCCCAGAGGACCATCTCCCTCCCGGTTTTCCTG
The DNA here is from genome assembly GCA_003235555.1 of Ignavibacteria bacterium. GTDB lineage: Bacteria > Bacteroidota > Ignavibacteria > UBA10030 > SZUA-254 > SZUA-254. The sequence goes on along the minus strand of QJVY01000108.1, from coordinate 3,301 downwards.
ACGAGGTACCCGCCCAGGTTCCGGTCCGGCGCGAAGATGATCTTCTGTCCGGCCGGAATCTGCCCGATGATCTTCTCTGCGTTGCTCGACGTGCAGATGATATCACTCAACGCCTTCACCGCCGCGCTGCAATTGATATACGTGATGGCGAGATGTCCCGGGTGCATCTCCCTGAACCGCGCGAAATCATCGGCGGGACACCCCTCGGCGAGAGAACAGCCTGCGTCCAGGTCCGGCAGGAGGACTTGTTTTGAGGGGCTGAGGATCTTGGCCGTTTCCGCCATGAAATGGACCCCGGCGAACACGATGACATCGGCGGCGGTGTCTGCAGCCCTTCGCGAAAGGTCCAGGCTGTCCCCGACAAAATCGGCGAGGTCCTGTATCTCGGGTTCCTGGTAATAATGGGCAAGGATGACCGCGTTCAGCTCCTTTTTCAGGTCCGCGATGGATGCTTCGAGGTCGGCCGGTACGCCGGGGGAAGCCATCGTCGTATCAGGTGATTCCATGAAATCAAGATACTGAAGAAAGGCCCAAGAATCAATCGAAACGGGGGTTTTACCCGCGGGGACCGCCGAGGATGACCCTGCAGATGTTCATCACCTCGTCCGGAGTTATCGACTTCACCGCACCGTCCTTCGCCGCGAGATAATGGTTCTTTTTTCCGGGGGGCGCCCATTGCCGGGGATCCGTCGGACCGAAGATGCCGAGTGCCGGTACAGGAAGAGCTCCGGCGATGTGGAGCGGTCCGGTGTCGTTGGAGATGAACAGGTCCAGCGACGCGATGACCCCCGCCACTCTCCGTATCGGTTCGCCTCTGATGAACTGGTGGGGAACCGCGAGCCGGGATGCGAGGAACGAATGGATGTCACCATCCCTTGGCCCGATTGTCACGACCAGGCCAGCACGGTACTCATGAAACAGTAGCTCGGAGAGGCGAAGGAACGATTCCGGGGGCCACCGGTTCCCCGGTTTGGCCGCCCCGGGGTGAATCCCGATGAGGAGGCCCTGTTTCTCCCGGAGCGCCCCCACCAGCCCCCTCCCCTCCGCCATTTCGTCCGGGGTGAGCCCGAGCTCTGTATCCAGATCGTCTGTGGCGATTCCGAGCGGCCTGAGGATGTCGGCGTTCCGGGCGGCCTGGTGGCGCCCGGGCGTGGAGCTCCAGTCCAGATCGACGGGGTGTGTGAAGAGGAACTTCGCCGGATTGTCCCGGTGTTCGAGACGTCCCGGCCCGATCCTGACGGCCGCACGCGACAACCACGCGATGAGTCCGCTCGTGAGGGAGATCGACACCGTCGAGGGAACGATCGCCAGGTCGAATTCTCCGGCCCGCAGCGTCCTGATGAATCTCCGCAATCCTTCCGGTGACCACCCGTTGCTCATTTTATCGAACAGGAGCGTTCGTGACAACACCGGGTGTCCCTTCATGATCTCGTAATTCATCGGGCCCGCCACGAGGGTGATCTCCGAGCGGGGATATTTTTTTTTGAGGGCGCGGAGTGCGGGGATGACGAAGAGCATGTCCCCGAGCTGGTCGTGCTGACGGACCACGAGTATTCGTTCGGGGTGGACGGGGACCGGCGGAACGTGTCGCGGGCGAAACAACGCCCCCGCGCATTTCAGAATGAACCTGGCGGTCGGGTTTTCGGTGTTCATCGGTGCTGTCGGGGTGGCGTGATTCCGGCGTCTCGGCGTGGTCCGCAGCCGGGGACGGGGTCAGGAAGGCTTGTCCGGATCGGACGAGATGTCCTCGAAATCCGCATCCTCGATATGCTTGTACGACGCGTCCTCGGGAAATTCCTGGGAGCGGTCCTGTTTCCGCACCCGTGGACCGCCGGAGGAGGTCAGGAGCCGGAAAATCTTCCAGACGAGATACCCGATAATGACGTAGAGAAGAAGTCGGAGCATGTCGTTTCGGTCTACACGGTGGTCGTCGGTGGATTGTAATACTCCACCGGGGCCCTGTTCTCCCTGAATATTTCCATGAGCAGGTCCTCGTAGTGCTGTTCGCTCTTCACGAAATCGATGTGCGTCGCGTTGACGATCAGCAGCGGCGCCGCCTTGTACCGGAAAAAGAAATAGTTATACGCCTCGTTCAGATCCCTGATGTACTCGACAGAGATCTTTCGCTCGAACGGCCTTCCCCGTTGTTTGATGTTCGACATGAGCCGTTCATTGCTCGCCTGGATGTACACCACGAGGTCCGGGTTCGGTACGTGGCGTTCGACCGCGGCGAGGAGCGTCTCGTACAGCTTGAGTTCGTCGTCCTCGAGATTGAGGTAGGCGAAGATCTTGTCCTTTTCGAAGATGTAATCGGTGACCAGGTATTTGTGGAACAGATCCGCCTGCAGGAGTTCCTGCTGCTGTTTGTACCGGCTCAGGAGGAAGAACATCTGCGTCTGAAAGGCGTAGCGTTCGGGGTCGTCGTAGAATTTTTCGAGGAACGGATTCTCCTCGAACTTCTCGAGGACAAGTTTTGCCGGGAGGAGTTCGCCGATTTTTTTCGCGAGTGTGGTTTTTCCCGACCCGATCACACCCTCGATGGCGATGTGGCGGACGTTCGATTCTTCGATGAGGTTTTCGAGGGATCTGGACATGACCGGTGTTATTCGGGCGTTGACGGGAGGGGCTGGAGGTCTTCGGGGCGTTCGCTCCCCTGCCTGACGGAGTGGGGGGTTTTCACCACTCGGTGGGATCCGCGGCAGTTGCGCAGGAGCCACCCCGCGGTCTTTTCCATCGTCGTATGGACGGCGGTCGGCGCGATTTCATGGAGCGGCTCGAGGGCGAACCTCCTGTTGTGGAGTTCCGGGTGGGGCACCTTGACCATCCCGTCCTCGTAGGCCATCCCCCTGTAGAGAAGAATGTCAATGTCGATGGTCCTGGGGAGCATGTGTCCCCGCGACTTCCGCCCCAGATGTTTCTCGATTTTTTTGAGTTTGACCAAAAGGAGCGGAGGGTCGTCCGTGGTGTCGACGGCCACGGCCATGTTCAGGAAATCCGTCACGCCTTCCATCCCTACGGGCTCGGATTCGTAAACCGAGGAGACGGACACGACACGGGCGATCTCCCCGATACCGTCAACCGCGGCGGAGAGGTTTCCCAGGCGGTCGCCGAGGTTCGATCCGAGTCCGAGATATACCCTGTACATCGGTTGCTTACCTGCTGTCCGTGATTTCGACTTCGACGTGGTCCACGACCCCCTTGACGGGCGGATGCGGTTTCCGTACCCTGACCGTCACCGAATCGACCACGGGCCAGGTCCGCATGATCCCTTTCGCGATCGTGTTCGCGAGGGCCTCCAGGA
>QJVY01000048.1 GCA_003235555.1 Ignavibacteria bacterium | reverse complement strand
TTCGACTGCGCGTTCAAACCCGCGAAGGGGAACCGCACCATCGAGTACATGGGACACGTGAAGATGATGGCCGCGGTGCAGCCGTACATTTCGGGCGCCATCTCGAAAACGGTGAACATGCCGACGGATGTCACCGCCGAGGACATCGCGAAGACGTACATCGAGGCGTGGCGGCTCGGGTTGAAGGCCATCGCGATCTACCGCGACGGCTGCAAACGCACGCAGCCGCTGAACACGAGCATCGACCAGCTCTCCGGGCTCATCCCCAAGAAGGCGGTCCGGCGGAGGCTCCCGGACGAACGCCGTGCGGTCACGCACAAGTTTTCGATCGGCGGACACGAGGGATACATCACGGTGGGCCTCTACGACGAGGGGAACCCCGGGGAAATCTTCATCACGATGTCCAAGGAGGGTTCGACGATTTCCGGTCTGATGGACGCCTTCGCGACCTCGGTCTCCATGGCGCTGCAGTACGGCGTTCCCCTGAGGGTGCTCGTGGAGAAGTTCTCCCACATGCGGTTCGAGCCGAGCGGATTCACGGGTAACCGGGAGATTCCGATGGCCAAGTCGATCCTGGACTATATTTTCCGGTGGCTCGGGAAACGTTTCCTGCCTCCCGACGAACTGCCGCAGGCGGCCGAGGAAAGCACGGAGACCCCCGTCGAGGAAAGCACGCCGGAGTCGCACGCATCGGCGGCCACGAGGAGGGAAATCCACGAACATGAGGTCTACCAGGCCCAGGCCGACGCCCCCCCCTGCCATGCCTGCGGAAGCATCATGGTCCGCAACGGCGCCTGTTACAAATGCGTCAACTGCGGGGAAACATCGGGCTGTTCCTGATACCGGAAACCTGAACGCAAGAAAAAAGGCGCCCCCGGGGGCGCCTTTTTTTTGGCCGGTGGTCCGGTTACTCCCATTCGATGGTCGAGGGGGGCTTCGAACTGATGTCGTAGACGACCCGGTTGACCCCCCGGACCTCGTTCACGATTCTCCCGGAGACGACGGAGAGGAGGTCGGCGGGAAGCGGCGCCCAGTCGGCGGTCATCCCGTCGGTGCTGTGGACCGCGCGGAGGGCCGCAACGCTCTCATACGTCCGCTTGTCCCCCATGACCCCGACGCTCTTCACCGGGAGCAGGACCGCGAACGCCTGCCAGAGTTGTTCGTACCAGCCCGCCTTCCGGATTTCGCCGATGAAGATCTCGTCCACCTGTCGCAGGACCTCCAGACCCTCCCGGGTGATCTCCCCCACGATCCGCACCGCGAGTCCCGGTCCCGGGAAGGGATGACGCATGACGAAGTGCGCCGGGAGCCTGAGCTCGCGGCCGATGGCCCGCACCTCGTCCTTGAAGAGCTCCCTGAACGGTTCGATGAGGGTGAAATTCATGCGTTCGGGGAGGCCCCCGACGTTATGATGGGTTTTGATCGTGTGTGACGGCCCCCGGAAGGAGGTGGATTCGATGACATCCGGGTAGAGGGTACCCTGCGCGAGGTACCTGACCCCGCCGAGGTCCGATGCTTCCCGTTCGAACACGTCGATGAACGTCTTCCCGATAACCTTCCGTTTCCGCTCCGGGTCCGTCACCCCCCGCAGGTGTTCGAGAAATTCCCCCGACGCGTCGACGTATTTCAGGTTGAAGTGGTAGCGGTCGCGGTACAGTTCGACGATCTGCTCGCTCTCCCGCATCCTCATCAAACCGTTGTTGATGTGGATGCAGTGCAGCCGGTCCCCGATGGCCTCGTGCAGGAGCACCGCAAGCACCGACGAATCGACCCCGCCGCTCAGCGCGCAGAGGACCTTCTCCTCCCCGACCGCCGCCCGGATTTCTTCGGTCTTCATCCGGATGATGGACCCCGGGTCCCAGCCCCCCCTGCATCCGCAGATCGTGAACGCGAAATTCCTGAGAATTTCGTTGCCCCTCGGGGTGTGAACGACCTCGGGGTGGAACTGGACGCCGTAGATTTTCCGTGCGGCGTCCCGGACGGCGCAGATCGGTGAATTGTCCGAACTGGCGATGCTCTCGAATCCCGATGGAGCCCGCGTGAGGGCGTCGCCGTGGCTCATCCAGACGGTGGCGGGCTTCCCGTCGAAGCCGGCAAAGAGGTCCTCGTCGTTGCGGATCACCACCTCGGCCCTCCCGTACTCCCTCCGGGCCCCCGGGTCGACCGCACCGCCGAGCTGGTGGGCGATCACCTGGAGACCGTAGCAAATCCCGAGGACCGGGATCCCCAGGCCGAGGATCTCCGGGTCCGGGAGGGGGGCGTCGGCGTCGTAGACGCTCGAGGGACCGCCGCTGAGGATGATCCCGCGCGGGGCGATCTTTTTCACCTCGTCGGCGCCGATGTTGAAGGCCCGGAGTTCGGAGTAGACGCCGAGATCACGGATGCGCCGGGCGATCAGCTGCGAGTACTGTGCGCCGAAATCCAGAACGAGGATGAGTTCCGCTGGGTGCATGTCAGGTCTCTTCTTCAGGGTGTGGCGTGGGTGGTCTCTTCCGATTCTTTCGCGCGTGGTGGGCCGTCCGCATCCGGGGCGTAATCGCTCACCGGCGGGCAGCTGCAGACGAGATTCTTGTCGCCGTACACGTTGTTGATCCTTCCCACCGGGGGCCAGAACTTCCTCCCGTGGAGCCACGGCGCCGGGTACGCGGCGCTCTCACGGGAGTAGGGGCGGTCCCACCCGGCGCTGACCACGCTCGCGGCCGTGTGCGGTGCCCGGCGGAGCAGGTTGTTCTCCCTGTCGGCCCTTCCCGTCTCGATGTCGGCAATCTCCTTCCTGATCGAAATCATCGCCTCACAGAACCGGTCGAGTTCCTCCTTCGGTTCGCTCTCCGTAGGTTCGATCATGAGAGTACCGGGCACCGGGAAGGATGTGGTCGGCGCATGGAAGCCGTAGTCCATCAGTCTTTTCGCCACGTCCTCGATGCCGATTCCGGCGGACGCCTTCAGGTCCCGGAAATCCAGTATGAACTCGTGCGCGACGCGCCCGCCCGGACCCCGGTAGAGGACGGGGTAATGGCCGGCAAGCCGTTCGGCCATGTAGTTGGCGTTGAGGATCGCGACGCGGGTCGCCTCCGTCAGGCCCTCCCCCCCCATCATGGCGATGTACGCCCACGAGACCATGAGGATCCCGGCGCTCCCGTGGGGCGCCGCCGCGACCGCCCCCGTGCGCCCCGGCCGGGCGTCATGACCGTTGTTTCCGTCGCCCGGTCGATTCGCCGGGTGGCCCGGGAGGAACTCCACGAGGTGCGGGGCGACCCCGATCGGACCCACCCCCGGCCCCCCGCCGCCGTGCGGGATGCAGAAGGTCTTGTGGAGGTTCAGGTGGCAGACGTCCGCGCCCAGTTCGGCCGGGCGGCAGAGGCCCACCTGGGCGTTCATGTTCGCGCCGTCCATGTAGACCTGTCCCCCGTTCGTGTGGATGATGTCGCAGATCTCGAGAATGGTCTCCTCGAACACCCCGTGCGTGGAGGGGTAGGTCACCATCAGCGCGGCGAGTTTCTGGGCGTTCTCCTCCGCCTTCATTTTCAGGTCCTGTACGTCGATCGATCCGTCCGGCAGGGCGCGGACGACGATGACGGTCATTCCCGCCATCACGGCGCTCGCGGGGTTCGTCCCGTGGGCGGATGAGGGAATCAGGCAGACGTTCCGGTGACCCTCACCCTTCGACTCATGGTAGTTCCTGATCACCAGGAGGCCGGTGTATTCCCCCTGGGCGCCCGAATTGGGCTGGAACGAAATGCCGGCGTACCCGGTGATCTCCGCGAGGACTTCCCCGAGGCCGGAGATGAGTTCGGCGTACCCCGCGGTCTGCTCGGGGGGGGCGAAGGGGTGGATCGAGCTGAACTCCCGCCAGCTGACCGGGAGCAGTTCGGTCGTCGCGTTGAGTTTCATCGTGCAGGATCCGAGCGGGATCATGCTGCTCGTCAGGGAGAGGTCTCTCCCCTCGAGCGTCCTGATGTAGCGCATCATCTCCGTTTCGGAGCGGTGGGAATGGAAGACGGGGTGGGTGAGGAACGCCGACGTGCGGCGCATCGCGCCGGTGTATCCCTCCGGGTCGGCCGGGGTGAACACCTTGTCCGGAAGGGGTCCGCCCGACGGGGCGAACACCCCGAGGAGGGTCTCCACCTCGGCTTCATCGCTGAGTTCGTCGATGGATATCCCCACCAGGCCGTCATCGAACCACCTGACATTGATCCCCTCGCGGTCGAGCGCCGCATGGAGGTCCTTCCGCCTCGACGCCTCGCATCCCACGAGGAGTGTGTCGAAAAAGTTACCGTGCATCACGGTGTACCCCAGGGCGCGAAGGCCGCCGGCGAGAAGCGACGCGAGCGAGTGGATCCTGTTGGCGATCCGCCGGAGCCCGTCGGGTCCGTGGTACACCGCGTACATGCCGGCCATGATCGCGAGGAGCGCCTGGGCCGTGCAGATGTTGGAGGTGGCCTTTTCCCGGCGGATGTGCTGTTCCCTCGTCTGGAGTGCCATGCGGAGGGCGGGGCCCCCGTCGGCGTCGACCGATACCCCGATGATCCTCCCGGGGATGTGCCGCTTGTAGTCCTCCCGGGTCGCGAAGTACGCGGCATGGGGCCCCCCGAATCCCATGGGAATCCCGAAGCGCTGCGTGTTGCCGACGGCGGCGTCCGCACCGAATTCCGCCGGCGGGGTCAGCACGACGAGCGCCATCGGGTCGGCCGCGGCGACGACGAGCGCGCCGGCGTCGTGGGCCTTCCTGCAGAAATCACGGTAGTCGTACACCGCCCCCTCCGTGCAGGGATACTGGATGACCGCGCCGAAATACGTACCGTCCGGCCGGAATGTGCGGTGGTCCCCCACGACAGGCACGAACCCGAGGTATTTCGCCCTCGTCCGCAGCACGGCGATCGTCTGCGGGTGGCATTTTTCCGAAACAAAGAATTTCGGACCGGTCTCACCCCCGGTGATCGCGTGGAACATCGAAACCGCTTCGGCGGCTGCGGTGGCCTCGTCGAGGAGCGACGCATTCGCGACGGGGAAACCCGTGAGGTCCATGACCATGGTCTGAAAATTGAGCAACGCCTCGAGGCGTCCCTGGGAGATTTCGGACTGGTAGGGAGTGTACTGGGTGTACCAGCCGGGATTTTCCAGGATGTTGCGCTGGATGACCGGCGGCGTAATGGTGTCATGATATCCCGCCCCGATGAGCGACCTGCAGACCCGGTTCTTGGCGGCGATGGCGCGGAGGTCGCGCAACACCTCGGATTCGGAACGGGGAGGGAACGTGAGGCGGGTTGTCGATCGGATCTTTTCCGGGATGACTGAACCGATGAAGGCGTCCATCGAGGAGGAGCCCACCGCGGCGAGCATCGGTTTGATCTGTTCCTCCCTCGGGCCGATGTGACGGTGTTGGAAACTGTCCCGGGGGAAGGCGACTATGGGGGGGATCCGCTTGCGTTCAGACACGAAACCTGTCCTTTCAGGGTAACCGTATTGAGGGCGGCGGCCGCGCGGGCCCGCCGGTTGAGAGGGACGGCCGGGGCGACCCGGCCTCCGTGTTACTTGCCGATCAGGGTCCTGTACCCCGCGTCGTCGAGTAATTCCGCCGTTTCGTCCTTGTTCCCGACGCGTATCCTGACCATCCAGCCCTTTCCGTACGGATCGGAATTCACCAGTTCACTGTTCTTCTCCAGCTCGGTGTTCACCGCCGTCACCTCACCGGTGAGGGGCGCGAAGAGGTCGGAAACCGCCTTGACAGCCTCGATCGTGCCCATGCTCTCGTTGCGTTTGATGGTCTTCCCCACCGCGGGAAGCTCGACGAAGACAATGTCCCCGAGTTCACCCTGCGCGTAGTCGGTGATCCCGATCTCCGCGCTGTCCCCGCTGACGCGTACCCATTCGTGCTCTTTCGTGTACCGTAAGTCCTTCGGAAATTCCATGTTCACCCGGTCTGTTGTTGGTTGTAATGGTGGTCGATGAAACCCGTGTCGTACCGGCCCGCGATGAAGATGTCGTTCATCATCACCTCCCGGTGGAAGGGGATCGTCGTGTGGATCCCCTCGATGGTGAACTCCTCGAGCGCGCTCCGCATCTTCATGATGGCCTCGTCCCGCGATTGTCCGTAGACGATGAGTTTCGCGATGAGTGAATCGTAGAAGGGGGGGATGTGATACCCTGCGTAGCAATGCGTGTCCACCCTCACGTTGAACCCGCCGGGGAGGTGGAATCCCCTGATTTCGCCCGGCGACGGCCTGAACTGATGCGCCGGATCCTCGGCGTTGATGCGGCACTCGATGGCGTGTCCGCGGGGAACGTATTTTTTCTTCCGGAGACGCTCGCCGGCCGCCATCTGGAGCTGCAGCCGGATCAGGTCCAGGCCCGTCACCATCTCGGTCACGGGGTGCTCGACCTGGATCCTCGTGTTCATCTCCATAAAGTAAAAATTTTTATCCTTATCGACAAGGAATTCGACCGTACCGGCGCCTTCGTAGCCGACCCCCTTCGCTCCCTTGACCGCCGCCTCCCCCATCTTCTCCCTCAGCTCCGGCCCCACGATCGGCGAGGGGGATTCCTCGATGAGTTTCTGGTGCCGCCGCTGGACGGTGCAGTCGCGTTCGTTGAGATGGATGACGTTTCCGTACCGGTCCCCGAAGACCTGGACCTCGACGTGTCTCGGCTTATCGATGAATTTTTCAATGTACAGATCGGGGTTGCCAAACGCCGATCCGGCCTCCGTGGATGCCATCTGGAACGCCTTTTCGAATTCCCCGGCATTGAACGCGATCCGCATCCCCTTGCCTCCCCCGCCTGCGGTGGCCTTGATCATCACGGGGTATCCGATCGATTCCGCGACTTCCAGGCCCTGTCTGGCGTCCTTCAGAATCCCGTCACTGCCCGGGACCACGGGTACCCCCGCTTTCTTCATCGTCTCCTTGGCGAGGGCCTTGTCGCCCATCGAGGTAATGGCCTCGGGCGACGGGCCGATGAACGTGAGGCCCGACGACCGGCAGATCTCGACGAATTGCGCGCGTTCGGAGAGGAAGCCGTAGCCCGGATGAATGGCATCCGCGTTGGTGATTTCCGCGGCGGCGATGATCCGCGGGATATGCAGGTAGCTTTCCCTCCCCGGCGGCGGGCCGATACACACGGCCTCATCGGCGAAACGCACGTGGAGGGAGTCCCTGTCCGCCTCGGAATACACGGCCACGGTCTTCACGCCGAGCTCCCGGCAGACGCGAATGACGCGGAGAGCGATCTCCCCGCGGTTTGCGATGAGAATTTTATTGAACACGGAGGGTACGCCTCAGACGGGTTCGATCAGGAACAGGACCTGATTGTATTCCACCGGTTGTCCGTTCTCGACGAGGATTTTGACGACACGGCCCCCGGCGTCGGTTTCGATTTCGTTCATGAGTTTCATCGCCTCAATGATGCAGACGACCGCCTTCGGCTGGACCACCTCCCCCACTTCGACGTACGGATCGGCCTCCGGGGCCGGTGCACGGTAGAACGTCCCGACGATCGGGGATCTGACCTCGTGGAGTTTGACGCCGGGTTCGGCGGGCGCCGCGGGAGCGGGTGTCGGGGGGGCGGGGGCCTGCTCCGGCGGGGCGGCGGCGTGGACGGTGGAAGGCGCCGGCGGAGGATGGACCCCCCGGCCGGGCGAATTTTTCGCGAGACGTACGCGGAGCCCGTCCTCCTCGACCTCTATCTCATCCACACTGCTCTTTTCGAGAATCCGAACCAGCTTTTTTAGCAACGCGAGATTCATGGCGTCTCCGGGTTGATCATCGTTTGGTTGTGTGCGTCACGGCGGGGTGCACTCCGGCCGGCAGTCGGATACCTGCGATACACCCTCAGGGAGCCTTGACGCGTTCGAGGTACGCGCCGCTCCTGGTATCGACCTTGATCGTGTCCCCCACGTTGATGAACAACGGAACGTTCACCGTGGCCCCGGTCTCGACGGTGGCCGGTTTCTGTGCCCCGGTGGCGGTGTCTCCCCGAACACCGAGCACGGTTTCGACGATTTTCAGTTCCACGGTGATGGGGATCGTCAGCGAAATGATGTCGGTACCGTTGAACAGGATCGTCACCGTCTCCGACTCCTTCAGGAATTTTATCCCGTCACCCACGATCCCGGCGTCGACGGTGATCTGGTCGTACGTCTCCTGGTCCATGAAAACGTACCCGGACCCGTCCTGGTAGAGATACTGGAATTCCTTGGAATCGATCCGGATCACCTCGATCGATTCTCCCGCGCGGAACCGTGTCTCGACGACCTTCCCGGACCTGAGGCTTTTCAACTTCGCCCGGACGAACGCGCGCCAGTTCCCCGGGTTGACGTGCTGGAACTCGACAATATTCCATAGCTCACCATCCATCCGGATGGTCAAACCGGGGCGAAAATCTGAGGTTGATCCCATAAAATTAAAAAAGTGACGAAGATGTGGAGATGGAGTAAAAATGGAGCAAAAAGATACTCAATAAGGCCATGAAAGTCAAGGAAGGTTGGAGTTGGTTTTGATTGAAAATTGGTGTTTTTTATAAAAAAACGTTCAATAATCAACAAAAATTATCAAAAACAGAAGGGATCGATCTTTGGGGGGAAACGGTCCCCATCCGTAAATTTCGGATA
>QJVY01000196.1 GCA_003235555.1 Ignavibacteria bacterium | reverse complement strand
GCAGATCTCGCGTCCGAGGGGTTCGTCGATCCTCGACACTCCCCCCTTCCCCAGCTGTTTCAGGACGTCGAACATCCTGGACCGGGTCATCACCGAAAGTCTGCGGGACTGCTCCAGCGACGTGATGAGCATTCCCGACAGGCCGTTCAAATCGTCTTCCTTCGTCTGGTTCTGGAAGTCCGCGACCGCCACCGGGATGCGCTGTCCGGTATCGGCTTCGCCGCCGGTGAACATCGTGAAGTACCCGATGACACCCGCGATGACCACGACGGCGGGGACCACCCATTTCAGGACCGTGCCCCGGCCGACTGCGGGGATGTTGAGCGTGACCGTCGTTGTCTTCCTGGGGGTGCCGCCTGACGGTGACGGGGAGACGGCGGAATTCCCCGCCGGGACTGCACCCGTCGCCGACACATCTCCCGGGTCCGCCGCGGCCGGCATCGCAGGTATCGAGCGGCGCGAGACCTTCGAGGAATCCTTTTTCATGCGCCTCAGGTCGATCGCCATCTCGTTGACCTGCTGGTACCGGTCGTCGGGATTCTTCTCGAGAGCGCGGTTGATCACGTGGAGCAGTTCGGACGGGGCGTCGGGGAGATACTTCTGGAGGGGTTCGGCCTCCTCGTTGAGGATGGAGTACATCATCGCCGCCTCGTGTTCCCCGCGGAAGGGGGTGTGGGCGGTGAGCATCTCGTAGAGTACGATGCCGAGCGAAAAGATGTCCGACCGCGCGTCCACCTCGCCACCCTGGATCTGCTCCGGGGCCATGTACGCGAGGGTCCCGACGGTGCTCGACGATCGGGTCAGCTTCAGGGAGCCCTTCAGTTTGGCCAGGCCGAAGTCCATCACTTTCACCTGGTTCTTCGTGTTCACCATGATGTTGTCGGCCTTGATGTCGCGGTGAACGATTCCCCTGGAATGCGCTTCCTGGAGGGCGTCGGCGACCTGCAGGCCGTACTGCAGGACGTCGTCCAGCGCCAGCGGGCCTCCGGCCACCATCTTCCGGACGGTCCTCCCCTCCACGAACTCCATGACGATGAAATGCAGCCTGTCGCTCTCCTTGATGTCGTAGATCGTGCAGACGTTGGGGTGGTTGAGCGCCGCGGCCGCCTTCGCCTCCTGCGTGAAGCGGGAGATGTCGTGTTCGGTCGGGTTGACGTGCGACGGGAGGAATTTCAGCGCGACGGTCCGGTCGAGTTTCGTGTCGTGGGCTCTATAAACGACACCCATGCCTCCCCGGCCGAGCTCCTCCATAATATCATATTGTAAGATCGATTTTCCGATCATCGGCTCAGCGATGGAAAATCCATAAAATGATGGTTTGCCTGATTGGAGATGTGTAAACGCAAGTTAATAATATACGGTTTTCCCTCTGAAATACACCATAATCATCAAAAATCGGTGTAAATGGATTCTTTTGGGGGGGTGGAAACGGGAGGTTACTTAGAGTTTTACGGCGTTCAGCAGCTTTCCGTAGCGGGGGTCATCGTGGAGTGGTCTCAGGCGGGGTTCGACCCTGAGGAAGGCCACACCGCGCGATCCTGCCTGAACCGCGGCGTCGAGCCATCGGAAGGCCTCCTCACGGCGGCCGAGCCCGGTGAAGAGCTCCGCGATCGAATACGGCGGGATATATCTGTCGGTGCTTGGATGGAGAAGTTCCCGGAGGATGGCTTCCGCCTTTTCGGTCTCACCGGCCAGCGCGAGGGCGTGGCCGAGGTTCGCGTAATTCCCCGGCGTCGGTTCCAGGGAATGCGCCTTCCCCAGGTGCCTGATCGCGTCGTCGAACTGTCCGAGTTGTTCGTACGATTTCCCGATGAATTCGAGCGCGGGCACGAAGTCGGCGTCGAGCTCGAGGGTTTTTTTCAGGGAGCTGATCGCCGCTTCCGTTTTTCCCGTCACGTGGTCCACCCACGTGTTCGCGGTATTGATGATGAGGGAGAGCGGGTCCAGTTCCTGCGCCTTCTGGAACTCGCGGCGGGCCTCATCCAGCCTGTTGCGGACGAGGAGAAAGTTCCCGTACCACTGGTGCGCCACCGCGTACGTCGAGCAGGTCTCGATGGCCCGCTTGAACGACATCTCCGCTTCTTCCCACCGCCAGGTGTAGAGTTGACCGTACGCCAGGGAGGTGTGGCCTTCGACGAGGTTGTCGTTCAGTTCGAGTGATTTGTGCGCCGCCGCCACCGAGAGGGCGAACGCCTCCTTCGGCGGCATCATGTTCCAGAATCCCAGCATGTTGTACGAATCGGCAAGCCCTGCGTGCGCGAGCGCGTAGAGGGGATCGATCTCGATGGCCTTCTTGAAGTATTTGATCCCGGTCCTGAGGGCCTCCTCCGACCGCTTGTTCCAGTGGTAGCGGCCCCGGAGGTAATTCTCGTAGGCTTCGCTGTTCTCCGTGGCACGCCTCCGGATATCCTCGATGGTGCCGTCCGAAAAATGGACCCGCAGCGCGGAGGCGATTTCCCCGGAGACCTGCTCCTGGATCGCGAAAATGTCCTTCATCGTGCCGGTGTACTTCTCGGCCCAGAGGTGCGTGTCGGCCTCCGCGTCTATCAATTGTGAAGTGATGCGGACCGTATCACCGTGCCGGCGGACGCTCCCCTCGAGGAGGTACCGGACACCAAGCTCCGAGGCGATTTGGCGCGTGCTCATCGATGAACCGCGGTACCGCATCACCGAACTCCGCGAGATTACGCGGAGGGACCTGATCTTCGACAGGCTCGTGATGGTTTCCTCGGTGAGGCCGTCGCTGAAATACTCGTCGTCCTTCTCCGATCCGATATTTTCGAAAGGCAGGACCGCGAGGGTCTTCACCGCGGGGATGTTTTCTGTTTGTCCGCCGGCCGGCTCGTCCCCGGCCGATGTCAGGTCCGTCCTCAGCGCCGCGATCGACTGGTATCGTTCAGCTGGATTCTTCATGAGCGCCCGGGCGACGATCCGCGCGAGCCCCTGATTCAGGGCAGGGTTGAGTTCCCCGACTGGCACCGGGTTTTCGTGGAGTATCGAATAGATCATCGCCTGGTCGTACTCGCTCCTGAACGGGAGGACGCCGGTGAGCATTTCGTACAGCACGACGCCGAAGGACCAGATGTCCGTCCGGTGGTCCACCTCGTCGCCGCGCGCCTGCTCCGGGGACATGTAGGCGACGGTGCCGAGGGGGGTTCCCTTGTTCGTAATCTGCGGCTGGCCGCGGAGCTTCGCGAGGCCGAAGTCCATGATTTTCACCTGGCCGTCCGCAGTCAGGAGGACGTTCGAACTCTTGATGTCCCGGTGCACGATCCCCTTGTGGTGGGCCGCCGCGAGTCCGTCGGCGACCGCGAGCGCGATCGCAACCGCCTCCGCAGGTGGAATGGTCCCTTCCTCCAACCGCTCCTTCAGCGTCTTGCCCTCGTAATACCCCATGACGATGAACGTCTGCCCCTCGGGGGTTTCGTCGAAGTCGTAGACGGTGCAGATATTGGGATGGTCGACCGACGATGCCGCCTTCGCCTCGTGGAAGAAACGGACGGTGTCCTGTGTGGTCGCGGGGAGGACGGTCTGGAGGAATTTCAGCGCGACGAACCGGTCGAGCCTGGTGTCGCGCGCCTTGTAAACGACGCCCATGCCCCCCTCGCCGAGCTTCTCGACGATCTGGTAGTGGGATATCTTCTTTCCGATCATGACGGGGTACGTTGGATCAGCATGGGAACCGGCGCCCGGTATCAGTAATTTTCGAGCGTGTAGATATCGCCGGTCTTCCTGGTGATGCTGTAATAGATCTTCCTACCGTCGTGAGACCAGGAGGGGTAGTCGAGAACCAGGTCCGATTCGGTGTACGAGGTGAGCTGTTCGATTTTTCCCGACGAAGGCCGGACCGCGCACAGGTTCTTGTGGTCCAGGACGAACAGGATGAGATCGGAATCCACAGGGGACCACTGCGGATGGGAATGCTCGGCGGTGCCGCTCGTGACCTGCCTGGGCGTCCCCCCCCGGGCAGGGACAATCCAGATTGTGCGGACGGTAGGCTGTTGCATCTGGAACGTCAGATATTTCCCGTCCGGCGACCATGTACTGAAACTCGAGGAATATTCCATCCGGGTCAGCTGGCGTTCCGCCCCCGTGGCGACATCGTGGATGAAAACATCCGCCTTCTGATTGGTGTTTCGGTCGTACGCGATCGATTTCCCGTCGGGCGACCACACCGGGGCAACCAGCGGTTCGTCGTCACTGACGAGTTCGGTGTCCCGGCCGGTCCGCGTGTTCAGCATTCTCATGGAGTACCGGTTCTCTGAACGGGCGAGATATACGAGTTTCTCCCCGTCAGGGGAGATCCTCCCCATCGGTTCATCGAAATCGGAGAGGGGTGTGACCCGTTCGAAGCTCTGTCCGTCAAGGCCGGTCCTGTAGAGTGCCAGGAGACCCGAACGATTCGATGTGACAAGGAGGGACCGTCCGTCGGGATACTCCTGTGGAAAATCTTCAACGGACGTCTCCGATGTAATACGCCGCTTCGTCGCCGCGGGGTATTCCATTTCCCAGATGTCCGTATTCACGGCGGTGGTCGCGTACGCCAGGATTCGTGCGGACCGGGCTGCCGAGGCCTCCACATCGGCACCGCCCCCGACCGTAATCTGCGTGGGATGGAATGAATCTCCGGAACCGTTCCCGTCCGGGGAATATCTGAATTTCCAGAGATTGATGCTCCCACCCCTGTTGGTTGAATAGATGATTTCTTCGCCGTCATCGGACCAGATCGGGCGGATGATCATGCTGGTACCGGAGGTGATGACGCGCGGTTCGCCTCCGGCGACGGGCATCGACCTCAGGACATAATTGGAGGAACTGAGCATCGTCGGATAGACGAGCCATTTCCCGTCGGGCGAATACGCAGGCTGAAAATTGAAATCCTCATCCCTTGTCAGCTGCCGTGTATCACCTGACTCTACATCGACCGCCCAGAGATCCCAGTTTCCCTTCATCGACGAACGGAAGGCTATCTCCTTTCCGTCGGGGGACCACGCCGGGTTGTACGCGTTGTCGGCCAGTTTCCTCGCCTCTCCTCCGGCCACCGGGATGACGAAGAGGTCCCCGTACTTTCCGGACTGGAAGTTCTGGAGGGGACCGAGGCCGAGGCCGATGGTCAGATGCCCCCCCCTGTTTCGTGCGGAGACAAAAGCGAGTCGGTCCCCCTCGGGGGAAAAGGCTGGATCGGCATCGTCGGCGTCGTGATCCACGAGCCTGACCGGCTGCCCCCCTCCGACCGGCTGAATCATGATATCGAGATTTCCGCGGTCATCGGTTGCATAAGCGACCAGTTGTCCATCAGGCGAGATCGAGGGCTCCATTTCGAGGCCGGGACCTGACGTGATCCTGTTTACCGTTTTCTCTCCGGCCACCCTCGTCCCGGAGGTCCTGAAGAGCAGGTAACCGGCGACGGCAAGAAGGACGATGACAGCGACTCCCGTGACAGGCATCCAGGAAATCGGGTCTCTCCTTTTCCCGTCCCCGTGGCCCTCACTCTGGCCGGAACCCGACACCGCCTGTGTTCCCAGCCCCCCGCCGGGCCGTATCCGGCCATCCGTATCGCGCCGGAATCGTTTGAGGTCCACGACCATCTCCCGGACGGACTGGTACCGCTCCTCCCTGTTCTTCTCGAGGGCCTTCGAGATGATCCTCACCAGTTCCTGTTCCAGCCCCGGCCGTTCACCGGTGATCGGCACCGGATCGCTGTTCACGATCTCATACATGATCGCCGCTTCGTGCGCGGCGCGGAACGGGAACTTCCCGGTGAGCATCTCGTAGAGAAGCACGCCGAACGAAAAGATGTCCGTACGGTGGTCGGTTTCGGCCCCTTCAACCTGTTCGGGCGACATGTACGCCATCGTCCCGATCGTGGAGCCGGTCTTTGTCAGCTTGGTGACCCCCTGAAGCTTGGCGAGGCCGAAATCCATGATCTTCACCCGCACATCGGGGGTGACCATGATGTTCTCCGACTTGATGTCCCGGTGAACGATCCCCCGTTCGTGCGCCTTCCCGAGCGCTTCACCGATCTGCACGGCGAGCGCCGTCACCTCCTTCACGGGAAGCTTGCGGTAACCTTCCCCCGCCCCGATCTTATCGTGGATCCATTCCCTCAGCGTGACACCCTCGATCATCTCCATCACGATGAAGGTCTCGCCGTCCGCCTCGTCGATCTCGTGGATCGTGCAGATGCCCGGGTGGTTCAGCGCCGAGGCCGCCTGGGCTTCGTGCACGAAACGTTCCCTCTCCTCGCCGTGCGTCGAAAGCCGTTTTGGGAGAAACTTGATGGCGACGTCGCGTTTCAATTTCAGGTCGTGAGCACGGTACACGACGCCCATGCCTCCCTCGCCGAGTTTCTCGGTGATCGTGTAATGCGATATCGTTTTACCGAGCATGGGATCGGGGATTATTTCAAGATGGCCGCCCAGATATCGGACTCCGATTCGGCTTTCACGAAATAGATGGTCCGGTTATCGGGGGAGATGACACACAGACCCTCGGCCCTGAAGGGGGGAAATCCATCCAGCGGCGTGACCTTTTTCGTCCCTACGTCGAGAAGACGAATTGTCCCCTCGTCGAGGAAGAAGATGGTTTTTCCGTCCCTGAGCCAGAAGGGACGTTCACCACGGTCATAAATTTCGGTGAACGTGGAGTCGGCGAGGGAATACAGTACGATACCCCTGCTGATCCCGTCCGGCAGGACGGGACTTCCCGCGAGCGTCTTTCCGTCGGGTGAGACCGATACACCGCCGAATTGCCCCCCGCCGGGGTATTCCGGCAGGCGCGTCTGCTTCGTCGCACTCCCCCCGCCCGGCTTGATATTATCGATTATGGATCCGCTGGCATCTTGTTGGTAATAAATTGCTGTACCTCCCCGCAGCCAGATGGGCCAGGCGAGAATGCCTGTGTTGGTCTCCGACGTCACCTGCGTGAATCCGCTCCCGTCGGCACGGACAGTCCATATCTGGTAGTTTCCGCTTCGTTCGGAGTAAAACGCGATGTGCTTTCCGTCAGGTGACCAGCTGGGACCGCGGTCCTTGGCCCTGTCGTTGGTAAGTTTTCTGAAACCCTTTCCGTCGGTCCCGATGACTCCGATATCCTCCTGGACCCCCATGAGCGAGAAAGCAAGGTTCTTCCCGTCGGGTGAGACTTCGAGGAATCCAAATTCCCTCGATCCCTCGGTCACTGCAGTGGGCATCCCCGTGGCCATGAGGCGCACGGGATCGAAGGGAACTTTATAGATGTTTCCCCGCACTTCTGAAGAAACGTAAATGAACTTTCCACCGTCGCGCGATATCCTCAACCCCGTGCAATTTTGCGTGGGCAACGTGACAGGGACGGGGGCGCCGTCAGCCGTGCCCGAACCGGGATCGAAGCCGAGCCGCCAGACATTCATCGTTCCGCCGCGGTCGCTCAAAAAATAGATCGCCCGGCCGTCGGGAGACCACTGGGGGTCCCAGTCGATGTAATCGTCTTCGGTGAGCCTGGTCGCCGGTCCCCCCGTCGACGACACCGTCCAGAGCTCCCTCCGGCCCGTTCCCCGGGGCAGTCCCCAGAACACGATCCACCTCCCGTCGGGAGACCACTGCGGCTGGACCGCGTCCCCGGAGTATAGTTCCACGCTTTTCCCCGTCGCAATGTCTATCGTCCACAGCTTGCTCTCGGTGGCACGGGAGAAAGGGTGCTGGATCAGTTCCGCAGCGACCACGATTCTCCCCCCCTCCGGCGACCAGCTGGGGTTGTATCCGAAATCCGTCAGGCGCCGGACCGACTCGCCCGTCGAACCCATGAGGAAGATCCCTCCGCCGTCCCGTTCCGAACGGAAGGCGATCAGGTCCCCCTTCGGTGAGTAGGCGGGCTGCGTATTGACCGACGCCGCGGCGTTTGTGATGTTCAACGGATTCCCTCCGCCGGCCCGTTGAACGAAGATGTCCGACGTGTTGCCCTCGGCCTTCACGTACGCGATATAATTTCCGTCCGGGGAGATATCGGGGGAGGTTTCCGCCCCGGCCTGCTCGGTCAGGCGGATGACGGACAGCGAGGGGGGTCCCGAGCGTTCGCCGGACCAGATTTTCACGTACCCCTTCAGGTAACCGATGTATCCCACGGCGACGGCCAGCAGGACGCCGACCACGATCAGCGCGGCCTTCGATCCCCGGTTTCCGCGATGACCGGAAAGCATCGTCTCCTCCGCGGGAGTCAGCGCAGCGGATGATTCCGCGGAATCGGGGCCGGGCGTTTTCCCCATGGCCTGCACCGAACTCCGGCTCCTCGACTGCGACGATTGTTTCTTCAGACGTTTGAGGTCCACGGCGAAATCTGCGGCGGACTGGTACCGTTCGTTCGGGTCCTTCTCGAAGGCCTTCGCGAAAATCTCCTCGAGCGCGGGGGGCGCCGCCGGGAGGAGGTCTGTGATCCGTTTCGGTTCCTCGTTGGCGATCGAATAGACGATCGCCGCCTCGTGCTCGCCCCTGAATGGCAGCTGTCCGGTGAGCATCTCGAACAGCACCACGCCGAGGCTGAAGATGTCCGACCGGTTGTCCACCTCTCCCCCCTGGATCTGTTCGGGGGACATGTACCCGAGCGTGCCGACCGTGCTCGACGTACGTGTGAGTTTCAG
>QJVY01000251.1 GCA_003235555.1 Ignavibacteria bacterium | reverse complement strand
AATCTGAATTGTAAAATAGCATCCCGCCGGGATAATGTTCTCTCCGCTCCGTTATGCAGAAAAAAAAGCCCCGGCCGATCCCGGCCGGGGCTCCGTGGTTTTCGTGTGTTTGCGTGATGTGCCCGGCGGGAGGGTTACTTCTCCCCTTCCGGAGCGGCTGCCGGGGGGACTTCCCCCCGATCGACGATCCGGATCCGGTTTTGCGATTCGATGATGCCGCCGGCGGATAAAACCAGCTGTCCCGCCTGCGTGACCTTCACCCAGTATCCCTTCCCCGGTTCAAGCGTCGGGCTCGCCTGGTAGAGGCCGGCGAATTCAAAAAAGCTGGAGGTCACGATCCCCCCCGGGATCGAACCGACGCCCGCCGCCAGGATCGGCGTGCTCAGCGACCCGATCATGTTCCATCCGGCGATGACGTCGATCGTGTCGAGTGTCCGCTCCTCACCCGAAAGCGAAAGGACCTGGTCCGCGTCGAATTTCAACCAGTACCCCACGCCGTTTTCGAGTGTGGGGTCCGAGAAATACCCGGCGTTGAAATAAAACGCGTTGCTCACCGCGGTGGGATAGATGAGCGTCTTCGTGTAATCGCTCATCGTCAACGGGACCGAGATCAGGTTCCATTTGTCGGTGACGCTGTACAGGTGCAGGGGACCGACCGATCGCGCCACCGCAAGGAACCCGCTCGTGACGCCGGCGTTGGACGCGCCCGAACTCCCGACCAGGGCCTGGCCGGCGGACGATACCACCCCCGAGTTTCCCGCCCCGGAGAGTCCGGCACCACCGCTGATCCCGGACCACCCGATGTTCGAATTCTGCCCGAAGGCGTTCTCCGACGATGGCAAAGCGGAGGCCGCCAGCAGCGCGATGAACAAAACCATTTTTCGTGACATCGTTAGCTCCTCATGGCTGAGTGAAATGATATTTCATCTCTGCGGTCAGGGTTTTTCGACGGCGTTTTCACCGACCGCCGCCCTGGGCGCCGCCCCTGCGGAGGCGTTGACCGGGACCCAGATTGCGCTCCCGTTGCCGAACCCGGTCGCGGTTCCGGATCCGCTGCCACGGTGGACGCGGATCTCCAGGTTGTAGGTACCCGCGTCGGGGACCTGGATCCCTCCCGTCATCGACAGCACCATACGCTGGGACAACACGTCGAGGGTGACATCGGAATAATAACCCGTTGTGTAACCTTCCCCCGTCACGTACACCACACCCCTGTACTGGCACGGACAACCCGTCGCGTCCGTCAGATAGAGTGTCACGGTGGTCGTCGTTTGCAGGAAGCCCGCGCCGGGGACCTGAATCTTCATGGAGTCCCAGGCCGGCGTCAGCGATGTCGGAACGGCATGCGTCCCGAAACCCTGGTACGCCCCTCCCGGGAAACCGATGGTCGCGGCGGCCCACTCCGAGCCGTTCCACTGCATAAGGTCGTCGGTCGAGGCTCCCCACTGGTTCAGCTTGTCGAGCGTTACCGACCCGTCGGCGATTTTAGTCGTCGTCACGGCGTTGTCCGGGACCGTCTGCGCGATCAACGCGTACGGGACGCTGGTGAAGGGGACCCGGGGTGCGACTTCCGGGTCGGCCCCCGGTTTGATCCCGAGCCAGTACGGATTATTGAAATCGAGCGTGGGAAGCAACGGCGTATCGTCCCCGAGCAGCGTGTAGAACAGACCGTTTTTCACCGCCAGGTCCTTGATCTCCGTCCAGAGCGGGGCCCCGCCGGAATCGACATCGTAGATCCGGAAGGTAAACGTGTAGTTCCCGTCCGGTTTGGCGTTACCGACAGAGTCCGAATAGAACCCCTGGTAGGCGACCGTCTCGGGAATCTGGGCGTTCACCGACACGCACATCGCCACTATCGCGACGAACAACATGGTATATCTGATCATATGGACCTCCTGCTGTGGGTACAGTGGACTGAACTGAAAATTATTGGAAACGTCGACTCTAAAAAAAAGAAACCCTCTGATCTCTCACGGGGACAGGGGTCATGGCGTGAGTATAACCAACAACGCCTTAAATGTCAAGGATGATTCATGGTCAGGACTCCCGAATCCTGGCCCACGTTGGGGGGGGTGGGTCACCCTCAGATGAAAGACTGCGGGGTTGTAAAAACGTAAATCGCTCTTCTGTACGGGCCCTCAGAACTTGAACCTGCGAGCCGCTGATTATGAGTCGATTTCAGAAAACCTGAAAAATTCTAACGGTTTGCTAATCCTGTGGTGCCAGGATAGGTGGATATTCTCCTGTATCCATTATCCTAATCCGATTAGCGGCTGGAATTGTGCTGGTACTGTTTAATATCAATTGACCTGCTTGAGAAACTTTCACCCAATACCCTCTCCCAGGCTCCAGGGTGGTATCAGCTTCATACATATCTGTGAACTTGAAAAAGCTGGATGTGACGATACCTCCCGGGATTGAACCCACGCCTGAAGCTGGAATTGGTGTACTCAGGGTCCCTACCATATTCCATCCGGCAACCACGGCAATTGTATCGGTCGTTCGCTCCCCTCCACTCATGAAAACAACCTGAGTGGAATCAAATTTTAACCAGTATCCTCTTCCGTTTTCCAACGTATCATTCGCCTTATAAACGGTATCAAAGGTGAATGCATTGGTAATCGCAGTTGAAAACAGCGCGTTC
>QJVY01000178.1 GCA_003235555.1 Ignavibacteria bacterium | reverse complement strand
GTTGAAGAACTTCTGGATCTCGAATTTGGAGGATTCCGAGATGAACAGGCCCTTCATGAGCGTGACGATCGTCCCCGCCTGCATCCCGTGGCCGGTGGCGTCCCCGAACGCCACGTTGAGCTCGCCGTCCGGGGAGAGGTTGAAGTCGTAATAGTCCCCCCCCACCTCGGTGGCGGTTTTCATGAAGACCGCGATCTCGTAACCGGGGACTTCCGGGATTTTGCTCGGCAGCATCGACAGCTGAAGCCGGCGTGCGTCCTCGAGCTCCTTCATCTGCCTCTCGTTTTCCGCCTGCAACGCCCTCTTCTCCGCTTCCGCCGCCTTGGCCTGAAGCTGGGCCTCACGCATCTGTGTCTTTTGTTCGCGGCGTCTCATCTCCTCCCGCCTGAGACCGTAGAGGACGGCGATGATCATCACCACGTACGATCCGTACGCCCACGTGGTTTTCCACCAGGGGGGATTGACCGTGATGTTCAGCGTGGCCCCCGCCTCGTTCCATACACCCTCGTTGTTCGAACCCTTCACATGGAGGACGTAATCCCCCCCGTCGAGGTTCGTGAAAGTCGCCCGGCGTTCGGCCCCGAGCTGGATCCAGCTCTCGGTGTATCCCTCGAGCCAGTAGGCATACCGGTTTTTATCGTTGTTGAAATAGTTCAGCGCGGCGAACTCAAAATTGGCGACGTTGTCCTTGTACGACAGGGTGATGCGGGTCTTCGTGTCTATCCCCGGCTCCCGGATCGGCCTCCCCTCCTCGTCGTCGGAATTGTACCTCGTGAAATCGCTGAAGACGATCGGGGGGACGTACCGGTTCGAGGTGATCCTGTCCGGACGGAAGGCATTGAAACCGTTTGATCCGCCGAAAAACATCTCCCCCGTCCTGGGGTCTTTCGCATAGGCGCTCTGGTTGAACTCGTTCCCCTGGAGCCCGTCGAGGTAATCATAGTTCCGGAACACGCCGGAATCGGGATCGAGCCGGGAGAGTCCGTCCACCGTGCTGATCCAGATCTTTCCCTCGGAATCCTCGAGGAGTCCGATGATCAGTTCGTTCGGGAGCCCGTCCTTCATCCTGTACGTGCGGAAGGTCTCCTTTTCCGGGTCGAACATGTTCAGCCCCGAAACCGTGCCGACCCAGATCCTGCCGACACGGTCCTCGAGCATCGTCACGACGACGTTGTTGCTGAGGTGGTTCTCCGCTGACTCACTTTCCCTGTGATGAATGAATGTTTTCGTCGTCCGATCGAAACGGTCCAGGCCTCCCCCGAGGGTTCCCACCCAGAGCCTGCCCGCCCGGTCCTCGAGCAGCGCCCAGACGCCCGGGGCGGCGATGCCCGTCGTGTCGGCGGGATCGAACCGGTATGATTCGAACGTCCCGGTCCGGCGATCCAGCCGGGAGAGGCCCCCCTTGTACGTCCCGACCCAGAGCGTCCCGTTCCTGTCTTCGAGCAGTGCGTAGACCCTGTTATCGGGAAGGCTCCGGGGATCGTTCGGGTTGTTCCTGTAGTGCACGAACGTCCCGGATGCCCGGTCAAGCCGGTCCAGCCCCTTCCCCGGCGTCCCGACCCAAAAATTCCCGGACCGGTCCTCCAGCATCACCTGCACCTGGTCGTCGGCGATGCTCGCCGGGTTACCGGGATCGTGCCGGTACACCCGGAATCTGCCCCGCTTCCTGTCCCACCTGTTGAGCCCGTCCCTGGTCCCCGCCCACAGCGTGCCGCCACGGTCCACGTAGAGGGAGAGGATGTTATTGCTGGAGAGGCTGCCGGGATCGCTGGGATCGTGGAGGATGTGTTCGAAATTCGAGAGTCCGGGGTGGAAGCGGTCGACACCGAGGTCGCCCGTTCCCACCCAGATCATCCCCGATTCGTCCTGGTAGAGGGCGAACAACCGATCACCGGCCAGGCTCCTGGGATCCGATTCGTCGTGCCTGATCCGCGTGAACGTCTCCGACACGGGATCGAACCGGTTGAGCCCCCCCTGGTAGGTCCCGATCCAGAGGACCCCGTCCCGGTCTTCCAGGATCGGCCAGACGTAACTGTCGCTGATGCTCTTCGGGTCCGCCGGGTCGTTCCGGAAATGGGTGAATTTTCCCGTCTGTTCCTCGAAACGGTCCAGACCCCCCCGCGTCCCGATCCAGAGGGCGCCACGTTTGTCGCCGACGACGGAATACACCTCGTCGTTGGTGAGCGAGTTCTCGTCTGAAGGGTCATGGGTATAGAAGGTCGTGTCGCCGGTGCGGGGGTCGAACCGCCGGAGGCCGCCGCCGTTCGAACCGACGCCGAACCACCGGACCCCGGACGGTTCTGTGTAATCCGGGAAGAGGTGGTTTTCCCTCACGAACACGGTCCGCACGCTGTCGCGGGGGACGCGGACGAAGGTCTCGGTCAATCGGTCGAAGCGGTTGAGGACTCCGGGGGCATTGAGGGTCCCGATCCAGAGCACCTGCGCGGTGTCCTCACCGATGAAGTCGATCCAGTTGTCGCTGAGGCTCGTCGAATCGTCCTCGACGCTTTTGAAGACCCGGATGTCGTAGCCGTCGTACCGGTTGAGGCCGTCCTCGGTGCCGAACCACATGAACCCGCGGCTGTCCTGCAGGATGGTGTGGACGGTTCCCTGGGAGAGGCCGCTCTTGACGTCGAGGTGTTCGAAGAGAGATGCTTTCTGCGCCAGCGCCGGGGAGACGGCCGGGGCGGAGGTGATCCAGAGGGCGATGAGGGACGCCGGCAGGGACCATGCCCGCCGGATCGCGGTCCGGGGTGTGCGGTGATGCAGCGAACGGGGAAGAAAAAACCGTTTCATCAGGCGAAAAATGGTCGCAGTCCGAGCATAAAAAAAAACAGGCCGCCGCGGGTGGTACCCGCGGCAGCCCGAAAGGTAAGAACTTTTGCTAAATGTTGCGAATCTTATTTCAGGAGCACCATCTTCCGGATGTCCGTGAATGCACCGGCCGTAACGCGGTAGAAATAGATGCCGCTGCTGACCTGATTTCCACCGAAATTCCGTCCATTCCAGGTCACTTCATGGTACCCCGCGGGCCGTTCGCCCCCTACCAGCCGGGTCACCTCCTCGCCGAAGACGTTATAGACCGTGATGTTCACGGTTGCCGCCTCAGGCAGGGCGTACCGGATCACCGTCGACGGGTTGAAGGGGTTCGGGTAGTTCTGGGAGAGTTCGTACTTCTCCGGAAGGGCCGAGGTCGGTTCCCCGTTCCCTTCGGCCACGTCCCCTGCCGGGACGCTCCTGGCGTCCACGGCGTTGAAGGCCGAACCGAGGGAGACCTCGGCATCGTGTCCGATGATCACGTCCTTCCCGAAGTACGCCCCCTTGTTGATGGTGAACTGGTTGAGGAGGATCGTCCCGTTCGGCGCGAGGATGTTACCGAACGTCTGGGCCTTGGGACTGTTCGTCACCGCGTAGCCGCTACCATCCCCACCCTGGACGTAGAGGATGATGTCGGACGGGGTAAGCAGGCTGCCCGCCGCAGGACCGAAGTACGAATCGTTGTCCATCCCGAAATCTTCGAGAACGCTGATCTCGGTTCGTTCCGTTCCGCGAACAGCCATACTCGCGCCGCTCTTCATGAGCACGTTGCGGAAATGGTACCTGCCCGCGGCCAGGAAGAGCTGGGCCCCCGGCTGGAGGGTGACGCGGCCGTAGACGCCCGGTGTGATCGAATCGACCTCGCTGTTGTTGAGTCGCACCTGCGAGGCGCTCGTCACCCCCGGATCGGTCGACTTGAACACCGGGAAATCGCCGACGGGCAGCTCGAGCGGTGTGATCCCGCTGCCGCCGATCGTGCCGAAGTTCGACAGTTCGTTGAAGAAAGCGTTGCCGCCGAGGACCGCGTTCGAATCGATCAGGATCCGGTCCGCCTTGACGTTGTATCCCGCCGGCGTGGTCGCACCCCCCACGAGATGCACTTCGACCCCCGGATCGCCCGTCGCGGCGTCCCTGTTGACGAAGATGTGCCCCGAATGGACCTTCGCGTTCGCGTCGATCAGCACGCTGTTCTGAGCGAAGATGACCGCGTTGAGGTACGGCGGCGCCACGTAGACCGCCTGCTCGGCGTACCGCCTGAAGGAATCGGGCAGCGTCGGCGTGGTCCCGACGGCGGTGAAGCTGAAATTGTACGTGCCGGGCACGCCGGTGTTGGTGAAGACCCCGTCATATTGTCCGTTGCCCACGTGTGTCAGCGTCACGGTCTGGGGCGTTCCCGATCCGGGTGGGGTCACCACCGCGGTGACCAGGGCGTCGGTGATGGGGCTCCCGCCGGAGAGGTGCTCGCTCCCGAGGAGGGCGCCGCCATCGGCGAGGAGCCCGTGGAACGACACTGTTTCTCCGGGTTTGAAGGTCTGCTTCGGGAAGAATACATCGAAGACCACGTCCACCTGGGAGAAAATCCTGATGGAGACGAACTCTCCGCCCGGGGGTGGCAGTTCATCGGGGTTCACCCCCTCCGGACGGAGCGTCCAGACGCCGGGAGCCGGATTGGGAATTTTATAGAATGCGTACGTCGAGTCCATGATGTATTCCCCGCCCGCGGGCAGGTTCCATGGCGTGATGACGCACGGATAGAGCGTCGCGAGATCCTCGACGTTGATGATACCCTCGGGGACATCACACCCCGGCGGTACCAGGAGGAGAATGAACTGGCTTCCCTGCCAGTTGAGGCCGGGGAAGAGGTTCGTCGTGCCGGGATCCACCGCACCCTGCCAGTTCAGCCCGCCCTGCCAGTTCAGCCCGCCCTGCCAGTTCAGCCCGCCCTGCCAGTTCAACCCCCCCTGCCAGTTCAGCCCGCCCTGCCAGTTGAGGCCGGTCCCCGACGCGAACACGCTGGTATCGCCGATCAGTTGCAGGCCGGTGAGCTCATCCCAGATATACTGCGTCGCGAGGTCGATCGTCGAGTCGGCGACGAGGAAATAGTTGCCGCCGGAGTACTGCGCCAGCTGACTGGTGAGGTCCTGGTTGCCACCGTCGAAACCGAACGTGAACATCAGGGCCTCGGCGGCCACGACGTCCGGCGCGACGGTCGCGGCGGTGGGGGTCCCGGTCTCATCGGCCGCGCTGTAGATGATCATGGCCCTCCGGTTCGGGTCGGCGACGGACATTTCGCTGAGTGCGGTGTTGAGCCCGGTGCCGAGTTCAGGTGTGCCGCCCACGGAGATGCCGTCGATGGCCGCGATCACCGCGTCCAGGTTGGTGGAATCCACCAGCTGCAGGGGGACAACGACCGAATCCGGAAGTTTCACGACCGCGATCCGGTCGCGCACGCGGAGTTTGTGCACGAGTTCGGTCGCCGCGCTCTTCGATTTCGTGAGATAATGATATTTCGCATCGGAGACGGCGTTCGCGTCCATGATGAGCACCAGATCGAGGGCGCTCTGGGGGACGTGCGTGTAAATATATTCGATGCCGTTTTTGTCACCGGCCGCGAGGGAGCGTTTCTCGGTCTCGCAGTCCTTGATGATGCCGTACATGGTCAGGCCGGATCCGTTCGAGCCCATCCGTTTGTCCCAGCCGGGGTACCCGGGGAGATAGACGTCCCCGAGGCCGCTGAAATGTCCCACCTCGTGGGTGCCCGTGTTGAGCACGTCCTTGCCGCACGACGCAACATCCGAGGGTGCGGGATTGCCCCCTCCGGTGACCGGGACGGCAACAGCGCCCGGTCCGGCCGGGACGTTTTCGAACGCGAAGTTCTCCGCGTCGAAGGCGATATCGACGTCGGTCATTTCGCCGTTAAAGGCATTGTAGCGCACGCGCGTGATTGCGATCGCACCGGCAACCGCGCCACCCGTCGCACTGTCCCAGTTCGACGTCACCCAGACGACGTTGTTCACGCCGTCCGGATATCCTCCCCACTGTTCGGTGGGGGTGGAGGGCGACGCGACCGTGTAATTCAGGTACGGTGAAAGGTCGGCGGCCAGCGCCTGGTCGTTCCAGGCCTGGAACGACGCCTCGATCTCTGCCTGGAACCCGCTCGCGGCCGCGCTCGGCGCGATATTGAACATGCCGTGTCCATCGGGCCAGTGGAGCGGAATCTTCGAGAACATCGTCGTATTCACGATATACTCGTCGGCTTCGAAAATCCTGGTATTCACTCCGACCGGGAGGTTCGGTGAGAATTCCGAAGTGTTGCCGAACTCGTCGGTGGCGGTGGCGCTCACGAACTGCCCGAACGCCAGCGGTGTGTTCGAGGGAATCACGAACCATGCATACGCCGAGTCGTCGTCGGTCACGACCGTGGTCGAACCCAGGAAGACCTTCCCTTCCCCGTGGTTCGAGGGATCGGGTTCGGTATTGAGATACGCCTCGATCCTGAAGGTCGTGCTCGGCCAGGAGAGCAGGTATCCCTCGACCCGCGAGGGTTCGATGCCGTCAACCGTCGCGATGTTCACCGCCGGATAGTTCACGGCAAAGTTGACCGCGTCGGCCGTGTCGGGACGGACGAGCGGGTTCGTGGGACCGCCCGGGTAGGTATTGGTGGTCACCTCCCCGTCGCCGCCGAGGTCGATGCCGATGGCGCCGTTCCCGTAGATCGAATTGCCGAGTACGGTGTTCCCCGACGGCGGCGGTACGGCGTCACCCGCGTCGGCCTCGGCAATCGATACGCCGTCGATGCCGTTATTGAAAATCGTGTTTCCCTCGGTGGGGCTCACGCTCGAGAATTCGTCACCGACAAGGTTACCGTTTCCGTCCTCGATGCATACGCCGTGGTGCCCGTTATCGTGGATGTGGTTCCGCTGAACGGTGTTGTTGTCGCCGTGGATGCAGATTCCCGAACCGGGAAACCCGTGGATGTGCAGACCGCGGATGACGCTCCCCTGCGGGATGTACCCGCCCGGGAGGAAATCGCCGAGGATGACGATGCCGTCGCTGTTGGGGTATGCGGACGTGTCGTATCCCGGTTCGATGGAGATGAGCGGATCTCCCGAGGAGTCGGTCAGGTCGCTGAAATCGAGGACGATCGCGTCGGAGAACGGCGGAAGCGGCTCGTAGAGTATGATGATCTTGGAACCGGGCGCGTTCCCCTCGACGATGTCGAAGTTGATCTCGTCCTCACCGGGGTTGTTGTTCGACTGTTCGAGTGCCTCCCGCAGTGACGTGAGCCCGTCGGTCGAATCGACCGTATCCTCGATCGTGTTGACGATGATGACCTGGCCGGTGTTCGCCGCGTAGACCGCTGTGATCGATTTGTCGTCGTCCATGGTGATCGCCATGGGGTTGTCCGTCGGCCGTGAATTGTCCGGCATGATCCATTCGACGAAATGGTACCCGCTGTTGGCCCACGCCGTCAGTGTCACACCCGCATTCGGGGCGTAGAGCGCAAGGTCGGGATTCTCCACCACGTAGCCCACGGCGGTGTTCCCCGTCGGCGGGTCGGTGTCGACCGATGTGGCGAGCGTGTACTGGCTTCCCGTGAAGGTCACGCGGATGGTATGGTCGGACGTGACATTCGGGAAGGAATAGGTCGTCTGCCGCGGCTGCGAGGCCGAGGTGGCGATGACCGACGGTACGCCGTCGATCTCGAGCGTGTCCGCGTGGAAATGCTGCGCCGCCTGGATGCTGAATGCCGCCGTATCGCCGTAGTTCACATTGACCGATCCCGTGGGGGTGATGCTCCCGTTCGCTCCCGCGCTGGCGGTGATGGTGTAGACGTTGATCGCGAACGCGGCGCTGATGGTGTGGTTGGCGGTCACGTTGGTGAAGGTATAGCCCGACGACGACGGTGTCGTGGAGGAAGTGGCGACCGTGGTGGTCACCCCGTCGACCGTTATCGACTGGACGTGGTACCCCGTGTTCGCCGTGATGGTGAACGCCCTGTCGGCTCCGGGGTTGACGCTGACGGTGCCGGAGGGGGCGATCGAGCCGTTCGCGCCGGCTGACGCGGTGATCGTGAACGGAAGGTCGGCGGTGACCTTGAGGTCGACATAGTTTTTCGCGCTCTCGAACTGCCCGAGCATGGCGATGACGTTGTCGCCGGCGTGGATGAGGCTGTCGGGGACGGTGAAGATGAAATCACCGGACTCCGTGGCGCAGTCATTGCTGACCTGGATGCCTCCCGACACCCCCACGCCGTTGAAGAACACCTGGACGGCGTTGTCGATGGCCACGTAGATTTTCATGTTCGCCGCGCCGCCGGGAAGGGTCAGGTGTTTCCTGAGCACCAGGTCCCGGGAGGGGGGCCAGAACGTGTGCACGTGCGCCGAATCATTCAGCGGGCAGGGAGGATTCTTCGTGTTGTTGATCGTACCGAAGGCGGCCTGCCCCTGGTCGTAACCAGCCTCGCTTGCCCCGACCGGTACGAAACTCATGTTCTTGATGATCGGGGAGTTGGACCGCTCGAACCGATAAAGGTAGCCGGTGGAGCCATAGGGGAGAACCGTCTGGTTGGCCTGCCCGAAAAGGAGCGTCGGGATCATCAGCAGGACGAGTGATACACTCAGCGCCAGTTTATACATGAGAACCTCAAAATTGGAATAGTGATGAGAAAAATTATTTCGCCTGAGCGGCGTCAAACCCTGAATAAGAACGCGTTCTTCGCGATGTTTGCATTGCAGAAAAATCTTCCGGTGTCATCGCCCGGCGGTAGTCACCCGAACATCTCTGACCGGTCCCGGTCAGTC
>QJVY01000153.1 GCA_003235555.1 Ignavibacteria bacterium | reverse complement strand
TCAACTGTCCCCCCGAAATCACCAGGATCGTCCTCCGCGCGGAGGCCTGAGCCCACCTCCTTCCCCCTCTCCCCGATCGGGTAGCCCGGTCGGTCCTCAGTGAATGAAGAAGATGTATTCCCGCAGGGCCCGGATCTGGGCCCTCACGTCTGAATCCAGTGCATCGGAATAGGGTGAGGGTTCCACGAGGTCCGGGAAGTAATTCGGCATCCGCGTCCCCGGGGCTATGGAATCGGGGCGCGCGATCCATTGATCCACCCACTCCGGTTTCAGCCTTGTCTTCGCCATGGCCAGGTTCGGGGCCAGATCTTCAGGTCCCTTTCCTTCCGGGATGACCCCTGTGTAGTGACAGGAGAGACACTGCAGGTCGTCGAAAAGCGATTTCCCGACTGATACGTATTTCGGGTCGGGTGTATACGATGAATAGTCCCTGAGTCCCAGCGTCTGTTTATGCAGTCCGAGGAAATAGGCCGAGATCGCTGTGATCTCGGCGTCGGTGAGCTGGAAGGTGGGCATGCGGATTGAAAGCCACGGCCGTATCGTCGTCGGATTCTTCAGGAAACCATGGAGCCATTCCTCCTGCACTTTCGAACCTTCCGGCAGGAGGAACGGTGGCGACTTCCCCTCCCCCTCCACAACCGCCGAGATCGCACCGCCGATCTCCTCGATCTTATGGCAATTGATGCAATTGTAGTGATCAGCCAGTCGCCGGCCGGCCTCGACGTTCTGCAGAATTTTGTCGTAGGGTCTCCGGTATTCGGGCTCCGGGACATCCTTCGTCATGCCCTTCATGACCGTCCGCAGCATGACGATTTCACTGTCCGCGAGCGCAAAAACGGGCATCTTCGAAAGTATCCGTTCAGTTGCGTACTGCCGGGAATTTTTGATTTTTCCGAAGAACCAGTCGTCCCAGGTGTGGGGGACCTTCGTGTCCCCG
Organism: Ignavibacteria bacterium; assembly: GCA_003235555.1. Classification (GTDB taxonomy): domain Bacteria; phylum Bacteroidota; class Ignavibacteria; order UBA10030; family SZUA-254; genus SZUA-254. Next base: position 7,730 of record QJVY01000153.1, on the reverse strand, counting down.
AAGTCGATTTCGTCTATCCTTTTTCGTCCCAGGTTCGACAGCGATACGCTGACCTTGTTTTCCTTCTCCAGCCCTGGAATGTTGTGGCAGCCCGCGCAGCCGTACTCACGGGCAACACGGAAGCCTTCCCGCTGTTTCTCCTCCGAAGAGAGGTCCAGGGGTGCATCCTCGAACTCCCTGTCATCCTTCAACGTCATGATGTAGGCCACGATATCACGTGCCTCGCGGTCCGACAGGCGCAAATTGGGCATCGGGGTGGTGGGGCGGTACTCCCTCGGATTCTTGATCCACCGGAAAAGCCAGTCGGGGTCCAGTTTACTTCCTGCCCGCGTGAGTTCCGGGGCGATATCGAAACTGAAACCCCTCGCCACCCGCATCCTGTCGTCATCTCCGATGACATGGCATCCCTTGCAGCCGATCGTCTCGACGAGTTCCTTCCCGCTGGCCGGATCCCCCCCGCGTGAGACGGTACCGGAGGATTTTCGCCCCTCCCGGGAACCGTCACCGGTGCCGGCATTCATGACGAAGGCCGCGACCGCCTCCGACTGGGCGTCGTTCAGGCGGAAATCGGGCATCCTCGTGTGGGGATTGTACTCCTTCGGATTGCGGATCCACCGGAACAACCATTGCGGATCGAGCTTGGAGGAGAGATTTTTCAGGTCGGGTCCGATTTTGGGAAGATTCGCAAAACCCTTGATCTCATGGCATCCGTAACAGCCCGACTCGAGGAGGATCTGTTTCCCCTTGTTGAACCTGCCCCCGTCCTTCAGATAGACTTCGTGTTCATGGCATGAATTACACGACGAGTAGACCTCGTCACCCCTCAGGAGGGGCCATTCCCAGTAATGGTCTTCGTCGCCGTGCGCCAGCCCGGCCGTGAGGGCCGCGCCCTGGCCGTGGTGACATGGTGTGCATCCGAATACCTCGGGATCGTGTGTCTTCAGCAGGGCCGGGAGCGGATGGGGCGTGAAGGGCTGCGGCGCCTCGCTCATCATCTCGTCCTTCCAGCCCATATGGCACGTCTGGCAGCGGTCGATCCTCGGTTTCGGTATCCCGAAATTCGAACGGTCGAAACCGTTCATCATCACCTGTTTGATCTGGATCGACGCGTTCGAAGCGATCTCGAGTTTGCGCTCGGCCTCCGAGGCGTCCTTGAGGAGTGCGGCGATCCTGCGGTTGACTTCCTTCTGCGCAGAGCGGACGTCCTCGATCACCCCTGCGAAACCCTCCCGGATCGTCGTCAGGCTGTCCACGACTTTTTTCGCCGTTTCCAGCTCCTCCCCCAGACGAAGAGTTTCGTCCCGGAGCCCCTCGTCCTCCTCCCCTTCATGTACGGATTTCTTCCAGAAGTAATAGGCTTCATCGCCCTTGCTCTTGGCGAACGTCACGGCCCGGTTGGCATCGAGCAGCCGGTGGTCGATCTCGTCGACCGATCGGGCCGCAGAGACCAGTTCCGGAGATCGCAGCACGCCGTCCAGGGAATCCCGCGCGCCGTACAGCTCGAGCAGCTCGGTGGAATCGATATACGCGCGTTCGTCGGACACCCGGGTTTTCCACCCCTCCTCCGACATGCTCAGGTACGTCTCCTGGTATTCCTTCCATGGTCTCCGCGTGGATATCTCATCGACAACCGACCACATGGTCCCCACGAAGAGGAGGCCCGAGAGGAGGAGATACACCCCGCCGTAGTTCCGGTGTTCGATGGGGGTGTCGGCGCGTTTCTTCAGTCTGTCAAAAAGTCCCGGCATAGGTCTGGGTGTGTCGGTCTGTTTAGATGTTGAACCACGGGGTTACCCAGACGTACTTGACGTTCAGGGCTATTCGAAGGACCATCTTGATGGGCAGCGACATCATGCAGAGGAAGAGCATGGCTGTGACGGAGTACCTCACCGGTCCGAGCTTTTTCAGGATTTCGCTGTTCTTTTTCCGGAGCCAGTAGATCAACCCGAGGGAGAAATATCCCAGCACGACGACGGCCCCGAAGATGAATGCGACCGGGTTGAGGGAGGTGTCCGGGTTCTTCGTGGGGATTCCGAAAAGTTCCGAGAGGTCCACGTTCGTCAGCGCGACCACCCTGTGCGTGTCCCAGTTTTCCCACGGGAAGAAAAAGTACCAGCCCGGTCCGCGCCAGAAGGTCCCCAGGACGATCAGGGACACCCACAGGACGATAAAACCCAGACAGTAGATCCACAGGGCCCACTTGCGTTCCCGGTACGTGTAGTATCCGTTCCCCTTTTCGTTGACGTCGATGTACGGTATCGCAATCAACCCCACGATGATGAGCGTCGGCAGGACGACTCCGGCGATCCAGGGGTCGAAATACACGAGCATTTCCTGGAGGCCGAGAAAGTACCACGGCGCCTTCGAAGGGTTGGGCGTGAGTGTGGGGTTCGCTGCCTCCTCGAGGGGAGCGTCGATGAGGAAGGACCAGAACACCAGTATGACCATGACGAAGAGCGTCGCGAGGAATTCCACGCGGACAAGGTGGGGCCACACCTGGATTTTCTCGCTCAGCCGGGCCTCCTCCGAGAGGTCCTGACGGTCATTCTTCAACCCGCGGTGGAAGCCCCACCAGGTATACAGAATGACGAGGAACAGCAACCCGACGATCGGGATGTTGTCCGGTTTCGAGACCAGGAGCCAGATGTTCTGCATGGACGATCCTGCGAAAGAGTGTGTTTATTCCCTGCCTTTACCGGTTGGTCCGGAAATTCCGCCGTCTTTCCTGATCCTCCAGAAGTGGACCGCCATGAAGACGGCGGCGATCAGCGGAAGGAAGATGCAGTGCCCCACGTAGAACCTGAGAAGGGTCGGCGGTCCCACCTGCGTCCCTCCCAGGAGAACGAACCTCACGTCGTTATCGATGCGCATGCCGAGCTGCGGCCCGAACGGTCCCTCGTGCCCCAGCAGCGGGGTCGCCCTCGCCATGTTCGTCCCGACCGTGACGGCCCAGATCGCGAGCTGGTCCCAGGGGAGCAGGTATCCGGTGAAGCTCAGGAGGAGCGTCAGGACGAGGAGGATCACCCCCACACCCCAGTTGAACTGACGGGGGGGTTTGTACGAGCCGGTGAGGAACACCCTGAACATGTGCAGCATCACTGTGATCACCATCGCGTGCGCGGCCCATCGGTGCATGTTGCGGATCAGGGGACCGAAGGCGACGTCGTTCATGAGATACTTCATGTCGTCATAGGCATATTCGGCCGCGGGACGGTAATAGAACATCAGGATGACGCCGGTGATGGTCAGCACCAGAAACAACAGGAACGTGATACCCCCCATCCCCCAGGTGAACCCGATGTTCGTCGCGTGCCGCGGGATCCTGACCGGATGGAGGTGCAGGAAAACGTTGTCCACGATCTGGAGGGCCCTGTTCCGGTTCGTGTCCTGGTAGTTGTGCCGGAAAATCGACTTCCAGATTTCACTCTGTTGAATCTTGTCGCGCAGTTTAAGCATCGGCCTTTAGAGGTTCTCAGGATCAGGTATAGGTGAGGTAGGCGTCCGGTTTCGTCCAGTCCCCGTTCTCGAACCGGAACTTGATAGCCCGGTCGACGAGGATCTGTCCGTCGTCGGCGAGGGAGATTTTCAGCCGCTCGAGGGGTCGCGGAGCGGGACCCTCGAAATTGATGCCCGATTCCCTGAACCCGCTGCCGTGGCAGGGACACTTGAACTTCAATTCGGGCGCGAGCCAGCGCGGCGTGCATCCAAGGTGCGTGCAGATCGCCGAAAGGGCGTAGAACCCGTCCGCCTCGCGGATGATCCACACCCGGTAGTCGTCCTTGTACTTCTCGCTGACTTCTCCAATGATATAGTCGGAGGGGAAACCCGCCTTGAACGCCGAAGGTGGTTCGTAGAGGATCCGCGGAAACATCATCCTGAGGGTCGCAATCGTCGATGTCGCCAGGAAGACGAAAAAAGAGGCCCATCCAGCCACGGAGAAGAAATTCCTGCGGCTGATTCGCCAGATGCCCGGATCCTCTGCGGGGGCCTTGTCCTGTTTTGGCTTTTTGACCGCGGGTGGGGGGGGCGTTGGATTTTTTCCGGCCTGTGTCGGGTCGGTCGCTGGTGACTGCTGGGCGGGTGATTCCATTACGCGGTGTTCATGATTGCTCAATCGAGGGGAAAAATATAAAGAAAAAAACCCAGACTGTCAATGAAACCCGGATCGCCCCCCAATCAACACCTCATCCCACCCCCTGTTTGCATCTCAGGAGAGGATGGGTTATATTTTCGGCATCCTGATCAGGCTCTCCGCACCGATGAACGAACTGACTTCAATCGAATTCTCCGAACTCCCTTCCGCCTCCGGGGGGATCACCGCACTCTACCGGGACTACATCGGGGATTTCCAGAAGGTCCGCCAGTATTTCGCGACCGACTTCCGGTCCTTCCAGGAGCTCGGGTTGTCCGCAACCCGGAGGGTCAACGGCCACATGCGGAGGGACGTGCTCTCCACCGTCCTCAGGGAACAGAACCGCACGTTCGACTCCCGGGACAGGACCTTCAGGAACATCGACCTCCTCGCCGAAGAATCCACCTTCGCTGTCGTCACGGGCCAGCAGGTCGGCGTCGGGGGCGGGCCCCTCTACACGGTCTACAAGACGATCACGGCGGTCAGGCTGGCGGCGAAGCTGACGGAACTGCATCCCGGTAAAAATTTCGTACCGGTCTTCTGGCTGGAGGGTGAAGACCACGACCTGAAGGAAATGAGCTCCGTCGGGATTATGAACACCGAGAACGAGCCGGTGAAGGTCACCTACCTGCCGAAAGGAAAAGACCCCGAGAAAAACGCCTTTCCGGTCGGGGAAATCCCCATCGATGAAAATTTCGAGAGCTTCCTGGAGGAAATCGGTCGCACACTCCCCCCCTCGGAGTTCAAGAAACCGATGCTGGAGTCCCTCCGGTCCGCCTACGCTCCGGGAAAAACCTTCAACCAGGGATTTGCTTCCTGGATGAACAACCTCTTTCCGGAAGCCGGCCTGGTGTTCATCTCGTCAAACGACAGACGAATCAAGCAGCTTGTTTCAGGGATCTTCAGGAAGGAAATCGAAGAGTTTCCGGCGGTCTCTCAGTTGATCATCCGGAGGAGCGCCGAGCTGGAGAACGGTTATCACGCCCAGATCAAAACGAAGGCGATGAACCTCTTCCTCTACCACAAGGGTGGACGGTACTTCATCGAACCACGCGAGCACGATTTTTCACTCAGGGGGACGAGACGCTACCTGACACGCGATGAACTGATCTCGATCGCGGAGAACACGCCGGAACTGCTGAGCCCCAACGTGGCCCTCCGGCCGATCTGCCAGGACACCATCCTCCCCACAGCCGCCTACGTCGCGGGTCCTTCGGAGGTCGCGTATTTCGCCCAGCTCGAGCCCGTCTACCGGTATTTCAATCTGAAGATGCCGGTCATCTTCCCGCGCATGAGCGCCACCCTCGTCGAAGAGCGCATTCTTCGGACGATCGAGAAGTACGAACTCACCGTCCGCGAGATGTTCGCCCCCCGGGCCCGCGTCCAGAAGAAGGTCCTCGATCTGGTCTCGGAAGTGAACATCGGGGAAATGTTCAGCGAGGTCGGGCAGCGCATCCATGACAACCTGAACGAACTGAAGTTCGGCCTGCAGTACATCGACCAGACGCTCCTCGGGGCTCTCGAAACGACCAGGTCGAAGACCGAGGCAAATCTCTCCCACCTGAAGGAGAAAACCATCGAAGCCCAGGGGCGAAAACACGATGCCGCGTTCCGGCAGCTCCAGAAGGCCTCGTCGACCATCTTCCCGAACAATAATTTCCAGGAACGGGAGTTCAGCGCCCTGCAGTTCATCAATAAGTACGGGCCGGAATTCGTGGACAGGATCTCGGGGGGCCTCGAACTGGAAGACTACACCCACCAGCTGATCAAGCTCTGATCACCTGAAACACCCGCGTTGCGCCTCCGGCGGATCCGGACCGCTGCGGGAAAACCGCGGCTGGGAGTTCTACGGGGTGTGTTTCAGAAGGGTCACACCGTCCATTTCCTCGGGGGCGGGGATACCCATGATACCGAGGATGGTCGGCGCGATATCGGCCAGTTTTCCCTCCTTTCGCATCGAGACTTTTCTCTCTCCTCCCGAAATCACCACGAATGGGACGAGGTTCGTCGTGTGCGCTGTGTGGGGGCCGCCGTCGGCATCCACCATCCTGTCGGCGTTGCCGTGGTCCGCGGTCACGATCGTCGTATAGCCCGCCGTGCGTGCGGCCGGAACGATCCTGGCGAGGCATTCGTCGATGACCTCCACAGCCCGTACCGTCGCGTCCATCTTTCCGGAATGTCCCACCATGTCCGCGTTGGCGTAATTCATGACGATGAAGTCGAACCCTCCTGTCCCGATGGCCGTCAGCGTCCTGTCCGTGATGCCGTAAGCGCTCATCTCCGGACGAAGGTCGTAGGTGGCGACGTCGCGCCGTGAGGGGACGAGGATCCTCTCCTCCCCCGGAAAGGGTTCCTCCCTTCCACCGTTGAAGAAAAACGTGACGTGGGCGTATTTTTCCGTCTCCGCGACGTGCAGCTGCCGCAGACCGAGGCCCGAGAGTATTTCACCGAGGGTGCGGGTGATGAATGAGGGAGGAAACGCCACCGGGCAACGAAAATCTTCGTGGTACCGGGTCATCGTGGCGAAGTACACGTCCGGTCTGGTCCTCCTGAACCCGTCGAAGACCGGGTCGATGAAGGCCCTCGTCAGCTGCCGGGGACGGTCGGTCCGGAAATTGAAAAATATCACGGCGTCGCCGTCCCGGATCAATCCGGTGGGTTTCCCGTCGGCGCCCTCCGCGATCAGGGGTTTGATGAACTCGTCCGTCACGCCGGAAGCGTACGATTTTTTTACCGAGGAGATCAGGTCGGGGGTCAGCTCCCCCGCACCAGCGGTGATCGCATTGAAGGCAATTTCAGTCCGGTCCCACCGGTTGTCCCTGTCCATGCCGTAGTACCGCCCCATCACGGTCGCCACCGAGCCCGTCCCGATCGCGTTCATCCTGTCGTTCAGGTCGGCAAGGTACTGCGCGCCGGCCTCGGGCGGGGTGTCCCTGCCGTCGGTCAGAGCGTGGACGTATACCTTCTGGAGCTTTTCCTTCCGGGCGAGTTCGATGAGGGCGTAGAGGTGGGTGTTCATGCTGTGGACGCCGCCGTCGGAGAGCAGGCCGATCAGGTGCAGGGCCGAACCCTTTTCCCTCACGTGCGACGCTGCGTCGGTGAAGGCGGGTATCCTGAAAAACCCGCCGTCCCGGATGGACCGGTCGATCCTGGTGATTTCCTGGTACACGACCCTGCCGGACCCGATGTTCATGTGCCCGACCTCGGAGTTTCCCATCTGACCGGACGGGAGGCCGACCTCCTCACTGGAAGCGTTGATGACCGTCCACGGGTTCTCCTTCATCATGGCGTCGATGAAGGGTTTGTTCGCCCGCGCGATGGCGTCGATCGCGGGATTGGATCCCACACCGAAGCCGTCCAGGATGATCAGCAGGACCCTGGAGTCGGGTTGCATTCAGCGCCTGGGTCCGCGGTCCCGCCCGCCACCGCCGCCCCTTCTGTCCCTGCCGCCGTCGCGTCTCGGGGGCCGCCGTTCGATGCCCTTGTTGGGGTCCTTGGACTCGTCGTAGTCCGGGTGGAGCACCTTCATGCTCAGGTTGTACCGGCCCTCCTGGTCCTTCTGCACCAGTTTCACGTCCACCTCGTCGCCGATATTCAC
>QJVY01000002.1 GCA_003235555.1 Ignavibacteria bacterium | reverse complement strand
GTGACGAGGCGGTTGGGTAGTGTCCAGGCCGGTCCCCGGTGAGTGCGGTGGCACGAGGGGTGAACCGCGGGAATCAAAACACACCCCGCCGCGACTGAAGATATCGGAGTGGCACCCCGCCGAGAGGCCACGGGCAAAAGTACTGGACAGGGGAGTGGAAACACTCTCCGACGGGGAGCTCATCGCCCTCATCATCCGGAGCGGGATCCCCGGGACGACGGCCCTCGACCTGGCTTTTTCGCTGATGGATCAGTTCGGCGGGTTGCAGCGGCTCACCCGGAGAAACGTCCGTGAGATCTCCAGGGTGCGGGGGATGGGTCCCGCAAAATCGGCCGGATTACTGGCCGCATTTGAAATCGGGCGTCGGGCGGCCTCGACAAACGAGGGAGACCGTTGCACGATCAACTCCCCGGCAGACGTCGGACGTTTCTATGGACCCCGGTTGCGGCACCTGAATCACGAAATTTTCATCGTTCTCCTCCTCGACAGCGCCAATCACCTCCTTCGTGACGTAACGGTTTCAACCGGAATCCTGAACTCGTCCCTCGTCCACCCCAGGGAAGTCTTCCACCCCGCCATCCTGGAACCTGCGGCCGGTGTTATCCTGGTGCACAACCATCCCAGCGGAAACCCGGAACCGAGCGGAGAAGATCTCAGGATCACCCGCCAGCTCGCCGATGCGGGCAAAATCCTCGGAATACCGGTTCACGATCACGTGATCATCGCGGGGAGGGAGGCGACGAGTTTTGCTGAACGGGGACTCCTCTGACGGACTCGGGTGTGTTGAACCGCCGTAATATGACCAAAAATACCCAATATCTTGACAAAGTGATTTTAATTTGTTATAATTGGGGGCATTTGTGCAGATATGACATGACGAAAATGTGTGAATCACACAACTCAACCAAACAGGAGAGTTCCATGCAAAAACTAATCAAAACACTGACAGGCGTTCTCGCTCTGTCGGTCGCTTTGGTTCTCGTAAGTTGTTCGAGTGCCCCCTCCGCGGAGGAGCTCCAGGCGCTCAGCGATCTCAAAGCTGAGGTTGCCTCCATGGAGAAAACAACCGCTGACAAGCAGAAAGAACTGGCGAATCTGGAAAAAATGCTTGCTGAACAGAATGGCAAGCTCCAGCAGTGCCAGTCCGATCAGGAAGCTGTCAAGAAAGCGTTGGGTGGACAATGAAAAATCACCTGACGACACTGACGGTACTGTTCACCCTCGCACTCGCGATGGTGTGTTCCGACATCGCCCTTGCCCAGGAGATGAGCAAGGACGCATGGCAGGCGGAGATGACACGGCTGACCGCGCGGAAAACCGAACTCGCAACCCAGATGACCAAACTGGACGGCGACATCGCCGCGATGAAAACCCAGAACGAAAAGGCCACCGCCGACGTAAGGTCCTGTGAAGACGCGCTCTACGCGATGCTCGGAGTGACCCGCGCCGAAGTCGAGGCGTTCGACAAGGAACTCGGCACGATGGAATCACGCGTGGCAGAACTCCAGAGGATGTCCGACGCGGAACTCCTCACCCATCGCGACGAGATCATGGCGATGGACAAGCGTCTTGCTGAAATGGCGGCGAGCAAGATCGCGCTGATTCCGCGCTACGGCAACAGAATCTCGGGGCTGCAGGCGAAAGTCGCAGGCCTGATGAAAAGCCTCCAGCGGGAAAAGACCTACACCGTCGGGACCTGGTCACGGGACAGGGATTGCCTGTGGAACATCGCCAGGAAACCCGACATCTACAACAACGCGTGGCTCTGGCCGAAAATCTGGCAGAGCAACCGTGACAAGATCAACGATCCCGACATCATTCAGCCCAACTGGATCCTGAAGATCCCGGAGGGGAACGAGCTCTCGAGAGAGGAGCAGTCGGCCGCCAACCGGTACTACCGTTCGAAAGCCGAAGCCATGGAGCCGGCATCAATACCCTGATCGTGAACGCCGGTCCCGTACGGGATTCCTCTCTTTGCTGAGAGAACAGAGATCGCAATCCGATGAAGCCCTTCACGCCGTGAGACGGCGTGCGGGGCTTCACCGTTTATCGAACCATACCCGGTCGCAGGTCCATGGTTTCTAGGAAGATCACGGCGGAGGGGACGGACATGCTCCGGCTCCTCGGCCTCAATGACGCGAATCTCCAGCTCATTGAGGAGCAGTTCGCCGCCACGGTATCGGTCAGGGGGAACTCCATCACACTGAAAGGGACCCGCGGGGAGGTCGACGCGCTGGAAAAAATCTTCAAGGAACTCATCTACATTCTCGGGAAGAACGGGAGCCTCACCATCAACGACGTCGGAACCGTGGTCGACCTCGTCAAGGTCAACGGCGATCCGGCCATTCCCGGTGACATCCCGACAGGCGGCGGGGGGGACCAAGAAGATCCCGCCATCCTCTTCACGCGGAACGGGATCATCAGGGCGAAGACCGCCGGCCAGAAGGAATTCATCGCGCAGGTGCGACGCAATGATATCGTCTTCGCGATCGGACCCGCCGGCACCGGGAAGACGTACCTCGCCGTGGCGCAGGCCGTGGCCGCACTGAAGAACCGGGACGTCGTGAAGATGATCCTGACACGGCCCGCCGTGGAGGCAGGGGAGAGCCTCGGATTTCTCCCGGGGGATTTAAAGGATAAGATCGACCCCTACCTCCGTCCCCTGTTCGACGCGCTCGACGACATGATCCAGCCGGAAAAACTCAAAACGTACCTCGAACGCCGCGTCATCGAGGTCGTCCCGCTGGCCTACATGCGCGGTCGAACCCTGAACAACGCCTTCGTCATCCTCGACGAAGCCCAGAACGCCTCGGCCATGCAGATGAAAATGTTCCTCACGAGGCTGGGCGCAAATTCCAAGGCGATCATTACCGGTGACGTCACGCAGATCGACCTTCCCCTCAAGACCGTATCCGGCCTGGTCCAGATCCAGGAGATCCTCCGCGGTATCGACGGTGTCCGGTTCTGCTATTTCGACCGAAACGACGTGGTACGGCACAAGCTCGTGAAGGACATCATCGACGCATACGACAAATTCAGGGAGAACGGAGGGGGCGGAGGGGATCTGATTTCCCCCGGGCCACACTGACACGCCGCCGGCGGGGCCGGTCAGGTGTTTTTCGCCTCATTCCAGAGGATGTCCATCTCCGTGAGCGTCGATTCCGCCGGTGTCTTTCCCCTTTTCCGGAGCTCACCTTCCACGTAGGTGAACCTGTCCCTGAATTTTCCGATGGTCCTCCTGAGCGCATCCTCGGGATCAATCTTCAGGAACCGGGCGTAATTGACGAGGGAGAAGAGCAGGTCTCCGAACTCCTCCCGAATATTCTCCGTATCGCCGGCCTCGACCGCGCCCGATAACTCACGCATCTCCTCTTCGACCTTCCCGAACACGTCTCCGGCCCGCTTCCAGTCGAATCCGCCCGCCGCCGCCTTCTCCTGGATGCGTAGGGCGTGTAGGAGCCCGGGGAGGTGTCGGGGAAGGCCGTCCAGGAGGGAACGTCTTCCTTCGCGCATCTTGAGTTTTTCCCAGTTCTCCTTCACTTCCCCCGGGCCGGAAACGGTGGTATCTCCGAAAATATGGGGGTGGCGGTCCACAAGCTTCGTCATGAGTGCGGAGGCGACGTCGTCGAGCGTGAATGTCCCCGACTCCTCGGCAATGTTCGCGTGGAAAAGGACCTGGAGGAGAAGGTCGCCCAGTTCCTCCCGCATCCTCCCCGGATCTCCGCTTTCGAGGGCCTCCAGGACCTCATACGATTCCTCGATCAGGTGCGGTTTCAACGATTCGTGGGTCTGTTCGCGGTCCCACGGGCATTCTTTCCGCAGTCGTTTCGTCAGGTCGACCAGGGGGCCGAGCTTTTCCATCGTGATCCCTTCCAAGATTGAATCCTCAATATAGACGAATGATCATTCCCGTTCAAACACCGGGCACGGCGTGGGACCTGTGACAGGGCGATCTTTGATATGGAGGCCATTTTCTTTATATTTTTTCCACCACAACCCGACAATCCCGATCGACCGGTTATGAAACGAAGACTCTTTACACCGGGTCCCACACCCGTTCCGGAGCAGGTCCTCCTCAGGATGGCTGAACCGATTATCCATCACAGGACGGCGGAATACAGGGCCGTCGCCGCCCGCGTGAACGCAAACCTGGGAACCCTGTTCCAGACGAAGCGGCCGGTTCTCACGCTGACCTGCTCGGGGACCGGCGGCGTGGAGGCCTCTTTCGTCAGCCTCTTCTCACCGGGAGAGAAGGTCATTGCGGTCAACGGGGGGAAGTTCGGGGAACGGTGGGTACAGCTGCCCCGGGCCCTCGGACTGGAGGTCGTCGATGCGGCTGTGGAATGGGGGAATGCGCTCTCACCGGAGGAACTCACGGCAATCCTCAGGGCCCACCCGGACGCGAAAGGGGTATACATCACGCAGTGCGAAACATCGACGGGAACGTCGTTCGATGTCAGGGCCCTGGCGACGGTGATACGAAAACACTCGGACGCCCTCGTCTGCGTGGACGCGATCTCCTCCCTGGGCGCCCACGAACTGCGGTTCGACGACTGGGGTCTCGACGTCTGTGTCACGGGGTCGCAGAAAGGGTTGATGATTCCGCCGGGCCTGGCCTTCGTGGCGCTGAGTACCCGGGCGGAAGAACGGATGAAAGGCTCCACGATGCCGAGGTTTTATTTTGACCTCCGGAAAGCCCTCGATGCGCATTCCTCCCACGATACCCCCTGGACCCCGGCGGTTTCACTCGTCACAGCCGCGGATTCCGCACTCCAACTGCTCCTGCAGGAGGGTGTGGAAAACTCCTGGGCGAGGCACCGGACGCTCGCGGCCGCCTGCAGGGCCGGGGTCGCGGCGGTGGGTCTCACCCTCTACTCACAATCCCCCTCGGTGTCGGTCACGGCCGTCAACCTTCCCGGCGGTCTCGACTGGAAAGGATTCAACCGACGGCTCGGGGAGGAGTATGGCATCGTCGTCGCGGGGGGGCAGGGACCCGTCTCCGGAAAAATCTTCAGGATTGCACACCTCGGGTACTATGACGAACTCGACATGGTGACCGTCATCGCGGCGGTCGAACGGGCCCTTTCCGACTCGGGTATCCGGATCGATCCGGGCGCCGGCGTCCGCGCGGTCCAGGGCGAATTTACACGCGCGGGAAAGGGAGGGGGTGCGTGAAAATCCTGATCGCCGACGCCGTCGATCCCAAATCGGTGGAGGTTTTCAGCGCATCGGGATTCACACCGGATTATCGCCCGGAAATCTCCGCCGGGGACCTCCTCTCCGTGATCGGGGAGTATGCGGCCCTCATCGTCCGAAGCCGGACGAAGGTGACGGCCGAGGTTCTCCGGGCCGGAAGAAAACTGAAGATCGTCGGGAGGGCGGGGGCCGGGGTGGACAACATCGACGTCCCCGAGGCGACCAGGCGGGGCGTGATTGTGATGAATACCCCCGGGGGGAATACCGTTTCGACGGCCGAACACACCATCTCGATGATGCTTGCACTGTCACGGAACATCCCGCGGGCGGACCGGAGCGTCCGGGAGATGAAGTGGGAGAGGAAGAAATTCACCGGCACCGAGGTCTCCGGAAAAATTCTGGGGCTCATCGGCTTGGGGAAAGTAGGCACGGAAGTGGCCCGGAGGGCATTGGGCCTGGACATGCAGGTCATCGCGTTCGATCCGCTTCTCTCCGCTGAAGCGGCGTCGAAATCCGGGATCGAGTCTGTCGACCTTCCGGAATTGTACCGTCGTTCCGATTATATTTCCGTCCATACACCCCTGACGGCCGGAACGGAAAATCTTCTCAACAAGAACACCATGGCCTCCTGTAAGCAGGGTGTCAGGATCATCAATTGTGCCAGGGGGGGAATCGTGAACGAGCAGGACCTTCTGGACGCGCTCCTGTCGGGACAGGTCGCAGGCGCGGCCCTCGACGTCTTCGAGAAGGAACCCCCCGAGTTCCGGGAGCTGCTGAACCATCCGGCGGTCGTCTGCACACCGCACCTCGGGGCATCGACGGACGAAGCCCAGGAAAAAGTTGCAATCCAGATCGCCCGACAGGTCGCCGATTTTCTCGGTGACCGCGGGATCTCGGGATCTGTCAACGCGGACCAGGTTCGCCTCGCCATGCGACACGAACTCAGACCCTACCTCAGTGTCTCCGAAAAAATGGGACTCCTCATCACCCAGTTGAGAACCGGACCCATTACGGGGATCAACCTCGTACTGAAGGGCGGACTGTACCACGACTCCATGGAGGTCATCCAGGGCGCGTTTCTCGTCGGTCTGCTCTCACCTCTGCTCGACGAGACGGTCAACCTCGTGAACGCGGCGGTAATCGCGCGTGAACGGGGTATTTCTGTGCGGACCTCGTCGGACGAGGAACCAACACGGTATCCCCTGGAAATATCGGCCGAATGCCATGCGGGTTCGTGGAAGAGTTCCGTCGTCGGAACGGTGTTCGGCAGTGAGGATGTTAGGATTATAGGGATCGATGATTACCGTTTCGAGATGAAACCGATGGGACATCACCTCATCTACTATAATATCGACAGGCCGGGCATGCTCGCCAAGGTCAGCGCGATCCTCGCCGCACGCTCGATCAACATTGCCGACCTCTCGCTCGGACGGTTGAAACCGGGGGAGAAGGCCCTCACAGTCATCGCCACCGATCAGCCGGTATCCAAACCGGTGAGGGAAGAAATCGCCTCGATAGAAGGAATTTCGGACGTTTCATCCGTAGTACTCCATTAAGGTCCGTTCTCCCGTCTGGATGGGCCATTTTATCCGTTCCGACTTGACTTCGCATAAATGCTTTACTATATTCGATATAGTTGTGATTCGTAGCCTCACTAATTACTTTAAGTCGCAAATAACCGTACACTGAAGGGGAATTTCGTATCGAACGATTGGTATCACCTGCCATAAAATTCCCCAGAACATAATCTCCACCGGACGACGGGGAGATCCTTTCGGTTTCTCCCTTCGATCACCCGGGTGACACACAGCTGTGGTTTGATTAAAATGTTTTAATCCATCATACCTGAAAGGATGCATCGATGCCAGCCAGACTCATTCTCATATGCACCCTTTTCTTCCTCCCCTCGCTGATCTTCGCGCAGGGAACGGGGAAGGTAAAGGGAGTGGTCACGGATCAGGCGACAAACGAACCCCTGATCGGTGCGAGCGTTTCAATCGAAGGGACATCTCTCGGGGCCGCGACGGATATCGAGGGAAACTACATCATCCTGAACGTACCGGCCGGTACGCATACCCTGCGGGCGAGTTATGTCGGGTATCAGATGGTATCGATCAGCAACATCCTCGTCAATTCGGGACTCACGTCGGAATTGAATTTCGGACTCACCAGCGAGGACCTGCAGTTGCAGACGGTCGAGATCGTCGCCGACAGGCCCCTGGTGAACAAGAGCGCGACGAACGCCGTCAGGATCACGACCGCCGACGACATCCAGAACACGGCGGTGAGGGGCGTGAATAACATCATCGCCCTCTCTCCCGGCGTGGTGCTCCAAGACAACACGGTCTTCATCCGCGGCGGACGCCAGGACGAAGTGGGATACTACCTGGAGGGCGTGCCGATCACGAACAAGGTGGTCGGCGGGCGTGCCGTCACCCTGGTCCAGGACGCGATCGAGGAGATCCAGGTCCAGGCCGGAGGGTATAACGCGGAATTCGGAGGAGCCAACTCCGGGATCATCCAGACACAATTGCGGTCGGGAACCCCGGACTGGAAGGCCAGCGCTCAGTACGCCTCCGACAACATCGGCTTCAAGGGCACCGAGGGACTCTACAAGAACGAGAAAACCCTCGGGAGTTACTCATACGGGTACAATGAATTCACCGGTACGCTCAGCGGTCCCCTGGCAGGGGAGAAGGTGAAGTTCTTCGGGCTCTTCAACTACAATTTCATGAGGGATCAGACGCCCCAGCCGTATCCCGGTATCAACCTCGGTATGATCGGAGACCCCGTCACGGGCGATTCGATCGACCTCACATATCCCGCCGGTCCGCTCTACGGAAATTCACTCGAACAGTACACCTATACCGGGACACTGACGTTCGACCTGAATCCGGTACAGCTGCGTTTCGGCGGAACGTACACCACCGGGAACACTTTCCAGGCCTTCAGCGCAGCGAGGATCGCGGGGAACATTGCGAACATCCTGAACACCGGACGGATCGAAAAGATCGAAACCGGCAACGGTGCCTACAATCTCAAGATTACGCACCTCCTGAACCCCACGACCTACTACGACGTCAACATCGGGTATTTCCGTCAAACCTCGAACACGTTCGACCCGCTGCTCAAGGACGACTTCATGCACTACGGGGACAGCGCGACGAACGCGGCCGTCGGCGTGACGAATTTTGCGGGTGAATTCCTGAGGCCGACGGCGATCAACATTTTCACCTTCTCGTTCAACGCGCCGGGGACCCCGGTTGCGGATTACATCAAATTCAAGAGGGAAAACATCACGTTGTCCGCTGGCCTGACCTCACAGATCAACACCCAGCATTCGATCAAGCTCGGCGGGGAGTACCAGAAATACTCGATGCGCAACTATAGCCTGGGCAACGAAGGGGCGTTCGCCCTCGCCGGGATACTCGCGAACAACGACGCGCTTCCCGCGGGTGATCCGACGAAGCTCACGACGGAG
>QJVY01000204.1 GCA_003235555.1 Ignavibacteria bacterium | reverse complement strand
TGCGAGGTCGTTGTTTTCCGGTCCGTAGACCTTGTGCGGGTTGACGATCACGGTCTTTTGATCTTCGATGTACGGTTTGAACCGTTCCAGCCAGTCGGCCCCCGATCCGTCGAATCCATCGAGGGACAGGGCCCCCCGCCTGTCGAACATTTTGATCTGGTGCATCATCAGTTCTACCGTGCCTCCGAACTTCCATCCGTGGTCCGTCGGGTAGTAGTAGTGCGGGGAAATGAACACCTCGTAACCCGATTTTTTGGCGGTTTCGAACAGCCGCTCGATGTTCTCGACGGTTTTGTTCTCCTTTACACTGTCCCCCACAAGTCCCCAGGTGACCCCCTTTTCACTGAGAAAATCGTTCTGCGGGTCCGTGACCAGCACGGCCGTATTCGTGTTCTTGATTTCCATGATACCCTCCGTGATTGATTGACTGCGTCGATTGATGTTCGAGTTCTGCGGTTGACGGATCACTCTGCCTGGCGATGCACCTTCTCCATCGGATACCTCCCGGTCGGGTCGGTCAACGGACAGGGGCGGTGATACTGGCGGGGGAGGCCGGCGACCCGGGAGGACCGGCGGGCGTCACGGCCGGCCTGGGCGAACAGGACGTCCCGCCCAACCCGGCCCCGGCTAGGGACGTTCTGAGGTATTGAAGAATCACGGACCATGGTCTCAAAAAAACGTTTGCCTCCTTCCCTGGCGACCGGGAGAGGAGGCGGTAAACCTGATGGGGGACAATCTCGCACGTTTTCCCGTTGTATAGCGGAGAACGTCCGATCGCACGCTGATTTGCGTCTATAAAGGTAGAGATTCAACAAGGTAATGTCAAGAGAGGTGGGGGAGCTCAAGAATTACTCCAATCGCGGGGTTTTTCGAATTCTCCGCGCTTTGATCCAAGGGGGGAAAATCCTAATTTATACGATCAATCCTCCTGAAAGGGAGATGGTCCTCCACCACTGAAAAACATTCCGAATGGCAGATAAATCCCTGATCGACCGGCTGGCCGGGCTCCCTCAACTCTCAGCCATTCCCCGCGCGGAACTGGAATGGCTCACCGACCACGGCAACCTTGTCACCCGCGAGGCGGGGTATGTCGTGGCTCCCAAGGGAAAGCGGATCGAAAACCTCTGGATCCTCGTCAGCGGGCGGATCGCCATCCACGTGGACCGGGGTGCGGGCCCCCGCCTCGTCATGGAATGGCGGACGGGCGACGTCGGGGGAATGCTCCCCTATTCCCGGATGAAGGGCCCTCCGGGAAACAACTACCTGACCGAACCAAGCGAACTTCTCGCCATCCATGAAAAACATTTCCCCGAGATGATCACCCTCTGCCCGACGTTCACCGCGCTCACGGTCCACCTGATGCTCGACCGCGCGCGCAGCTTCAACACGAGCGACCTGCAGGACGAAAAGATGATCTCCCTCGGCAAGCTCGCCGCCGGCCTGGCCCACGAGCTCAACAACCCGGCGTCCGCGACCGTGCGGGGGGCCAAGCTGCTGCTGGCAGGGCTCGCCGAGGCGGACGCGGCATCGCGCGAGCTGGGCGCCGCCGGTCTGACGAAAACGCAGATCGAGGCGATCGAAAAGACCAGGGCCGCCTGCGCCGCGATTCCGGTCGGGACGGTGCTCTCCGCCCTGCAGCAGTCCGACCGCGAGGACGAGATCTCCGACTGGCTCGACCGGCACGGTGCCGACCCGGCCCATGCCTCACCTCTTGCCGGCACGGCGGTCACCCTCGAGGCGCTCGACGAATTGGCGAAGGTGTTATCGGGTGAAACGCTCGGGTCCGCACTCCGGTGGATCGCCACGGGCTGCACCACGCACTCGCTCGCGCTGGACATCGAGCGGGCGGCGGGCAGGATCTACGATCTCGTATCGGCGGTGAAAAAATTCACCTTCATGGACAACCTCTCCGGGCCGGAATCCGTGGATGTGGAGGCGGGGCTTCGCGACACCATCAGGATCATCACCTCCAAGGCGAAGTCCAAGGGGGCCAGCATCACGCTCGACATCGAACCGAACCTTCCCCGCGTGCAGGCGACCGGCGGCGAACTCAACCAGGTATGGCTGAACCTGATCGACAACGCCCTCGATGCGATCGCCGAATCGGGGAACATCACCATCAGCGCGCGGGCGGAACTGGACAAGGTCGTGGTACGGGTGGTGGACGACGGGCCGGGCATCCCGCCGGAGGTGATGTCCAGGATCTACGACCCCTTCTTTACCACCAAGCCGCCGGGTCAGGGAACGGGTCTGGGGCTCGATATCACCAGGAGACTGCTGCGCAGGTACCACGGCGATATTCACATCGACTCCGTGCCGGGCCGGACGGAATGCCGGGTACGACTCACCAGGGAGAAGCCCTCGCAGGCCGGGGGGGGAGACTCGACGACCGGGGGGGGAGACTCAACAATCGGGGGGGAAAACCCAACGATCAGGGGATAGACGGGCGCAGCCGTACTGTGCCGCGATTATCTTTTCGGTTTCCTGACCGGTCCACCCCCGTTGCCCGGATGTCCCATCCGATGTTTGGCTTTTTTGAGTTCCCTGACGAAGGAACTCAGGGTTTTCTGGTATGCGGTGGAATCCGATTCCCAGTCCCCTATGGTGATCAAACCCCTTTCGATCGCCGAACGGTCCGACTCGTTGAGCTGCATCCTGCTCTTCGTCGAGCGGTCATAGAGATAGATCACCCCCTCATCGGTCAGTTCGAACTCGTATTTCTCACCTGCACCCGATGTGTATCGTTGAAAAACTGTCTTGGACATATAGGATTCTCCTGTTGGTAAGAGTATAGATGCCGGCCACCCCTATCTTGCCGCCACGAGGATGTCGTCCGCGTGCAGGAGGTCGCCGAAGGTCTCGCTGCGGATCGCCTCGGCGCTCTTCCTGGCGGACGCCATCGCGTTGACGACATACCTGTTCGCGATAAAGACCTTCCGGGCATCCCGTTCGGCTTCCCCGAGTAGAAGATAACCGACGTACAGCGACCCGTAGAGGTCGACAAGATCCCGCGAGGCGACATCCTGGAAGGCGTTATCCTTCTTCCCGACGACGTACCGGAGGCTCTCCAGGAAGAGCCTGCGGATTTCCTTCAGGTGGCCGGAAAGCTTCGTCAGGCCCCCGCGGTACTCCTTCCGTTCCTTCCCGGAGAAGTACTCCCCGAGCACGTCGTTGATCACACCGCCGGAAGCGGCAACCACCTGCAGCTGGGACGTTCCCTCGTAAATATTCGTGATCCGGGCGTCGCGCGCCAGCCGTTCGACGCGGAACTCCTTCATATACCCCGTGCCGCCATGGATCTGGATCGCATCGTAGGTGATCTTATTGCACGATTCCGCGAGCGTGTACTTCGTGAGGGGAGTCAGCAGGTTCGCCGCTTTCGTGACTTCCTTCAGGCGGCTGTTTTCGTCCGCAAAGGGTTTCTTCTCCGATTTGAGCCTCCCCACGAGGCTCTCCAGCATTTCCTTCTCGTCCACGCACACCGCGCTGGCGTAGAACAACGACCGGTTGGCTTCGAGCATGACCCGCATGTCGATGAGCATGTTGGAAACGACCGGGATTTCGGAGATTGCGCGGCCGAACTGACGGCGCTCCCTGGCGTACTTCAGCGCCTCCTCGTACGCCGCCTGTGAAATCCCGAGCGCCTGGGCCGACACCCCCATGCGCGCCCGGTACATGAGATCCAGAACGTATTTGATCAGCCCGAACCTCCGGGCTCCGACCAGTTGCGCCGGGGTGTCGTTGAATTGCAGCTCACAGGTCGGTGAACCGTGGATCCCCAGCTTGTTCTCGATTCGACGCACCCTCACGGTGGAGTCACCGTTACAGACGAAGAGGCTCAGGCCGCGGCCGTCCCTCGTTCCCGGTTCCGAACGCGCGAGGACCAGGAGCACCTCTGCGTTGCCGTTCGTGATGAAACGTTTGACCCCCCGAAGGAACCACTTTCCCCGTTCGTCCTGGTAGGCGTGGAGTTTCACCGCCTGGAGGTCGGAACCGGCATCCGGTTCGGTCAACGCCATCGCGCCCGTATGTTCCCCGGAACAGATCCGGGGGAGGAACTCCTCGCACTGTTCTTCGGTGCCGAATTTGTGGATCGTCTCGCCGATGTCCTGCAACCCGAAAATGTTCATCAGGGAGGCGTCGGCCCGCGAGATGATCTCCGTCGCCATCATGTAGATCGTGAAGGGGAACTGCAACCCGCCGAACCTGCGCGGCAGCACCATCCCGAGGAGGTCCGCCTGACCGAGCTCCCGCAGATTCTCACGCGTCCCCCCGGCATACGAGACCTTTCCGTCGGCGATCGATGCCCCGTCGGTGTCCACCGAGGCCGCCCTGGGCGCAATGTAGTTTGCCGCAAGGTCCCCCACGACCTCGAGGACTTTGCGGTAATTGTCCATGGCGTCGTCATAATCCACGGGCGCGAACGGGTATTCCCGGGACCGGGCGTACCCGTCCTCCGAGTGCGCGACGACCTCCCTGAGGTCGCACCCCCTGAAGTGGAAGTCTATGTCCGGGTTGTCGAGGAAATAATTCGCCATGGACGGCTCATTTCAGTTTTCGTTTGTAGGCGTCGATGAATCTCGGTATGACATCCATCGCGTCACCCACGATGCCGTAGTGGGCGACCTCGAAAATCGGTGCATCGGGATCGGAATTGATCGCGATGATCTTTTTCGATTCCTGCATGCCCGCACGGTGCTGGATCGCTCCGGAGATTCCGACCGCGATGTAGAGTTTCGGGCGGACCGTCACACCCGTCTGGCCTACCTGCCGTTCATGGGGGATGAAACCGGCGTCGACAGCGGCACGGCTCCCGGCCACTTCGCCTCCGAGGACGTGGGCGAGTTCCCGCACGAGTCCGAAATTCTCCTTCGTCCCGATGCCGTATCCCCCCGCCACGATGATGGGCGCACCCTTGAGGTTGATCCTGCTCTCTTCGCGGTGCTGTTCGACGACTCTGACGATGTCGTCGAGGCCGTTGGGGGAATAAGGGATGTCCACGATGCGGACATCGCGGACGATTTCTGCATGGTGTTTCTCCATCACCCCTTCCCGGACGGTCGCCATCTGAATCGGGTTGTCCGGCGTGATGATCGTCGCGATGATATTCCCCCCGAAGGCCGGCCGGATCTGCAGGAGGAGCTTGGGATAGTCCCTGCCGAGGTAATTGACGTCGGCGATTTTCAGGTCCGTGCAGTCGGCGGTGAGACCGCTGACGGTGTGGGAAGCGACCCGCGGTGCCAGGTCCCTCCCGATGATCGTCGCGCCGAAGAGCACGATGCGCGGGCGGTGCTTCGTGACGAGGTCGTTGATGACCCGGCCATAGGGGAGGGTTTTATACCCGGCCAGGTCGGGATGTTCAACGAGATATGATTCATCGGCGCCGAACCGGAATGTCTCGACGGCGAGTGGGCGGACGCCGTCCCCGATCACTACGGATTTCAGCACACCTCCCATCGCGTCGGCCAGCTTCCGCCCCTTGCTCAGCAGTTCAAAACTGACGTCCGCAGCACGTCCACCCCTCTGCTCGACGAAGACCCACACCTCTTTGCTGGTTTCGGCCATGTGGTTATCCCAGAATCTTGTCGGCGAGGAGGCTGTCGATCATGGAGGAGATCCCGGCCGTCGTGTTTTCGATTTTGGCCGGGGAGGAACCGGCGAGGACGACGGATTCGACCTTGTGGACCTTCGTGGGCGATCCCCTGATCCCGCAGCGGCCGACATCGATCTCCAGGTCGTCCGCCGTGAGTGTAGGGATGAACAGCGACCGGCCGCGGTACTCATGGACGAGCTTGTCGATGTAGAGAAGCGAATTCCCCTCGACCATCTTTTCCAGTTCGAGAAGCGACTTGGCCCCCTTGAAAGCCATGACGCGCTTCGCGCTGAAGGGCCGGGGTATCGCGGCATCCTTGAGGACCGTCAGGAGGACCGGAAGCGTCGTTTCGAGGATTTCATACCCTCCCTCGATTTTTCTGCGCACCCGGGCGGTCCGGTCCCGGACATCGAGGATCGCCTCTGTGTACGTGACCTGTGGGATGTCGAGTTTTTCGGCGGTCTGCGGACCCACCTGGGCGGTGTCGCCGTCTATCGCCTGGCGTCCGGCAAAGACGAAATCGTAGATTCCAATCCGTTTAATCGCTTCACAGAGGACATACGAGGTGGCAAGGGTGTCGGCGCCTGCGAACTTACGGTCGGTGATGAGGTAAGCGCTGTCGGCCCCCATGTAGAGGCATTCCCGCAGCACGTCGGAGGCCCGGGGCGGTCCCATGGTGACGGCGGTGATGGTTCCCCCAAACCGGTCGCGGATCTGCAGCGCCAGTTCGAGGGCGACCCTGTCCTCGAAATTGAAAACAGCCGGCAGTTTCGAGCGGTTCACCGTACCATCCTCCTTCATCACCTGTCCGGAGATGTTGGAGGTATCCGGGACCTGCTTCACCAGAACGATCGATGTATACACAGGGTTGCGACGATTATCCAATACACCTTGGGTTGCAGGGATGATGCCGGACGACGGAGGTATTGCGGGGTCGGCAGCCGGCGCGTTTTGCGAATGGGCCGGGTGTGCGTGGCAGGAAAGGGATCTTCCTTACCCCAAGTCCCGTTGCCGGGAATCATTTCCTGGGATAAGAACAGGCGCCCCCTGTGATGCGCCAATTTATGAAGGTTTTAACAGAATATCAAGTTTAACCGACGGGATCGGCGCTGATCGCCCCCCCGCGGGGGACCCCGCCGGGCCCCGCCCCTTGATTTCCTGACCGCGTTCATTATATTCCACCAATCACTTGATGAGGCCGGTATGGTGAAACTCTCGTTCCTGTTCATCCTCCTCTCCCTCCCGCACGCGGATTCTTTCTCCCAGTACCTCGATGTGAACAGCCTGAAAGGGATCGATTCCCTCTCCGTATGGATCGAATCCCTGAATGCCGACATGGATGGAACCGGGATCACAAAGGAGGGTTTGAAGACTGATCTCGCAAACCGGTTGAAGGATGCGGGTTTTAAAATAGTGGAAGGGGCACCTGACAACGTCTATCTGACGGTGACGACCACGAAGGACGCCGTCTCAGGCAACTTCGCCTGCAACATCAAACTGGATTACCTCCAGGGTGTCTGGCTCGAGAGAACGGACGATTGGAACTACGCCTCCACGTGGTTCAGGGAATATCTCGGGATCTACAGCGCGGACCGCATCGCGGCCGAGGTCCGGACGACCGTCTCCGACCTGATGACACTCTTTATACACGATGCCCGGTCGGTGAATCCCCAGGCAAAAGGGAAATAATTTTCCTCAGTTGAGGGTTGAGTTTAATACCGGAACGAGGTCTCCGGCAGTTAAATCCCACCCCAGTTGACGATCGGGAAGAATGGCATAAAGCCATCCTTCTTGATGAAATTCAGGAGACCCAGCTGAATTCCCTTCATCGACCCTGCGCTGTTGAAGAGGCCGAATTGAAGGCCGTTGACGTAATTGGCCGAGTTGTATGCACCCACCTGGAGACCCTCGAAAGACCCGTTGGTGATGCTCACCAGGTTATGCTGCCAGCCCTGGAAGTCACCCTCGACCATTCCCACCAGCCCCCACTGAACTCCCGTAAAATTCCCGGTTGTGCTCGTGACGAGCCCCCAATCGAAACCGGACATGTTGGCGTTGCGCCCGTAGAGCAGGCTGAGCCGGAATCCCGAAATCGATTCGGTCTCGGGGACGATCTGGACGGGGTTGAACAGCGAGAGCTGGATGGGTTTCCCCTGGGAAACCGCCGGGCTCGTTGTTGTCACGATCACACAGGCGACAAGCACAACCGCGAAAAATACTCTCATGGTCATCTCCTTCAATAATTGAAAGACATCTTAGTAAAATTCCGCGGATAAACCAAGGGCGGTATGCCATATTTTCCCCGGATGGAGGCAAGTCGCACAGGCCGGACGGCTGCCTGGAATGCGCAGCCATTTTCGCGGGAGATCACCTTTCGTCGCGCCTCAACGAAAACCACAGAATCGCGAGTCCAGCCATGTTCAGGGCGGCTGATGCGAGGGTTGCCGCCCTCCCCCACCTGGCGATGAACTCGTTCGCCAGTAGACCGAGTGTGCCAATGAAGATGAGCACGAAGGCAACCAGTCTTATTGATCCCATGAAATTCCTCCGCATAAAGACCCGGATAATATCACCGTATCAGTATCATCTTTTTCGTTTCGGAAAACGTTCCCGCAGTCAACTTGTAGAAATACACACCACTCGACCGGTCGGAAGCATCCCACTGAATGAATGTATATCCTGCCTCCCGCTCTCCCTCGATGAGGATGGTTTCAACCTGCCCCAGGATATTGAATACCTGCAGAGTGACATGGGACTTCTCCGGGAGGGTGAACTGTATTGTCGTGGCCGGGTTAAACGGATTGGGATAATTCTGGCCGAGCGAATATTCAGTCGGGACCGGTCCGGCTGTCGGGCTTTCTTCACCCGGCGGTGGAGGAGGCAGTTCCCCGGTCGGTTTGATGACGATTCGGCCGGGGTAATTCGATACCGAAGACAGGAACAACCTGCCTGCCTGTGTTGCCTTGACCCAATATCCCCTCCGGGGTTCCAGGGAATCGGCCGCGTAATAGCCCTGATGATACCCAAAAAACTGGCCGGTAACGATCCCGGGCGGGTCGGAACCGATCGAGGACACGGGAATCCTGTCA
>QJVY01000259.1 GCA_003235555.1 Ignavibacteria bacterium | reverse complement strand
CCGCACTACGCGGAACTGGAGCCCGAGATCGGCAACATCATCGCGCTCTACGGCGAGTACAAGAAATCGAACAACCTCATGGACTACGACGACCTGCTCGTCAACCTCGTGACGCTCCTGCGCGACCACGAGCCCGTGAGGGGTGAGCTCTCCGGCAGGTACCGCTACATCATGGTGGACGAGTACCAGGACACCAACCGCCTGCAGGCCGAGATCGTGCGGCACCTGGGCTCCGGCCATTCGAACGTCATGGTGGTGGGGGACGACGCGCAGTCGATCTACTCCTTCCGCGGGGCGACCGTCCGGAACATCCTGGAGTTTCCCGACACCTTTCCCGGCTGCCGGGTGATCACCCTCGAGGAAAATTTCCGCAGTACGCAGGCCATCCTCAACGTCGCCAACGTGATCATGGGACGCACGCCGGAAGAGGTCGGTGAATGATTACCCCCCGGGAGGTGCACAGATGACAATCCATACCCCCTTCGTTCGTATCGGGAGGGACGGCCTCCGGCTTGCCGCCGGCCTGTGGCCGACCGCCTGGCTCTCCGTCATGCTCGCGTTGCTGGCCGGCTGCGGCACCACGGCGCCGACCGTGGAAACTCCCGTGACAACCGACACGGTCGCGGCGCCCCGCCCGGCCATGACCCTCAGCATCGGAGTGCTCGATGTCAGCACGTTCCGCGGGCGGATCGAAAAAAAACAGGTTGACGAGCTCGCCGCCCTGATCTCGAAACACCGGGTCGACGTGGTCGCCCTGCAGGGCCTGACGCGCTACCCCGGCGTCTCCACCCGAATTGATCTCCTCGACGCGCTCGGCACGGCCACCGGCATGCGAACCTCCTTTGGTGAAACCATCGCGGTTTCCGGGCGGCAAACGGGGAATGCGGTCCTGAGCGCCTACCCGATCGTCTCGAGCGACAGCAGGCCCTACGACGGCATCTCGGGTACCGGCTTCGAGGGGGCC
Organism: Ignavibacteria bacterium; assembly: GCA_003235555.1. Lineage (GTDB taxonomy): Bacteria > Bacteroidota > Ignavibacteria > UBA10030 > SZUA-254 > SZUA-254. Next base: position 1,703 of record QJVY01000259.1, on the reverse strand, counting down.
CTCAGGACGCTCGTCGACGCCGGCACGCGCACGGTCCTGATCGTGAGCACCCGCCTCCCGGACCCCCTTTCGGAGAAAGACCTCCGGATCTGTACCGGTACGATCAGCGGGATCTCGGCCGAATACCCGGACGACCCCGTCATCGTCCTGGGGAACCTGCCGCCCCCCCCCGCCGGAGACGCCTGGGAATCCACAGGCGGACAAAAGGCCGGGCGTGCCTTCTCATGGTTCATGGCCCGCGGGATGGCGATCGGGGACGCGGGCGCCGTCGCGCGATGCGCTCTCGGGAATCTGCGTCTCTCCCAGGTGGACATCTACCCCCGCGGAAGGCCCTGACCGTTGCGCCGGCGCTTCGACAAGCAGCTCTACTCGAACAGGAGGGAGGGGTCCCTGCCGCAGCTGATCGTCGCCCAGAACGAACAGATGCAGTCGAGGTACGTCGTGCAGAAAGTGCTGGAACTGCGTGAGGAGGGGGTCCCCCTCGACACGATCGCGGTCCTCTTCCGGTCCTCTTTTTTATCCTTCGACCTCGAAATCGAGCTGTCGAGGGCGGACATCCCCTTCCAGAAATTCGGCGGCTTCAAGTTTATCGAAACCGCGCACGTCAAGGACATGATCGCCTACCTGCGGGTCCTGGAAAACCCCAGGGACATGGTGGCCTGGCACCGGATACTGCTGCTCGTCGACGGCGTCGGGCCGCGGACCTCCGAAAAAATCCTCGACGACATCGCGCACCGGCGTGTGTCGCAGTCGGGGTCGGACTACTGGCCCGAGTACGGAGCGTACCCCGAGGGCGCCAGGGAGCTCTTCGATCTGTTGAAGTCCCTCGTCCCTTTCCGGAAAAATCCGGCCGAAATCGCCTCGAGGGTGCTGACTTTTTACCGGCCGACGCTGAAAGGGAAATACGACGATTACCACAAACGGATGAAGGACCTGGAAATGTTCGGCCAGATCGCCTCCCGGTACGACGACGTACCGGCCATGCTGACCGACCTGGCGCTCGAACCGCCGAACGAGAGCGTCTCGGACGTCGCCTCCCCCGGCCCCGAGCGGGAATTCCTGGTCCTCTCCACGATCCACAGCGCCAAGGGGCTCGAGTGGCACAGCGTGTTCGTCATCTACGCCCTCGACGGTCGGTTCCCTTCCCTCCGGGCGGTGGACGACCCGGACGAGCTGGAGGAGGAACGACGCCTCATGTACGTCGCCTGCACGAGGGCGAAGGAAAATTTGTTCATCACATACCCGATGAACATCTACGACCGGGAATCCGGCCTGATCCTCACCAAACCCTCGAGGTTCCTCGAAGGGCTCAACGACAAACTTCTCGAACCATGGGTGGTCAATGAAGAGTAAACCAGCGGACCGGAAAGTCACCGTCGCCGGCGTGAAGTACAACTGCAGGCATTTCCGGGGGCACATCCCCTGCGCACCGAACAAACTCCGGGGGAAGGTCTGCAATACCTGCGACGAATACGAGAAGGTGACGAAGAACATCCTGATCGTCAAGCTCGGGGCGATCGGGGACGTCATCCGGACAACCCCCCTCGTGACGGCGTTCCGGAAGAAACATCCCGGCTGCCGGATCACCTGGGTTACGCACACGCCGGAGGTGCTCCCCCCGGACCTCGTGGACGACGCGCGCCGCCCCGACGCCCTGGGCCTCTATCCCGTCCGGCGCGAAAAATTCGACGTCGCGATCAATC
>QJVY01000007.1 GCA_003235555.1 Ignavibacteria bacterium | reverse complement strand
CTACCTGACCAAATCGAAACCGGGGGACCTCGGTGAGGGAAAGCTGTTCTCGTCCCCGGGCGAGGTCGTGATAGCGTACGACTGCAGGGCGGTCGGGCTCCACGCGAAAATCAAACTCCGTACCGGGGCGAAAATCATCGAAACGACGGTCGGCCGCGTCATCTTCAACCAGATTGTCCCGTCCGAAATCGGATTCATCAACGAGCTGCTGAACAAGAAACGGCTCACGCAGATCGTCCAGCTGGTTTTCAGGACCTGTGGAAATCTCAAAACGGCTGAATTCCTGGACAAACTCAAGGACCTGGGTTTTTCGTACGCCACGCAGGGAGGGCTCTCAGTGGGCGTCGACGACGTGGTCATCCCGAAAGAGAAGGAAGAGGTCATCGGGAAGGCACTCCGCGACGTGGACAACGTCCAGAACCAGTATTTCCGGGGGTTCATCACCAACGGGGAGCGGTACAACAAGGTCATCGATATCTGGACGCGGGCGACGAACAGGGTCGCCGAGCGCCTCTTCGACTCCCTGCAGCACGCCGAGGACGGCTTCAACTCGCTCTACATGATGGTCGATTCAGGGGCGAGGGGTTCGAAGGAGCAGGTCAGGCAGCTCGCCGGTATGCGCGGTCTTATGGCCAAACCCCAGAAGAGCATGTCGGGCGCTACCGGTGAACTGATCGAGAACCCGATCATCGCAAACTTCCGTGAAGGCCTTTCGATTCTCGAATACTTCATCTCGACGCACGGGGCCAGGAAAGGGCTCGCGGACACGGCCCTGAAGACGGCTGACGCGGGTTACCTCACCCGCAGGCTCGTGGACGTGGCGCAGGATGTCATCGTCTCGGCGGTGGATTGCGGCACGATCCGCGGCGTCATCACCGGCGCCCTGAAGGAGGGGGAGGACGTGAAGGAACCCCTGGCGGAACGCATCCTCGGCCGTGTGGCCGTTCACGATGTCGTCGATCCGATCTCGGGCAAGGTCCTGGTGACCGGAGGGGAGGAGATCGACGAAGCGCGGGCGAACGCCATCTCCGCCACTTCCATCGAAACCGTGGAGATCCGGTCCGTGCTGACGTGCGAGGCGCCCCGGGGGGTCTGCGCGAAATGCTACGGACGCAATCTCACGACCTCCGCGATCGTGGAGATCGGCGAACCGGTGGGTATCCTCGGTGCCCAGTCGATCGGCGAGCCGGGGACCCAGCTGACCCTCCGGACGTTCCATACCGGGGGCACGGCGAGCCTGATTGCGACCCAGTCACAGATCGTCTCGAAGTTCGACGGCAGGATCAAGTACGACGGCATCAAGCACCTCAAACAGGGGGACGACGACAGCAAGGCGATCGTCCTCGGCCGCAGCGGCGTCGCGAACGTCATCGATTCAGACAACAGAATCCTCACGAAGTACGACGTCCCCTACGGCGCGACCCTCCTGCTGTCCGACGGAGCACCGGTGAAGCGCGGTGAAATCATCTACGAATGGGACCCGTACAACGCGGTCATCATCTCGGAACATCCCGGGACGGTCCAGTACCACGACCTGAAGGAAAACGCGACGTACCGGGAGGAGCCCGACGAACAGACAGGCCACATCCAGAAGGTCGTCATCGATTCGCGGGACCGAACGATGAGCCCGATGATCATGGTGGTGGACGCCAAGGGGAAGAAACTGGGAAGCTACATCATCCCCACCCGGGCGCATCTCGGCGTCGATGACGGCGCCCAGGTCGCCGCCGGCACGATCCTGGTCAAGATTCCACGGGACAGCGGTAAAACGCGGGACATCACCGGGGGTCTGCCGCGGGTGACGGAGCTCTTCGAGGCCCGCAGCCCCGGAGACCCGGCGATCGTTTCGGAGATCGACGGTTCGATCCAGTTCGGTCCTCAGAAGAGGGGATCGAGGGAGATCATCGTGAAGTCGCACGACGGCCACGATGAACGAAAGTACATGGTCCCGCTGGGGAAACATGTCCTCGTCCAGGAAAACGACGTCATCCGCGCGGGTGAACGTCTCTCCGACGGGGCCATCGACCCGCACGACATCCTCCGCATCAAGGGCGTCGGGGCCGTGCAGGAATACCTCGTGAACGAGATCCAGGAGGTGTACCGGATGCAGGGGGTGAAGATCAACGACAAGCACATCGAGGTCATCGTCAGGCAGATGATGCAGAAGGTGAGGATCATCGACGCCGGCGACACCCGGTTCCTCGAGGACGACTACGTCGACTCGGTGGCGGTCAACATCGAGAATGAATCCCTCAAGGACCAGTCCCTGATCACCAGCAAGGGGGACGCGAAACTCCGCAACGGGCAGATCCTCGCGAAGAAGAAGGTGCGCGAGGTGAACACCGACCTGAGGAAGAAAAGCAAAAAGGTGGCCGAACACCGCGAGGCGGAGGCGGCGACGGCGGAGCCGGTCCTCCTCGGCATCACCCAGGCGGCGCTCTCCACCGACAGTTTCATCTCGGCGGCCTCCTTCCAGGAAACCACGAAGGTGCTCACGGACGCTGCGATCGCCAGCAAGGTGGACAGCCTTCTCGGTCTGAAGGAAAACGTGATCATGGGACACCTGATACCCGCCGGTACCGGGCTGAAAAAATTCAAGGGAATCATCGTCTCGCCCGCGGAGGAGGAGGTGCCCGTGACTCTCGAGGCCCTGGCCGAACAGGAGCTCTCGT
>QJVY01000021.1 GCA_003235555.1 Ignavibacteria bacterium | reverse complement strand
ACCGCCACCTGCGCACCCCCCATCGCCACCGCCCGTGCCCCGGTCGACAGCTTCAGAAACTGCCCCGTCACCGTCCCCGACCGGTTCCCCCCAACGCCCGCCGCCGACAGTGACAGCGTCAGCAGCGCCGCCAGAACGGAACGCGCAACCTTTCTCCCTGACTTTCTATCCTGTATTTTCACACCAGGCCTCATGACGTATCATATTCAAATGTACGAAAATATTTAAAAAAGCAACCACCCTGGCCCGGAGACTCATCTGATCACGACAAATTTACCATACTGGGTCCCGAATTCCGATTCGACGGTATAGACATACAGGCCCGAAGCGATCGGACGTTTGCTTTCGGAGACCAGCCGCCAGTCGAGGTAGCCCTCGTCCGGATCCGACGCGGGCGATTCATAATTGAGCGTAGCGATCACGTCCCCGGTCACCGTAAATATCCTGATGGTGCATTTCCGCGGGAGGTGGATAAATCTGATTTTTCGCTTGTAATCGGTCCAGTCATATGCGCTGCCCTCGTAGCCCCCTCCGGTCGTGGTGTAGTCTTCCGTCACGCGGTAGGGGTTCGGGACGACCTTTACCTCGCCGAAACGATCGGAGGTCCTGAATGAAAGGTCCACCCTCACCATGTTTTCCCGGATACTGGATTCATATCCGGGGGATGTGATTGTATCGTACTGAACATCCCCCCATGGGGTGGGGCGCGCGATGATCGTGATCTCGGGAATCCCGAATGACGTCACGGCATACCAGTACGCATGCCCGGCCCGCAGATTCGAATCCACGAAAACGGTATCCAACCCCACATCATGCCCGAACCCGTCCGTGGGATCGTCGAATTCCCTGATGAACGTGAATGATCCGTTCGGCGGAACCATGCTCTCGTCTTCACTCCTGTAGAGCCGATACCCCTCGAAGATCCTCCCCCCGGGCAGTCTTCCCGCAGAATCGCAGGGGAGGGCGGAACATCCGGAGAGGTCTCCGTTGAGGTCGCACGGCGGGTCGATCCTCCTCCAGTGGTCGTCCGGGAAGGTTTCCGCGTTGCGGCTGGCGATGTCCCAGTACAGCCTCGGGTCGGCCGCGTCGAGCCCCCCTCCGGCCGCCCCCCATTCGAGTTTCACACTCCCTTCACCCTTTGAAAACCGGAGTTGGGGGGAGGGGGGCGAAACCCGAATCGGTGTGCCGGCGGATGATTGCATTCGTTGGTAGAGTATTCGGGCCCGTTCAGTGTTTTCTTTCAGGTTGTCCGGACCGGCATCCACACCCGATCCGCTCAGCAGTGACATGGTGACTTTCAGCGTTTCCCCGGGAGCAAATGTGTCGAATGGTCCGAACGAGAACATGAACCGTGTATCGGAGGGATTCGTGGGAGATTCACAGGTGGCTACGGGCCAGGGGGGGTAGATGCAACCTCCGGATATCCAACAATAGAGATCGGAGTCCCCGGGAAGTGGCTTCGTTGTGAAATTGAACCACTGGTAGATGAATTTCAATTCATTCAGCGGTCTCGGTGCGGCCAGCAAACTCAGACCGATCGGTGTCGACCCCCTGTCGATCGGATTTTGGACATATGCCGTCTGCAGAGAATCGAAGTAACAGGAATAATTACGCTGGTAGTAGGCCCCGGAACTCACCGGCCCGACGTCGGCGTCCATAAAATATGTGAGGTAGACGTCACTGATGGTCTTCGCACCGTCGTTGATGAAATATACGTCAAAAGGAATGATTGCTCCGTACGCCGGATCCTTCCAGGCATACATTTTCTGAACAACCTTGATCCCCAACGGGCTCTGACCGGCAACGGTGTCGACGTCGTCCCGTGCCGAGCAGTAGAGATCGTTGTCCGAGACGGCACCATAGTCCTCGTCCACATGCGGCTCTCCGTGATCGGGAATGCCGTTCCGTTCGGTATAGCGGTCCGGGTCGCCCTTCAGGTTGAAATATCCTCTCTGGTCGGGTGTACAGAGGTCGGTCGAAGCGGGATCAAAATTGTCGAAGGCGGGATCCGGATTGGTGACGGCATCGTACCCCCCCCGGCATCCCACCTCATCAGGATCAGCGATCCCGTCCGAACCCACATCGTCGGTCGCCGCAATCCAGTCTCCGTCGTTGTCCAGGCCGTCGAGGTCGTCCTCGTCGACCAGACCGTCCCCGTCGTCGTCGCACCCCCGGCGGTTGGGTTCGACCAGGCTGTCACCAACCGCCGTTCGCCAGATCCGTTCCCTCAGGGGATGACGTGGATCAGGCCGGAAACCCTTCACGACCGTATTACCGCCATACCCCTTGACGATCCTCCGGGCCCCATCGACAATTCCCGAAATCCATGGACCTCCCCCGTACACATGTTCTATCCCCGATCCGCCGGGATACTCCAGACCGATGTGCGGTTCCTCCGGTATGCAATCCCCCGAGGTACAATCCCACGCCTGCAACCCGATCGTCATCTGGTTGCTGATCCAGACGCGCATGTCGAATCCCTGGAGGGCGTGCCCTGCATATGCGAAGGCGGTTTTCCGGGGGGTGGGGAGCCGTTTCCCCTGTGGGACAGGGGCCGGAACACTTTGCGAAAGTGACGCGACGAGGAAAAGAGAGGAGGCGGTAATCCGGGTCCAGGCGTGAAACCTGCGCGGTCCGGTGTGATGCCCGGGGGATGTGACGGTGTTGAGTCTCTGTACGCTGAACATTCAGATATTCTCCGTCCACTGAATGTCTCTGATGCAAGCCGGCGGTGTGGGGTCCGGCGGGTTTACGGTAAGGTCGTCAGGAAAAGATGATGAGAAAAAATAACGAATATCTACCGGAGTGTCAACGCCTCAAACCCGGACTCCGAGGGTCCGCATGGCCTCCCCGACGACGTAGTGCGACCCCGTCACGAGGACCGGCTCATCGCACCTGTTTTCCATGATTGCGTCCTCCACCCCCTCCCGCACCGATCCACCGCGCCTGGCCCCCACACCGCTTTGATGAAGGTAATCCACCATGTCCATCGGGTCCCTCGAACGGTCGATATCCGGCCGGACGGGATAGAACATCCTGGAGACCGGCGAGAGGAGGTCGAGCATCGCCCGGTAGTCCTTGTCGCGCATGACGCCGAATACAACCCGGAACTTTCCGGCGTGCAGATCCCGGAGGGAGGCCACCAGCGCGGCCGTCCCTTCCGTGTTGTGCGCGACGTCGGCGATGATCAGCGGCGAGCGGCGCAGGACCTGCAGGCGTCCGGAAAATCCCGCATACTCATGCAGTGATGCTAACCCCTTCCTGATCGCTCTTTCGTCGAGACCGAACCCGCCGGGCCTTGACGACAGCAAGTCCAGGACCTGCAGGGAGACGCGCGCGTTTTCTACCTGGTGTTTCCCCGGGGCCGCAACATGGAGGCGGCGGTATGTTGTTTGTGCAACCCGGAAATCCGCGGTCGTTCCGTCGAGCGATCGGGAGGCGTTCGTCACGGACGTCGTGCGCATGGTCCGTACGATCCGGGCTCCCCGGCGCGCTCCCCGCTCCGCGATCACCTTCATCGCCTCCACCGGAATGTCCCCGACGACGCAGGGTGTACCGTCTTTAATGATTCCCCCTTTTTCGAACGCGATATCTCTGATCGTATCCCCGAGGTATTCGCGGTGTTCCAGCCCGATCGATGTGATCACGCTTACCAGGGGCCTGATGACGTTTGTCGAGTCCCACCTTCCACCCAGGCCCGTCTCGATGACACCGACGTCGACGTTTTGATCGGCGAAGTGGCGGAAAGCGATGGCGGTCGTTGCCTCGAAGAATGTGGCGTGGGTGCGACGGAGCTCTCCCCGCAACGACCGGGTGTACCGCACGACCCGGTCCATGGAGACCTTCCTGCCGTCTATCCGGATCCGTTCGGTGAAGTCCAACAGGTGTGGTGACGTATAGAGGCCCGTCCGGTACCCGGCCGCTGTGAGGACCGCGGCGACCATCGCGGCGGTGGAACCCTTTCCGTTCGTTCCCGCGATATGGACCGCGGGAAATGATTTTTCGGGATGGCCAAGGGCCTCCAGGAGGACGCGGATGTTAGCGAGGCCGGCCTTGATGCCCGATTTCTGGAGGGAATACAGGAAACGGAGGGTGGGGTTGTCCGGGTCCAAGCGACGGATCTTTCCGTCAGAGCCAGCTTTTGACGACCGAAATGTCCGCGCGAACTTTCAGCGTGCCGACGAGGTCCTTAACGTTTGCGATGTTGTTCGCGTCGCAATACTCCCCCAGGCCTGCGGCGATCTTCATCGAGGCGGACGGATCGATAAAATTGGCCGTTCCGACCTGGATGGCCGTGGCCCCCGCGATGAGAAACTCGAGAGCGTCCCCGGTGTTCATGATCCCCCCGATGCCGATAATGGGGATCTTCACCGCCAGGGCCGCCTCGTAGACCTTTGCCAGGGCGATCGGTTTGATTGCGGGGCCGGAGAGCCCGCCGGTCACCGTGGAGAGTTTCGGGGTTCTCCGGCGGTGGTCGATCGCCATGCCCACGACCGTGTTGATCAGCGAGATCCCGTCTGCTCCCTCGCCCGCGACACCGCGGGCGAACTCGGAGACGTGGGTAACGTTCGGGGTGAGTTTCATGAGGAGACATTTTGGGGTCAGCTTCCTGAGCCGTCGCGTGATTTCCGCGGTTATCACAGGGTCTGTCCCGAAACTCAGTCCCCCCTCCTTCACGTTCGGACAGGAGACGTTGATCTCGTATCCGTGGATCCCCTCCTGGGCCTCGAGGAGGGTAAGGACGTCGCAATATTCCTCCACCGAGCTTGCGGCAATGTTGGCAATGATGGCCGTGTCGAATTTCCTGAGTCCGGGAAGCTTGTTTTTGATGAACTCGTGCACGCCGATGTTGGCGAGGCCGATGGAGTTCAGCATCCCGCCGGCGGTCTCGACGATGCGGTCCGGAGGGTTTCCGTCGCGCGGCTTCATCGAGAGGGACTTGGTGACGATGCCGCCGATGGTATTGACATCGGAGAGGTCCGGAACGTCACCGCCGTATCCGAACGTGCCGGAGGCGACGAGGACCGGGTTTTTGAGTTTCAGTGATCCGATGCGGACGGAGAGATTCGCCATCAGAGCACCACCCGTTTGCCGTCGAACACCGTTCCATCCCTGCACACGAGTGCGTATTTCCTCGGGCCGTCCTTCACTTCCACAGGGCATCCCTGGCAGATCCCGATCCCGCAGGCCATGGGACTTTCGAGCGAGAGTTCGCAGGGAATCCCGGCCTCGTCCGCCAGTGCCGCGAGAGCACGCAGCATCGGCGTGGGACCGCAGGAAAATATCTTGGGCCGTGTCATGGAGGAGTTCCCGAGATGTGTCCTCAACAGGTCCACGACCGTCCCGCGGGAACCCGCCGATCCGTCGTCCGTCGCCACCGAAACATTTTCCATGTGCTCGCGCACGATTTGCGACCCGTTGCGGGCCCCGATGTAGGTGTGGATTTTCTTGCCCGCCCGTTTCAGCTCGGCGGTGAGCATCGGCATCGGCGCAATGCCCAGGCCGCCGGCCACGAGCACCGCTTCCTCAAAATCTCCCCCGGTTCCAAAGGCGTTTCCGAGCGGCCCGATCACGTCGAGGGGTTCACGGGAGGGTCCCGACGCGAGAATACGCGTTCCCAATCCAACGACGTTGAAAATGATCTCGAGGGAATCACCATTCCGGTTGTACACACTGAAGGGCCGTCTCAGCAGCGGGAGATACATGTCGCGGGTTTTGATGTTGAGGAATTGCCCCGCTCGCACTGCGGAGGCTATCTGGGGCGCGTGGAGGGAGAGCAGGTGAATATTGCCGGCAATCTCGCGGACCGATTCAACACGGTAGAAGCCCTGCCTCATCGGCGGAGGTACAGTATGTCCGGACCGGAGGCTCCACCGGCACCCCCGGGATCATCCGGATCGTCAGGTTCCCCATCGTCCTCGTTGTCACCCTCGTCCTCATCGTCGGGATCGACGTCCAGTTCCTCATCATAATAATCCACGTCGTCGAGGGTCAGGTCTTTGGGGTCCTTGACATTCTGCGTCGCCGTAACCGGGACCTTCCCGGTGGGGATCAGTCCGAGTGCTTTCCTCGTCGGTTTCGGGATCGCCCTGATTTCCTTGATCTTGACGAAGTCCTTCAGTTTGGACGTATCCCCTCTGACGAGAACCCGTGGTTTGGCATTGGCCGCATATTCCGACGAAGGGTAAGACTTCATAAGTCTTTTGTACCAGGACTCTGCGCTGTCGAGTTCGACCACCACGTTTTCAAAGACCCATCCGATGGCGTAACATGCTTTCGGCCTTACCACCGAATCGGTCGTGGTCTCATAGATCTCCCTGAACATGGCGAGCGCACCATCCGGATCGTCCCCGAACAATTTCGCTTCGGCTTCCCGGTACCGTGCAAGGGCGGGGCTGTCGACCGCCTCGACGGTGTCGAGGCCGCGGGTCTTCCGGACCTGGCCGGCATACTCGGTCCGGGGGTGTTCTGCGAGGATCAGATCGTACAACGAATCCACCATCGCGCTGTCTCCAAGCGTGCGGTGGACCTCCGAAATCGCATAGAGGGCCTTCGGAACGAGCACCGAGGTCGGATGATCGCGGACGATCTGTTCATAATACATCAGGGCGGAATCCGGAAGCCCCAGGTCCAGCAGGAGCACCCCGCCGAGTTCATATCTTTCGGCGGCGATCTTTTCCGCAAGTTTCTCCGGTGTCAGCGCGGCCTTTGGCGGGGTTTTCGCCGCGGGGGGTGGTGTTTTCGTCTTCCCCTTCCCGCCGGGGGAGGGTTTACCCTCTTCCGACCGCGCCGCCGGCGGGCTCCCGGGCTCCCCGCCTCCGGCGCCGTTCTCCGCCAGGCCCGTGAGGACTCCGGCATCTTCCGGATCGGCAACGAGGTGACGGGGAATCGCCCTGAGAGCCCTCATGCTGAGGCCCCCGATCGCCTGGAGCTGTCCCCGGGGCGTTTGCTGCGTTTCGCCTTCCGTCACCGGCGCGCCCCGGTCCGGGGCCGCGCCCGCTTCCGTGATCCCGCTCTTCCCCGTCGATGCGGCCGTGTCCTCCGTGAGAGAACCGGGCCGGACAACGGTACCGCCTGAATCCGTGTGAACCATGGCATAGAACAGGCTGTCGTCCTTCGCCAGTGAGGCGTGGGTCTTGAAGTAGTGGTCCAGCGAGGTGAAACGGACACGTGCCTCGGCGGTGACGGGCGATGCCGGGTACTCCGACCGGGCCTTTCCATAAAATTCCTTTGCCCCCTCGAGCTGGAGGTAGGTGTGCTGGAGGATATCTCCCCGCTTGAAGTAGGCGCGCGCCGCCGCGTCGGTTTTTTTGTAGCTCGAGTCGATGATGTCGTACAGCGTGAACGCCGCGGCTGAATCCCCCATGGCCCAATAGGTGTTCGCGATCTCGAAATCCACGAGCGCGGACTGGGTCTTTTTCAACGGCCATTCGATGATTTCGTCGAAAGTCTCCAGGGCCCGTTCGTGTTCACCGGCCATGGAGAGCATAACCCCTTTCTGAAGTTTCGCCTTGAACTTCATGTCGGTATCCGGGCTGAAATCCGACACGGCGTCGTACGCCGCGGCGGCGTCGGTGTAGGCACCGGTCATCTCGTTAACCATCCCGAACTGATATTGCGCGATCGCCTTGAGTCTCCCGTCACCGTCGAGTGTCCTGATGCGGGCCAGGGTCTTCCCTGCTATTTCGGCTTCCCCCCGGTCCGCGTAGATCTGCGCCTCGAGCATGAGCCCCTCGAGCAACAGGTCGTCGTCCACTTCGAGTCCGTCGATCTCGGATTGTCCCGCCGCGGTCAGCTCCTTCACCGCGATCAGGGCTTCTTCGTCGTTTTTCCCCATGTAGAGTGACTTCGCGTACCAGAGCCGTGCCTCGGGGACCTTGTCGCTCCCCTGGAAATTGTCGAGCAGTTCCTTGAATTTGCGCCCCGCGGATTCCGTTTCGTTCTGGTACAAATACGATTTTCCGATCATGAGAATCGCGTCCTGGACGTATCCGCTCTCGCCGTGGAACTGGATCACCTTGGACCCTTTTTCGATGACGCTCTCGAATTTTTTCACCGTCCCGGCCGGGGTTTTATACGGGGCGAAGTAGTTGCTGTCCCTGGCCGGCTGTGGGGCTTTCTCGAGTTCGGCGACGGCCTGGTCGAAGAGGTGGGAGGCGTTATAGTAGGTGTTGAAATATGCCGTCGCGTTCCTGAATGTACCGCACCCCGATGAGATCAGTGCTGTGAGCGTGAAAACCAACAGGATGGAATGGATCCGGGGGGGACTCATGGAACGGCCGGGATTATCAACGAGGAGAATCTCATGCAGATGGTTATATAATAACCAAATGGGGGGGCAAAAGCAACGAACCGGGGCCCCGGGAGGGAGGTTGATCGAAACGGTCCGGCGGGACCAGTCGTCACAGTGTCCGCGACCGGGAGGGCCCGTGTCCCGGCGGGGTAACCCCCGATGGATGGGATTGCGGGCAGGGACCGCCATGAACGCAATTCCTGAAGATTTCATCGTTGGTGACCCCGCCCGCAAGGGGTTGGAATACCCCCAAAACTACACCTATTTCGCTGTATTTTTAAGAAATTGAGTGAGAATCGATTCGAGGTCCGGTCTGGTCATTTCCTCGAGGGTGTACCGGACCCGGGTGGAGGGTTTATTGATCTTCACCACCCTCCTCAGGTCGATCGGTGTTCCGATGACGACGCTGTCGCAGTCGACCC
>QJVY01000209.1 GCA_003235555.1 Ignavibacteria bacterium | reverse complement strand
CACAAAAAATGAGGATTATTTCCCGTATTTTATTATATTTAGGCTTATGCCGGTAAAGAAAAGCTTTAACAAATCCAAAATAATTCATATACTTGGTGTTCCGATGGATCTCGGGGCAGGTCGCCGCGGCGTCGATATGGGGCCTTCTGCCATGAGGATAGCGGGAATCGGAGACAGGCTCAGGGACCTGGGTTATGGAGTGATCGACGGCGGTGATATTACGATCAAGACCCAGGAAGAGCAGAAAATCAAGGACCCGAGGCTCAAGTATCTCCCCGAGATTACCAGGGCCGTTTCCGTCCTCGCGCACAGGGTCAGCGCCAGCATGGACGACGGCAGGTTTCCGCTCGTCCTCGGCGGAGACCACTCCATCGCGGTGGGGACGGTCAGCGGGGTCGCCCAACACGCCAGGAAACGAAAGAAACGGCTGGGGGTCCTCTGGATCGACGCCCACGGAGATTTCAACACGCCGGCGAGTTCCCCGTCGGGGAACATCCACGGCATGCCCCTGGCTGTCTGCGCCGGCCTCGGGCCGCACGAGCTGCAGCACGTCGGGGGCAGGTTCAGGAAAGTCGATCCGAAAAACGTCGCGATCATCGGACTCCGGGACCTCGATTCCGGTGAAAGAAAAAACCTGGTCAAATACGGGGTGAATCTCTTCAGCATGGAGGAAATCGACAGGCATGGCATGCACCGCGTCATGCGGAAGGCGCTGGACAGCATTCTCCGGAGGGTGGACTACCTTCACGTGAGTTTCGACCTGGACAGCGTCGACCCGGTATACGCCCCCGGCGTGGGGACGCCCGTCAGGGGCGGCCTCGATTACCGGGAATCGCACCTCCTCATGGAGATGATCGCGGAATCGGGGAAGATGACCTCGATGGAGATCGTGGAAGTCAACCCGATCATCGACGTGAGGAACCAGTCGGCGGAATTCGCCGTTGAACTGGTGCAATCTGCGTTCGGAAAGAAAATACTTTGAGGAAGAATCTCAGGAAGGGGATCCGCTGATGGAAATATTCACCTGGTTCGGAAGGGGGGGGCTGGTCATGTACCCGATCCTCCTCTGCTCCGTGGCCGCGCTCTACATCGTCATCGAAAGAATGCTCACGTTCAGGAGCACCAAACCCCCGGGCGGCGCCTTCCAGCTTAAACTCCGTAAAGTGCTCGAGGGCAGGGACGTTCGCCTCGCGCAGGAACTCTGCATCCAGGAAAATTCCGCGGTCGGACGGATCGTCGGGGCGGGACTAGAGAAGGTCCACCACGGCCCGATGCGCGTACGCCAGGCGATGGAGGACCAGGGCCGGGAGGAAGTGACCCAGATGGAACGCCACCTCGGCATCCTCGCCTCGATCGCCGGGATCGCACCGATGCTGGGATTTCTCGGCACCGTGACCGGCCTCGTCGTCGCCTTCCAGTCGGTGGCGACGGCCGCCGGGCAGCCGTCCCCCGTCGATCTCGCGGACGGTATCTGGGAGGCCCTCGTCACCACGGTCTTCGGCCTGGTCGTCGGTATTCCCGCCGCCGCGGCGTACAACTATCTCGTCAACCAGGTCCATTCGATCTCGTCGATGTTCGAACGGATCGCGAGGGACAGCCTTGACGCCATCGAGGAATCGATCCACCTCGCCGCGCCGAAAGCGGCCGGCGAACAGGCGCCGCTGCGGCTCCGCAGGGAGGAGCCGACGGCGTGAATTTCCGGTCCTCGAAACGGCAGACGTACCTCGAATCGTTCAATTTTTCATCGCTTACGGACGTCGTGATGCAGCTGCTGATATTTTTTCTGCTGACGTTCTCCTTCGCGAACACCCGCGGGATGAACGTCACGCTGCCGAAAACGTCCATCGGACAACCTCCGAACCAGAAAACGATATCGGTCACACTCCAGAAGGAACACAAGATCTACATCAACAGCGACGAGGTCCCGAAGGAACAGCTCACCGACAGGCTGAGGGCGCTCCTCGGGTCGGACCCCGATCAGCAGATCGTCGTCAGGGCCGACAAGGATCTCCTCCTCCAGGACGTGGTAGAGGTCCTCGACCTGGCCAAGGGAGCGGGCGCGACCAGACTCTTCATCGCCACGGACGCCGAAAAAGAGGAGAGATGAACGGACCGTATGCCTCCACTGAACTGGACCGGAGGAACCGGATCGTTTCGCTCACGGCGAGCATCGTCATCCACGTGGTCCTGATGGTCCTCGTCTCGTTCTTCCTCGTCATCAAACCCAGGCAGCCGGAACTGATCGAGCTCGACTGGGGGTCCACCAGCGGGGCGCCCAACCAGAACATCACCCAGACGGAGACCGACCCGAACCGGCACCAGGAGAGCGCGCCGGCGGCGGCGGCGAAGACCGAATCGAAGCTCGACCTTCCCCGGATGAAAAACCCCTCGGCGGAGACCGTTCCCGCCCCGAAAAAAATCTCGAAATCCACCTCGACGGGCACCAGCAAGAAGAAAACGGAGGGCGCGACCGCGGCAAAGACCACGCCGCGAAGGCGAAGGTCCACCGCGGGGCCGGCGGGTGGTTCGGGAAAATCGACCGGGTATTCGATCGACTGGGCCGGATCGGGCACCCGCAGGCTCCTCAGCGGCCGCCTCCCGCAGTATCCCTCCGGGACCAACAAGGAATTGCCCGTGCTGCTCCAGTTCACGGTCCTGCCGGACGGGTCCGTCTCG
>QJVY01000077.1 GCA_003235555.1 Ignavibacteria bacterium | reverse complement strand
TATGCGGTGAAGAGGGCCAGCGCCGTCAGGGCCGCCGATCCGATGGCGAATCCTTTTCCGATGGCGGCGGTGGTATTGCCGAGCGCGTCGAGGCTGTCGGTGATCTTCCTGACGTCGGGTCCCAGCCCGGACATTTCGGAGATTCCGCCCGCGTTGTCGGCGATCGGTCCGTAGGCGTCGACGGACATGGTGATCCCGACCGTCGCGAGCATGCCGACCGCCGCGATGCCGATTCCGTAGAGTCCCGCCACTTCGTTGGCGATGAAGATCGCAACGCAGATCGCCAGGACGGGAAGGGCCGTCGATTCGAAACCGACCGCAAGCCCGCTGATGATGTTCGTGGCGGATCCGGTTTTGCTCGCCGCACAGATTTTCCGTACGGGGCCCGCCGCGGTGTAGTACTCGGTGATCAGGCCGATGAGGATGCCGCCGAGCGTCCCGAAGAAGGCCGCCCAGAACACGCTGTTGTTGATGTCGTAGGCGGAGATGAGCCAGTAGACGCCGGCGAGGAAAATGGCCGCGGCGATGAACGTGGAATACCGCAGCGCCGCCGCGGGGGAAAACTGTTTCAGCACCCTCATCGAACCGATTCCGATGAACGATGCCGCCAGCCCGAGCACCGAGAGGACGATGGGGAGCGCCATCAGGATGGACCGTATCGCCTCGTTGCTGACCGCGGAGGAGGCCTTAAGGATCTCGAGGCCGGAGGGGAGGAGCGTGGCCCCGATGGCGATCGTCGCGACCATGGCTCCCACGTACGATTCGAAGATGTCCGCGCCCATCCCGGCGACGTCGCCGACGTTGTCGCCGACGTTGTCGGCGATCACCCCCGGGTTCCGGGGGTCGTCCTCCGGGATTCCCGCCTCCACTTTTCCGACCAGGTCCGCCCCCACGTCGGCGGCCTTCGTGTAGATTCCCCCGCCCACCCGCGCGAAGAGGGCGATCGAGCTGGCCCCCATGGCAAAACCGTTGATGATGCTCGCAGTTTCCGGGCTCCCGAAAAAATGGAAGGTCACTCCGATCCCGATCAGTCCCAGGCTCGCCACGCTGACGCCCATCACCGCACCCCCGTTGAAGGCGGTGAGAAGCGCCTTCCCCTGGCCGGATTCCTTCGCGGCCTGGGCGGTCCGTACGTTCGCGCTCGTGGCGGCCCTCATGCCGAAAAATCCGGCCGCCACGGAGCAGGCGGCGCCCCCGACGAAGGCGAAGGCGATTTCCGGCCTGAGGAAGACCCCGAGCAGCACCGCCACGACGGCGATGAAGAACACGAGGACGGAGTATTCCCGTTTGAGAAATGCCATCGCGCCGACCCGGATCTGATCCGCGATGTCGCGCATGGTATCTGAACCGGCCGACTGGCGGTTCAGGGAGGCGTAAATGCCGTAGGCCACGAGCAGGCCAAAGATGCCCATGTACGGCGCGCTTTGTGTCAGAAAATCCATCTTGGTGATACTCCGTTTTTGATTGATGTTGACAGTGAGTGTTAAGAAAGTTTTGTTCCCGGTGCCCCGGGCGCGCGTCGACGCGGGGGGGCGGACTCCGGGGTCCCGGTTCGTCCTGGTGGGAACACGCGGGGAGGTGCGGCAGCGTTCCACTCCTGGTGTCGGGCGTTGCCTCCCCGGGCGACGCGCCGGCGGTCCCGGTCTCAGCCGGTCGGCGCTTTCGTCTGCTGCCGGTCGCGGTCCCGCGGTTCAGCCCACCCCGTCAGCTCCGGATCACGTCTCCCGGTTGTCCTCCGAATCTGCCTCTTTCGGACCCGGGGACCGCAGGACTTTGATGAAAAAGTAGGTGACCATGAACGTCACGATCCCCATTGTCACGACCATCATCAGCACGGCTCCGAATGTCATGGCCTCAACCCTCCGTTTTCTTCTTTTTTCATGTTCGACCTGGCCTTGTAGACCAGGATCCCCAGGCTCAGGAATACCGCCCCGAGAAGGGCCCTTGACGCGCTGATGAAGAAGAAGCGGTCTTCCAGTTCCGTCTTCTGGACCACGTCGGTCGCGGCGGCGATCTGCTCCCGGAGCCCGGTGTTCATGAGCTGGCTGATGAGGGACCCGTTATCGAGCGGCCATCCGGATCCGCTGAACAGGCTCGATAGGGCCGCCCCCCAGTCTCCGCCCAGCGGTGAAAACACCGAGCCGATGAAGACGACGAACAGGAATGCCGGCGTGACGTACTTGATGATATACCGGTAAATCCGCGGCACCTTCATTTCCGCCCCGCTGGTGATTTCGTGCCAGCCCCGGTCGATGCCGAAAATCCAGGAGAAGAGGATGGACTCCGCTAGGGCGAAGATGACGAGGGAAACCGTTCCCGCCCAGTAGTCGTATTCCCCGAACACCCCCTGGTTGTAGAAGAAAACCGTCGGCAGTCCGAGGAGGAGGACGAGCGCCCCGAAGGACCACGCGGCCCGTTCTCTTTTCATCCCGTACTCGTCCTGCATGAAACCCATCCACGGGGTACCCATCGCGAGAGACGAGGTGATCCCGGCGAAGAAGAGGAGCCCGAACCAGAACACCCCCGAGGGGGCCCCAGTTTTCGAAGAGGAAGGGCATGGTCTGGAAGGCCATCCCGAAGCCCGCGTTTTCAATCACCCAGTCCAGCCCGAGATAGCCCGCGGCGATGGGGATGACGATGAGGCTGCCGATGACGACCTCGACGAATTCATTCATCCACCCGGCGGACATCGCATTGAGGGCGATGTCGTCCTTCGCCCTCACATAGGACGCGTAACAGTGGATCGTCCCCATGCCGACGGAGAGGGTGAAAAAGATCTGGCCCGCCGCCGCGAGCCAGACGCTCGGGTTTGCCAGCGAATCAAACTGCGGGTTCCAGAGGAAGTTCAGACCCGCCCAGGCATCCGCGTGGGGGTATTCCGGCGACGCCCCCGACGTGCCGAGTGTCAAACCGCGGATCGCCAGGAACAGACCGAACATGATCAGCAGCGGCATTCCGATCTTTGCCGCCTTTTCGACGCCCCCGGCCAGGCCGCGGGAGAGGATCCACGAATTAAGCCCGAGGCAGATGAGGTAGAACACCACGGCTTCGTAGGGTATCCCGGTCGTCGAAACGCCGATCTCCAGGTAGTGGTTGAAAAACTCGGCCACCCCCGACTGGCTCATCCCGTCGAATGTCCGGATGAGGGAGTGATACACGTACGACATGGTCCACGATTCGATGTAGCAGTAATAGGCGGCGACCGCGATGTTCGTCCAGATGCCGAAAACGCCGAAATATTTCCACCACCTCTTCTTCGCCATGGAGTCGAAGATGTAAGGGGTTGAATGGTTGCCGTGTTTCCCGCCGAAGCGTCCCATCGACCATTCGATCCAGAGGAGGGGAATGCCCATCACCAGGAAACTGACGAGGTAGGGAATGATGAACGCCCCGCCCCCGTTGTTGATCGCCTGGACGGGGAATCGCAGGATGTTCCCGAGCCCGACCGCGTTTCCGGCCATGGCCAGGACGAGGCCTACACGGCTACCCCATTGTTCTTTATTGGCTGACATCGAATGATCTCCGAGTGGTGACGACCGTTTTTATGACCCGCCCATAATAAGAAAATTCGGGTGATATTTCAATCCGTCAGGAAAACCGCTCAATAACTGATTTTTGGGTGTTTTTCGGAGGGGGGAGGGTGCTCAGCCGAGGACTTCCTCGTAATACCGAATATAATCCCCGACGATTTTTCTGGCATCGAAGATCTCGACGGCGCGCGCGCGGCTGGCCGCGGCGAAGAGGGCGTAGCGCTGCCGGTTGTTCAACAACTCCACCGCGTATTTTGCCATCCGGTCGATATCCCCGATCTCGGCGATATACCCTGTTTCGCCGTGCGAAACCAGCTCCGGAAGACCGCCAACGCTCGAGGAGATGACCGGGACGTTGCATGCCATCGCCTCAAGGGCGGAGAGTCCGAAACTTTCCGACTGGCTTGGTATCAGGAAGAGGTCGGCGCACGAGAGGAGACAGACCAGTTCGAGTTGTTTTCCCAGGAACCTAACATCGTCCCACACGCCGAGGTCCCTGGCGATCTGTTCGCAGCTGGAACGGTCCGGGCCGTCCCCGACGAGCACCAGTTTGGCGCGCATTTTCTTCCTCACCTCCGCGAAAATCCGCACGACGTCCGGGACGCGTTTCACCGGCCTGAAATTCGAGACATGGATGAGGATTTTCTCGTCGTCCGCGGCGAGGCTTCTCCTGATCTCGGGTTTCCGGGTACGGATGTATTTCTCCGTGTCGATGAAGTTGGGGATGACGCGGATGTCCTTGTTGATGGAATAGTTGGTCTTCGTTTTTTCCCGGAGGAACGCCGATACCGCGGTGACCCCGTCGCTTTGTTCGATGCTGAATTTCATCACGGGGAGAAAACTGGGTTCGAGTCCCACGAGGGTGATATCCGTCCCGTGGAGCGTGGTGACGATTTTCAGGTCCTTCGTTCCCAGGATCTCCCGGGCGAGAAAAGCGCTCGTCGCGTGCGGAATGGCGTAGTGGGCGTGGATGAGGTCGAGCTTCTCAAACTTCGTCACCTCGACGATCTTGCTGGCCAGCGCCGGCGTGTAGAGGGGAAAGTCGAAAAGGGGATAGCTGGCTATCTCCACCTCATGGTAGAAGATATTTTCGCTGTAACCGTCGAGCCGTATTGGCATCGCGTAACTGATAAAATGTATTCGGTGTCCCTTTTCGGCGAGGGCCTTTCCGAGCTCGGAGGCGACCACCCCCGAGCCCCCATATGTGGGATAGCAGGAAATACCGATATTCATGAGCTAAAATTACGCAGTTTTTCATCCACAAACAATTTTTTTTCCTTTCCAGGTATCCCCCGATTTGGCTAAAAAACGGGAAGAATATCTCCCGCGAAAAATATTCGAAATTTGCGGAACCACCATAAAAAAATGGGAGTTTTAATATAAAGGGATAAAAAAGTTGAGGAAAAATACTCTAAAGGGTTGATTTTTAACATAAAATCGTTATATTACCCTACTGGTTACCCCTCCTAATTCAGGTTATTCTTCAAAAATTTAGAGTGTTCTGAAAGGCAACCACAAGTGAAGCAAAAGGCGAAGGTAATTGGAATTGTCATTACGAGTTGTCCCTGTTGCAGCAATCCGATCAATTTCGACAGACAAATGACGAAGGT
>QJVY01000226.1 GCA_003235555.1 Ignavibacteria bacterium | reverse complement strand
CAAAATTTGACGATGAATTGGAAATTTATACAAAAATTTCAAAGATCGGGGTTACAAGCTTTATTTTTGAAGGGGTTATCAGGAACGCGAAAACCAAAATCTACATCGCGAAAAACAGGGCGGTTCACGTCTGGATCACACCGGCGAGGGGACGTCCGCGGAAAGTGCCGGTGGCATTCATCAGGAGGATTCAACGTTACGAAGGGGGATCGATCACCCGGAAAATGGGATAATCCGACCCGGATAGGCGTTTTTTCCTCACCCCGCTGATTTGCTATTCACTCCGGAGTTACTTATATTCAGAGCCTAGTTACAAGAGTCCCAAACACCTGGGACTTTTTTTTTACGGGTCGCCCGAAAGAGAATTCCAGCCGACGTGGCAGTGGTGGAAAAAGTATCCGTCGATCGGATCGTGAACCGGATCGAGCCTTTCCTCGAAACGCTCCTTGCGCCGATGGGATTATTCGTGGTGGAGATCAGCATTCGGGGCCACCAGGGCGGGCGGGCCCTCGAGATCTTCGTCGACGGAGACCAGGGAGTGACCACCGGCGCGTGTGCCGAGGTCAGCCGGGCCCTCTCCAAAGAGCTCGACGAAAGCGTGCTTCGGGGTGAGGGCTACACTCTCACCGTCTCCTCCCCGGGACTCGACCGTCCGCTGAAATTTCCGAGGCAATACCCGAAGCACGTCGGGAGGGAGATCCTCCTGCGGGTGCGGTCGGATGACGGGAACACGCGTGTTGAAGGGACCCTCGTCGGCGCCGGCAGAGACGGGATCGGCGTGAAGCCGAAGGGGACGGAGGCCCGGCGGGAGATACCGTTCGGGGCCATCATCGAGGCCAGAATCAAGCCGCGCTGGTGAATCGCGGCGCATGGCTAACAGTATTTCGTTTTAGAGAAGGCAGGATTTATATGAATTTCGACATTGTAGAATCTTTCTCCCAGATGGTCAGGGAAAAGCGTCTCGACAAGGATATGCTTGTCGGCATCATCGAGGACGTTTTTTCCATGATGGTCCGCAAGAAGTACGGGCTGGAGGCCCGGTTCGACGTCATCGTCAACATGGACAAGGGCGAAATCGAGATCTACCTGGAAAAGGAAATCGTCAAGGAGGTCGAAGATCCGAACCTCCAGATCGACCTGGCCTCCGTCAGGAAAAAGACCGACGAACCCCTCGACGTGGGGGACGATTACGTGGAGGTCATCGACCTGCAGAGCTTCGGCAGGCGCCTGATCATCAGCGCCAAACAGAACCTGAATCAGAGGATCAAGGAAGTCGAAAAAGAGATCATCTTCAACGAGTACAGCAACACCATCGGCGAGATCATCGTCGGGGAAATCTACCAGATCCGCAAAAACGAGATTCTCATCAACCATAACCGCAACGAACTCGTCCTTCCCAAGTCAGAGCAGATCGCGCGGGAGCGGTACCGCAAGGGTGAAACCATCCGGGCCATCGTCAAGGAGGTCCGCAAGGGCGCGGCGAGCCCCGTGGTGGTCGTCTCCAGGGCCGATCCGCAGTTTTTGACAAAATTGTTCGAAATCGAAATCCCCGAGATTTACGACGGCATCATCGAGATCAAGGGCGTGGCCCGGGAGGCGGGGGAGAGGTCGAAGGTCGCCGTGATCTCCCACGACGACAGGATCGACGCCGTGGGTGCCTGCGTCGGAATGAAGGGCGTCCGGATACACGCGATCGTCCGGGAGATGAACAACGAGAACATCGACGTCGTCAACTACTCCGACAATCCGACGATCTACCTGCAGCGCGCGCTCGCGCCGGCCAAACTGAAGAGCACGGAACTCGACCCGGAGACGAAACGGGCAACCATCGTGGTGGAAAAAGACCAGGTTTCCCTGGTCATCGGGAGGAACGGGCTGAACATCAGGCTCGCGTCCAGGCTGACCGGTTTCGAGATCAACCTCATCAAGGAAGGCGTCGAGGAAGAATATGACATGGATCTCTCCGAGTTCCGGGAGGAACTGGGTGAGCCGCTGCTCGAACGCCTCATCGAAGAGGGTTACACGACGGCACGGAACGTCATCGAGGCCCCCATGGACAGCCTCCTGGAGATCGAGGGCCTCAACGTGGACAAGATCGGTGAGATGAAGGCCATGATGGAGAAGGAACTCGAAGAGGCGGACATCGATGATGACGAACTCCAGGGGAGTCTCATTGTCACACCGACGGACGCGCCGGATGCACTCCTGACCGGTGAGCCGGCGATGGTCCAGAGGCCCGCAGGAGGGTCCGCAGGGACGGCCCCGGAGGAGGAATCGGCGGCTGCCCCCGGAGCCGCGGAGGCCTCCGAATCCGCGGCAGCGCCGGGACCCGAATCCGGATCCGGCACCGATTCCGAACCTGACGTGGACGCTCCGTCAGGGAGCAAGACGGCGGCGGCCGACGGTGAGACCCCGGGGAATGAATCCGCCGAAGAAGAGAAAAGTCCGAAGAGCGCGTAACCGACAGATGACCGCCCACTGAACACCTGATGACCGCGAAAACTGCAAATAAGAAGATCTACCAGGTCGCGAAGGAGATCAACATCTCCCACGGGACACTGATCGAATACCTCGGAAAACGCGGGCATTCGGTGAAGAGCCATATGTCGGTCGTCACCGACGAAATGATGCAGGACATCCTGTCCCATTTCAAGAAGGACAAGGAGGTCGCGGAGAAACACCAACG
>QJVY01000118.1 GCA_003235555.1 Ignavibacteria bacterium | reverse complement strand
GTCTACGTGCCCGTCTACATGAACGTCGGAGACCGCACCCTCTTCCAGCTCCATCTGAACAGTCTCTGGAACATGGTGTCGCTCCCCGTGGAACCGCTCACCGTCCTGAAAACCACGCTCTTTCCAACGGCAACTACCGACGCGTTCGGTTTCAATGGTGCGTATTTCCAGGCCGAGACGCTGGAGACGGGACCCGGCTACTGGATGAAATTCAACTCATCCTCCACGATGATCGTCGACGGCTACATGTTTACATCGGATACCATTCCCGTGTTCACGGGATGGAACATGGTGGGGGCCCTCTCCGAGACCGTTCCCGTCTCGGCGGTAACCACCTCCCCGGGAGGGATCATCTCGTCGCTCTTTTACGGGTATGGCTCCGGATACACCAAGGCGGATTCTCTCATCCCCGGCAGGGCTTATTGGGTCCAGACTGATCAGGACGGTGACATCTACCTCAACGTCGCCCCGGCGGCAGCCCCGAAAGCGCTTCCCGCGGTGCCGCGAACCATCGACCTGAACAGACTCCTGGTGACGGACGCCTCAGGAGGATCACAGTCATTGACCTTCGGGTTCGACGCTGATGGTCCGGCGCTCACAAACCTCCCGCCTCGGCCACCGAGGGGTGGGTTCGATGCCAGGTTCTCCGACGACCGTTCCTACGCGGCCATTTCCGCCCCCGGACGCCGGACAACGGACGTGAGGTTGTTGCTGTCATCCCCCGAGCGGTACGTGACGGTGACGCCGGTCCTGAATACCGGTGACGGGGAAAAGTACGCCCTCGTGGCAGGTGACGGCACGCGCTACGAGATTGCGGACGGTTCACCGGTGAAGGTCCCGTTGGACGGGAAAGCCGCCGCGACCGTGCTGCTGCTGGTCCCGGGGGACGCGGGCGTCCCTTCGGAGTACGAGCTCGACCAGAATTTCCCGAACCCGTTCAACCCCCTCACGACGATCGAGTTCGCCCTCCCGGAGGAGGCGATGGTGTCGATTCGGCTGTTTAATATTCTGGGAAACGAGGTCGCCACACTGGTGGAAAAACGCTACGGGGCGGGAAAACATTCGGTGGAGTTTGACGCCGGTGAGCTCGCCAGCGGTGTGTACATCTACACGATGCGCGCCGGAACGTTCGGCATGACCAGGAAGATGATGCTCCTCAGGTAAGAGCGTTCCCCGGGAAGGGGTGCTGCCCCGGGTAGAGGTCCGCCCGGGTACCGGTGGTCTTCAGGTACGGGAGTTCCTCACCGGGATTCGGCTGCCCTGAGGACCCGCATGAAATTCCCCCCCAGGATTTTCTCCACGTCCTCCACGGAATACCCCCGCTCGAGCAGCCCCCTGGTGAGTTCGGGGAACTGCGTGACGTCCCGGAGGCCCGCGGGTGCGACGGTAATACCGTCGAAATCAGAACCCACCCCCACGTGGTCGACGCCTATCCGGCGGGCGACGTAGTCGAAATGGTCCAGAACCTGGTCGATCGTTGGGCGGATCGGGTCGTAATCGGCAGCGAGCTGTTCGGCGGAATAGAGATCCTTCATGAACCCGTCCCCCGGGATCCCCGCCTGGATGGAGTCGATCCGGCGGGCTTCCTTCCTGCGCATCTCCGCCTCCTTCCGGCCGAACGTGCTGTCGATGAACCAGGGCGCAAAATTGATGAACACCACCCCCCCGTTGTCCCGTATGGCGTCGAGCTGGTAGTCCTTCAGGTTCCTCCGGTGCCTGGAGATGTTCCACACCGACGAGTGCGAAGCGATGACCGGTTTGCGGGTCACGGCCATCACGTCCCGGAACGTCTGTTCCCCCACGTGCGAGACGTCGACGAGCATCCCGAGGTCGTTCATCCTCCGTACGACCTGCCTGCCGAAGTCCGTGAGTCCGGGATGTTCGGGGGGGGACGACGCGTCCGTTTCGTCTGATGCCGAGGTCGCCCAGTCCGTGCTGTTGTTCCAGGTGAGCGTCATGTAGCGGGCGCCCCGTGAAGAGAAATACTCCAGTTTCGTCAGGTCGTCCTCGATGACGTGCCCCCCCTCCACCCCGAACAGCCCCACGAATTTCCCCGCCGCCACGAGCGAATCGATGCTGTCAGCCGTCCGCCCCATGGCCATCCGCCCGGGGTTGCGGCGGGCGAGCGCGTCGATCGAGTCCATCTGTTCGACCGCCTGCTCGTAATACCCCCTCGCCGTTTTTCCCGGGGGCACCCAGATCGAAAACAACTCGACGTCCACGCCCCCCTCGATGAACCGGGGAAGGTCGGAATGGCCGTGCGCCGTCCGATGGGAGAGGTCCTCGCCGGCGAGCACCCGCTGGACGACGTCGTTGTGCGTGTCGACGAAGAGGGCGTCGAAGTGCACCTTCCGGTAGTCCGGTTTGTCCCCGCCCATGCAGCAGAGCAGGCCCGGCAGAAGGAGGGAGAGGGCTGTCGTGGAGAGTTTCATGGCTCGGCGGCGGTTGTGGAAAATGATAAAAAAAAGGCAGAAGCAGGGACGGCGAACCGTCCCCTCCTCTGCCCGTACCGGTGACTGAAAATTACGCGTTCATGTCGCCGCCGGCGCCGCCGCCCTCTTTCATCGCCGATTTCATCTCCTGGACTTCCTTGCGGATTTCCTGGGCTTTGCGCTTCAGTTCGTTCATGTCCTTGCGCACGCGCGTGCCGGCGGACTTGTTGCCTTTCTCGTAGAACTTGACGAAGTCCTTCTC
>QJVY01000157.1 GCA_003235555.1 Ignavibacteria bacterium | reverse complement strand
TTTTTCGATCTCGGCGACCGCGCTCTGCTGGACGAGGAGCACCTGGTTGTTGAGAATGTCGTACGTGCTCGCTTTCGACGCCTCGATGACGGCGAGGTTCGGGATGTTCCTCCCGGCCTTCCAGAGCACCGGATCGTTTTTCGAAGTCAGCAGAAGCGTCTTTTTGTCCCTGAGCTGGAGGGCCTCAAGCATCGCCACCATCTCCTTTGTCCGGGGGACGTCCAGTGTGAAATCCTCGACCACCCGGATACCCTCCTCGCGGAGTTTGTGGCTGAGCGCGGAGCGCCTTGCCAGCCTGGCGGTCTGTTTCGGGAGTTTCCTGGAATAATCCCGCGGCACGGGGCCGAAAATTGTGCCTCCACCCTTCCAGAGCGGGGAGCGGATCGCCCCGATACGCGCCCTTCCGGTGTGTTTCTGCTTCCAGAGTTTTTTGCCGCTCCCGGACACCTCGCCGTAGGTCTTCGTTTTGTGCGTTCCCTGGCGCTGGTTCGCGAGGTAGGTCGTGACGGCCTCGTACATGGCGTGCTGGTTCGGTTCGATGCCGAACACGCCTTCGGAGAGCGTCGCTTTCTTCCCGCTCGGCTTTCCCTCTTTATTATAGATGTCGAGTTCCATGGTCGCCCGATCCCTATCTCGTATTCTTAAGTATTTCCACGTAGGTGTTGTTGTGGCCCGGCACCGAACCCCTGATGAGAATGATGTTCGATTCGGGGATGATGTTCACCACCCGGAGGTTTTTCACCGTCACGCGGTCCCCCCCCATCCTGCCGGCCATGCGCATGCCCCTGAACACCCTCGAGGGGTAGGAGCTGCCGCCGATGGACCCGGGGGCTCGTTCACGGTCACTCTGACCGTGGGTCCTGAAACCGCCGCCGAAATGGTGGCGCTTCACGACGCCCTGGAAACCCTTCCCCTTGGACCTTGCGGCCACTGCGACACGGTCGCCGACCGCGAAGAGGGAATCCACCCTCACCTCCGCGCCGAGCTGGAACTTCGTCACATCGAAGCCCCTGAATTCCCGGGTCAGCCTCTTGGGGGAGGCGCCCGCTTTTTTGAGGTGCCCCGCCTCCGGTTTGCTCACCGCACGGGCGGGTTTGTCGTCAAAACCCATCTGGAGAGCGGTGTACCCGTCCTTCTCAACGGTTTTGATCTGGGTGATCGTGCACGGACCCGCCTCGATGACCGTACAGGGGACGGATTGCCCCCGTTCATCGAAGACGCTGGTCATTCCAATTTTTTTTCCGAGAATACCGGTCATGGTCTTTCTTTGAATAAAAATCCACACCGCCCGGGGTCGACAGACCCCGGACGCGGGATGAGTGAAGAACAGCTTCGCTTAAAGAGTATTAGACTTTAATCTCCACATCGACGCCGGCGGGGAGCTCGAGTTTCATCAACGAATCAACCGTCCGGTTGGACGAGTTGAGGATGTCGATGAGGCGCTTGTGGGATCGCATTTCAAATTGCTCTCGCGACTTTTTGTCCACGTTGGGTGACCGCAACACGGTGTAGAGTGTGCGCTTGGTCGGCAGCGGAATCGGCCCTGAAACCACGGCGCCGGTCGATTTGACGGTCTTGATAATCTTCTCCGCCGATTTATCGATCAGCGTGTGATCGTATGATTTCAGTTTGATCCGGATCTTCTGCGTGGCCACTGCTGACGTCCCCGTATGGAATGTGTTATTCGATGATTTTCGTTACGACGCCGGCGCCCACGGTACGACCGCCCTCACGGATGGCGAACCGGAGTCCGTCCTCCATGGCGATCTCGCCGATCAGTTCGACGCTCAGGTTGTCGACGTTGTCGCCGGGCATCACCATCTCGGTACCCCCGGGGAGTGTCGCCACTCCGGTCACGTCGGTTGTCCTGAAATAGAACTGCGGCCGGTATCCGTTGAAGAAGGGCGTGTGACGACCCCCCTCTTCCTTCTTGAGAACGTACACCTGACAGGTGAATTTCTTGTGGGGCGTGATGGATCCGGGTTTCGCGACCACCATTCCCCTCTCGAGTTCCGCCTTGTCGACTCCGCGAAGCAGGAGCCCCGCGTTGTCGCCCGCCTGGACCTCGTCGAGTTCCTTCCGGAACATTTCGGCGCCGGTGATGACGGTCTTCTTGTGCGCGCCGAGACCGATCAGTTCGACTTCGTCGCCGACTTTCGCCTTGCCCCGCTCCACCCTGCCCGTACCGACGGTTCCGCGGCCGGTGATGGAGAAGACGTCCTCGATGGGCATCAGGAAGGGTTTGTCGACGTCGCGTTTCGGCAGCGGAATGTAACTGTCGACCGCATCCATCAGATCGTAGATCGGCTTGAAGGCCGGGTCTTCGGGTTTCGAATCGGCGGCGGTCGCCTGCTCGAGTGCCTTGAGAGCGCTTCCCCGCACGATGGGGATTTCGTCCCCCGGGAACTCGTATTTCTTCAGGAGGTCCCTCATTTCCATCTCGACGAGTTCGATCAGCTCCGGGTCGTCGACAAGGTCCACCTTGTTCATGAACACGACGATCCGCGGAACTCCGACCTGCCTGGCGAGGAGGATGTGCTCGCGGGTCTGGGGCATGGGGCCGTCGTTGGCCGCAACCACGAGGATCGCGCCGTCCATCTGCGCCGCACCGGTGATCATGTTCTTGATGTAATCGGCGTGGCCGGGACAGTCAACGTGGGCGTAATGCCTGCTTTCGGTCTGGTATTCAACGTGGGCGA
>QJVY01000020.1 GCA_003235555.1 Ignavibacteria bacterium | reverse complement strand
CTGGTCCACACGCTCCTCTTTGCCTTTATCACGACAAATGTCGTTTTTCTCCTTGTCATTTTTTTTGTTCCGGCGCTCGGGGCGTATTTTTCGGCGTACATCAATGAGGAGGTCGCCGGCGGGAGTATCATCCCCGGCTGGATAGCCCATGCACTGGCGAACGTCCTCGCGTACAGCATCGTGGGATTCCTCCTGTGAAGGCGGGTGGAGACGGGCCGCACCGGACGGTTAAAATTCAGCATCTATTTCCCAATCACATCAATCGGACAGCACTATGAAACTCATCACTTTTCTTCTTGCCCTCGCCTGCACGGCCGGGCAGTATTGCCTGGCGCAGTCCGCCGCCGCCGACAGCATCGGCCGGGCGACGCAGGACAGCCTCAAACACGTCAAGATGGTCGAGGACTCCCTACAGATGGAAAAACTCATGGCACGCATCACCTACCCTCTCCTGAAGGGGGGAAAATGGAGCGGCGTCATTCCGGTCGAGAACCCCACGGAGGTCCCGGACAATACGCACGAATACAAATTGCTCTTCGAGGTCATCAAGAAGAACAAGGACTCCCTCTCAGACAAGATCAATTACAGTCTCGACGAGGTCGCGAGGATCATCAACCTCCACGTCGCCTCCGGCATCCCGGTGGAGAAGATCGTCCCGGTAGTGGTCATCCACGGCCCGGGCCTCGAAGCTGTCTGGAACAACGAGGCCTACCGGCGCAGACATTCCATGGACAATCCCAACATCGGACTCGTCCGCGAGATGGAAAAAATAGGGGCGAAATTCATCGTCTGCGGCCAGGCAATGGCCTTTTTCGGCACCGAGAAGCAAGACCTCCTTCCGGAAGTCAGGATAACCCTGACCGCGCAGACGGTCCTCTCGAACTACCAGTACCAGGGGTACGTCCTCTACCCGGTTGAACCGTTCGAATGACGGGTACGCAGCCGGCAGGATCTCTTCCCGGTCTATCGGTAGCGCGGTGAACGTCTTCGTCGCAGGCGCGACCGGTGTACTGGGGAGGCGCGTCGTCCCGGGGCTGATCGGCGACGGTCATCATGTGGTCGGGCTCTGCCGGTCTCCCGACAATCAGGACACACTCGAACGCCTGGGCGCGGAGGCCAGGGTCGGCGACCTGTTCGACGGAGAGGGTGTGAAGAAACTCTCGGCCGACTGCGACGCGATCCTTCACCTGGCGACGTCCATCCCGAAAGTGCCGCGGCCCACGAGGAAACACTGGACCGGGAACGACCGGATCCGCATCGAAGGGACGACCGCACTCGTCTCGGCGGCGCTCCGGAACAACTGCCGTCTGTACCTGCAGCAGAGCGTGGCTCTCCTGTACGGAGACCGCGACGGATCCTGGGTGGACGAGTCCGATCCCGTCGCGGAACGCCTCCCCGGCATTCTCCGGTCCGCATCGGAAATGGAGAAGATCGTTCTCGGGCACGTTTCCCGCGACGGCCTGCCGGCGGTCATACTGAGATTCGGCTCCTTTTACTCGCACGATTCGGTCCAGACGTCGTCCATGTTCGCCGGCATCCGGAAGGGACGGTTCCCCGTCATCGGGGACGGACGCGCAATCTGGAACATGGTCCACGTCGACGACGCAGCCGCCGCCATCGTCAGAACCGTCTCTCTCGCGGCGCCCCGGGGAGGAACGATCCTGAACGTCTGCGACGACGAACCGGTGGCGGTACGCGACCTCCTCGATTTCATCGCGGGGACGCTCGACGTGAAAAAACCGGGAAACATGCCGCCTTTTCTCGCGAGGCTGGCGGTCGGTGCCGACCTGGTGACCGTTCTCCTCTCCTCCGTGCGCGTCAAAAACGCGAAGGCAAAGGGGGAACTCGGGTGGAAACCGGACTATCCTACCTACCGGGAGGGCTTCCGGCAGGCTGTGAAACTGTGGTCGGATCAGCGTGGAACGGACGGGCCATGACCGCCGACACCGGAAAACCACGCGTTTCTTCCATCGATCTGATCCGCGGCGCGGTCATGGTCCTGATGGCCATCGACCATGTCAGGGTCTTCGCCGGTGTACCTGCGGGAGGTCCCGATCCCGCGATCTTTTTCACCCGATGGATCACGCATTTTTGCGCCCCGGCGTTCATCTTCCTGGCCGGCACCAGCGCCTTCCTCTACGGGCGCAGGCACGACGGCCTGCCGAAATTCCTCCTCACGAGGGGAATCTGGCTCGTTTTTCTTGAACTCACTTTCCTGCGCGTCGCCTGGACGTTCAACTTCGATTTCGCCGGCTACGAGATGGCGGGCGTGATCTGGGTGATCGGGCTTTGCATGATTCTCATGGCGGTGTTGGTGAAACTCCCCCCCCGCGTTGTGGGAATCATCGGCCTGGCGATCGTGTTCGGCCATAACCTGCTCGACGGGTACTCCTGGGACCTCATACCGACGCTGGGAAACGACGCGGTGGGCACCCTCTGGAAGATCATGTACGTCGGATTTTTTGCAGGACCGGTTTCGTTCGGGGCGGAGGGACCCAACCTCATCGTGCTCTACTCCGTCGTCCCGTGGATCGGCGTGATGGCCGCCGGCTACGCCTTCGGCATGCTCATCGCGGGCGATCCGGGCCGCCGGGACCGGTATTGCCTGATGGTCGGCCTCGGCGCGGTGGCGTTGTTCCTTATCCTGAGGGGGTTCAACATCTACGGCGATCCCCGGCCGTGGTCTCCCCCCGCGGGCACCCCCGGGGGGACGGGGTCGCTCCCGGGGCTGCTCTCTTTCCTGAACACCACGAAGTATCCCGCGTCACTCAACTTCCTTCTCATGACACTCGGTCCGGTCATCGCCATCGTCCCCCTCGCGGAACGGTCCCGCCCCGCTGTTGCCAGACGGCTTTCCCTCTTCGGGAGAGTCCCGTTTTTCTTTTACGTTCTGCACATCCCCCTCATCCACGGGCTCGCGCTCGTGGTCTCGGAGATCCGCCTGGGGGAGGTCAGCTGGTGGTTGTTCACGAACCATCCGATGGACAGCCCCCCTCCGCCGGACGGCTATACCTGGGGACTGGGGACGCTCTACCTGGTGTGGGCGGTGGTGATTACGCTGCTCTATTATGCATGCGGGTGGTACGCGGAAATCAAGGCCCGGAGGAATGACCGATGGTTGCGATACCTGTGAATACCCGACCGACCGGAATCCGGGCTGAATCGATCAACACCCCCGACGGCTTCGGGATACTGGTCGTCCTCTCGGTGCTCACCGCCGTCATCCACATCAGCTTTGCGGCCATGGCGCAGTTCGGCATTTTCCGCGACGAGCTGTACTATATCGCCTGCGCCAACCACCCCGATATCGGGTACGTCGACCACCCGCCCCTCTCCATCTGGCTGCTCTCCGCCTGGACATCCCTGTTCGGCGACTCGCTTTTCTCGATCCGGATCCTTCCGGCGCTCCTGAGCGGTGCCACGACCTTTGTCGCCGGCAGGTTTGCCGCTGAACTTGGCGGCGGCCGGTACGCGCTGATCCTGACCTGCGTATCGGTGATCCTTGCTCCCATATACATGGCTTTTTTCAGCGTGTTCAGCATGAATGCGCTCGACCTGCTCCTGTGGGCGACGGCATTCCTGGCCATCCTGAAAATTCTCCGGACACGCGACCCCGCCTCCTGGTACCTGCTCGGCGTGGTCATCGGACTCGGGGCCCTGAACAAAATCAGCATGCTCTGGCTGGGGACGGGGGTATTCGCGGGGACCGTCCTGACGGAACGTCGTGCCGACCTGAGATCGAAGGCGCCCTGGATCGCCGGGATCCTGGCTGGCGTGATCTTCCTCCCCTACGTCGTCTGGAACTTCACGCACGACTTCGCCCACCTCGAATTCATCCGTAACGCTTCCGGGGAGAAATACGCCTCGCAGAACCCCCTGACGTTTTTATCGGGGATCGTGCTGATCCTGAACCCGGTGGCCGCACCCGTGTGGATCGCGGGTTTCTGGTTCCTCCTCTCGCGCCGGGAGTACCGCCTGGTGGGCGTGGCGGTGCTCACCGTTCTCTTCATACTCATTGCCAACATCCACACCAAACCGGAATATTTCGCCGCGGCGACGACCGCCCTCCTGCCGGCCGGGGCCGTCCAGCTCGAGCGGTTGTTTCACGGTTCCTTCATCCGGCCGCTGAAGATCCCCTTCGCCGCGTTCCTCGTTGTCTCCGGCATCGCCCTGATCCCGATGACGATCGACGTCCTTCCCGTCGACACGTTCGTCCGGTACCAGGCGGCGCTCGGTCTGACCCCGGAATCGAACGAGGGACTGGAGCTCGTCGACCTTCCGCAGTTCTACGCGGACCGGTTCGGGTGGCGGGAGATGGCCGCCACGGTGGCCGGTGTCTACGCCTCGCTCCCCGATTCCGACAAGGTTCGCTGCCTGATCTACGGCCGCAACTACGGCGAGGCCGGCGCGGTGGATTACTTCGGGAGGGAGTACGGACTTCCGCCGGCGATCAGCCGGCATAACACGTACTGGTTCTGGAGCATGGAGCACATCCGGGACGACGTCGTGATCATCGTCATCGGGGTGGACAGGGCGGATTTGCTGGAAACATTCTGGGAAGCGGGGAACGTCGCCGTGATCAGCACGCCGAACGCGATGCCGTACGAAAACAACCTCAACGTCATGGTGTGCCGGAAAGTGCGCGGATCGCTGATGGAACGATGGAGGAGGGAGCATGTCTTTCATTAAATTCCTCCTCCCGGTGATCGTCGCGGGCCTGATCCCCGGCCCCGGCGGATCCCTCCGGTCGCAGTGCCCGACCGCCCCCGTCATCCACACGGGGGAGGCGACCTACTACACTTTCGCCGACGGTTCCGGCAACTGCTCCTTTGACCCCACCCCCGACGACCTGATGGTCGGCGCGATGAACGACTTCGACTACGGAGACTCCTGGGTCTGCGGCGAGTGCGTCAGCCTCACCGGTCCGGACGGGACGATACGCATCCGCATCGTCGACCGGTGCCCCGAGTGCCAGCCCGGGGACATCGACCTCAGCCCGCTCGCCTTTTCGCTGATCGCGGAGCTTTCGCGGGGCCGCGTCCCGATTTCGTGGGAGGTCGTGCCGTGTGACGTGACCGGACCGATCGAATACCACTTCAAGGAGGGAAGCAACCAGTGGTGGACCGCCGTGCAGATCCGCAACCACCGCTACGCCGTCGCCGGGCTGGAGGTCCTCGACGGAGGAGTCTACACGCCGGTCCCGAGACTCCGCTACAATTACTTCGTCGAGACCGCGGGCCTCGGACCGGGGCCGTACAGCTTCAGGGTCACGGACGTCAACGGGGCTGTCCTCGCCGATTCGGGGATACCGCACATGGAGAATGCCAGCGTACCGGGCAGCGGGCAATTCCCTCTCTGTCCCGATACGCCGACGGATGTCGCCGGGGGGAATCCCCCCGCGGGGTACTCTCTCTCACAGAACTTTCCCAATCCCTGGAACCCCACGACGGTCGTTCGTTTCGAACTTCCCCGGGGGGTGCCCGTCCTCCTGACGGTGTACAACGGCCTGGGACAGGAAGTCGCCAGACCGGTAGACGGATACCGGCACGCTGGCCCGCACGAGGTCGTCCTTGACGGGGAGGGGCTTCCCGCCGGCGTATACTATTACAGGATAGTCGCGGGGGGATTCAGGGACACCAAAAGACTTGTTTTAATGAAATAATTTGCTTCATTCCACCCGAACCCGGATCACGTGGTACGCGTTCTTCAGCCAGTGGAACCTCACAGCCATGAAGGAAGTGTACAATGGACCGAAGGCACGACCCCATCGACATCATCCCGACCGGTGGGGAAGCCCGCAACGGGACGACGGCCGGAAGCACCCGTGAACCGTAAAACCGCAGGGACCCTCCTGCTGGCAGTCGCCCTCCTGCTGGCCGTTCTTCTCCTCCTGAAGGTCATCTCA
Source organism: Ignavibacteria bacterium (assembly GCA_003235555.1). GTDB lineage: Bacteria > Bacteroidota > Ignavibacteria > UBA10030 > SZUA-254 > SZUA-254. The sequence continues at coordinate 2,921 of QJVY01000020.1, read as the reverse complement.
CCCGTGGTGAGCACCGTGATACTCGCCGTGTGTCTCATCTCCCTCGGGATCCTCTCAGGGGGATTCCGGAAGTAGCACGCCACCGGGAGGGCGGGAGCGCGGGCACGGAATTCCCGCCGACGGTGTTATACACACATCCGGCCACCCAACCCCCACCACACGAGGAACATCGATTGAAAAAATATCTCGCCATCGTGATGCTGAGCGGAGTCTTTCATTCCTCCGGGTCGGCCCAGTGTTCCGACGCCGGCGTCTGCGTCATCGGCGCCGGGCATCCGGAAAGCGGACACAGGTTCGGGGCAGCGTATGTGTACGGCCAGGGCGACAAGCGTGACGGGATCACCTACCACTCCCTCGCGCTCGACGCCGAAATCCGGATCGGCGGCGGAACAGACCTCATCGCGCGCATCCCCTTCACCCACGTGAGGGGGCCGCTGGGTTCGGTCGACGGCGCAGGCGACCTCACACTGCTGCTCATCGGTGACCTCCCGGTGTGGGAGGGTGGCCGCCTGAGGCTCCAGGTCGGGGGTAAATTCGCCACGGGGGTCTCCGTCTCCGGTTCCCTCCCGCAGTCCTACCAGCCGGGCCTCGGCACGACGGACCTCCTCCTCGGATCGTCCCTCGAATCGGGGCCGTGGCTCGTCGCCGTCGGATACCAGCTGTCGCGGGGGCGGAGCGACAATCCCGTTACGAGGTTGAAGCGGGGAGACGACCTTTTTTCCCGTTTAGGGTACCGGACGACCCTCACCGGGTTCGGGCTCGGCGCCGAACTGCTGGCCATCAAGCGACTCACCGAATCCAGTATTCTCGACGTCGCCGTTCCGGCTTCGACCCCCGGCACGGAAACTTTCCGGTCTCTACCCGGGAGCGACCAGTTCCAGCTGAACCTCCTCACCAGCGCGTCGCTGCCCCTCACGGGCGCGGTTACCGCCACAGCGACGGGAGCGTTCGCCCTCCTGAACCGGGAGATCAACATCGACGGGCTCACGCGGGGGCTCACCATCTCGATGGGCCTCCGCTATTCACCCTGAACCGGCCGCCGACTGACCCGGCCACCCGAAGATGACGGCCGGCCGGCTTCGTTGTCTGGTCCGCCGGAGTTTTTTATATTGCCTGCATGACCAGGGGAGAAGCCCTCAAAAATCTGAAAGTCATCCCGGGGGTGGGCCCGGCGACCGCCGCGGACCTCGTGAAAATCGGCATCCGGAAGGTTTCCGACCTGAAGGGGAAGGACCCCCAACGTCTCTTCGATCGGTCCAACAGGATGGCGGGGATGGTCCAGGACCGGTGCGTTCTCTACGTCTACCGCTGCGCAGTCTATTACGCCTCCACACCGGAAGGCAGGCGCGATCCCGGCAAACTCCTCTGGTGGAACTGGAAGGACCCCCGCGGATGAGCCGGCTCATACCTGTCGAATCCGCCTCCGACATCCCCGGGCCGTACAGGGACACGCCCATCGGCCTCCTGCTCGAATACCACAACACCGGCCGCGAGCACGTCCCCTATTCCTCGGCCAGGCTCCTGGTCGGGATGTGCATGGACAACCGTAAACACCTCAACATCCCGGACAATTTCGCTTTCATCATCCGGGCGGGCGGCGCGAATCTCCGGTACAGCGAGTTCAAGGTTTCCTTCGCGATCGCCGTCGGCGGCGTGCGCGCCCTGGCCCTCATCGGTCATTCCCAGTGCGGGATGGTCGACCTGGCCTCGCGGAGGGAACAGTTCATCCGGGGCCTCGTGGAGAACGCGGGATGGACCCGGGAATCAGCGGAGGAACATTTCCGGAAGTTCGCCCCGATGTTCGAAATCAAGAACGAAACCGGGTTCATCCTCAGCGAGGTCGCCCGCCTGAGGCCCCTGTACCCGAAGGTCCTCATCGCCCCGATGCTCTACCGGGTGGAGGACAACAGGCTGTACCTACTCTCGGAGGATCCGTCATGAAAGGAACAGGGTTCACCGCACTGCGCGTGTTCATGCTCGCGCTGCTCGCCCTCTCCGCCGCCGGTTGTTTCCCGGGCGGAGAGCGGTACTCCTTCTCCGACCCCGCGGGATTTTTCACGGGCATCTGGCACGGCTGGATCGCCCCGCTCTCACTCATCGTCGGTATCTTCTCGGACAACGTGACCCTCTACGAGACGCACAATACCGGGTGGTGGTACGACCTCGGTTTCTACATGGCCGTGATATCGGGGTTCGGCGGCGTCGCGCTGTCGAGGAAATCGCGGAAAAGAGGCCACGACTGAGGGGGATCTGAACTTTCGGGCCGGAAGGGAATTCTTCCCGTACCGGACACACCGGTCATACGAAGGGGTCCATCTATGACAAACCCAATACTGTACATCCTCCTGGGGCTGTTCGCCGGGGCCCTGAGCGGCCTGATTGGTATAGGGGGCGGGATCATCATCGTCCCGGCGCTGATTTTCATCTTCGGATTCACCCAGCACCAGGCCCAGGGCACCACCCTCGCGCTGATGGTGCCCCCGATCGGCCTGCTGGCCGCGTGGGCGTATTACACGCAGGGGCACGTGGACATCACCGTTGCCGCGTGGGTCTGCGCCGGGTTCCTCATCGGCGGATATTTCGGAGCGAAGGTCGCTACGGCCATGCCCAACATGGTGCTGCAGAAGGTCTTCGGCGGCGCGCTGTTGCTGATCTCGTTGAAAATGCTCTTCACCAACTGACGCCGGGAGGGGAGACGCCCGGGACGGAACCTGAAAGGGTTTTTTTCGTACATTCAGGTACTCCAGCACCACACTGCCATGGAAATCAGCGTACTTGACGCGGGAAATTACTTCAAGGGGCTCCTGCTCCTCATCCGCCAGGACCACAAGATCACCGAGAGCGAGACGACGATGATGATGCGAATCGGCCGGACGCTCGGGCTCGAGAGGGAATTCTGCGAGGAGGCCATCCGCGACATC
>QJVY01000221.1 GCA_003235555.1 Ignavibacteria bacterium | reverse complement strand
GGGCGCTGACCCGCCATTCCCCGGAGGCGTATTGATTTTCAGGACGAAATATGTTATTCTGGTGCATCATCATGAACTACACCACGCTCATCCAGGAACTCGAAACCGTCGCCGAACAACTCGGCGTGCGTCTCCGTTATGAAAAAGGAGATTTCGAGGGGGGGTTCTGCGTCCTCCGGGACCAGAAACTGCTCGTGGTGAACAAACGCCTCCCGGACGCCAGGAAAGCCTCCTCGGTCGCCGTGGGCCTCTCCCAGTACGGCATCGATGAGACCTTCGTCAAGCCGACCCTCCGGCAGTACATCGAGGACGAGGCGGCGAAGCTCCTCAAAAAACGCTGAGCGATGATCCGGGCCGTTATTTTCGACCTGGACAACACCCTGGTCGATTTCATGGCCTGGAAGGGGAAGGCCGTCGAAGCCGCCGTTCACGCGATGATCGACGCGGGCCTGAACCTCGACCCCTCGGAAGCCCGCTCGAGGATCAACCAGATCTACGAGGAGAAGGGGATCGAATTCCAGACCGTGTTCGACACCCTCCTCTACGACGTCTTTCACAAGGTGGACTACAAAATTCTCTCGGCGGGGATCCTCGCGTACCGCAGGGCGAGGGAGGCCGCGCTGGTGCCGTACCCCCATGTCTACCTGACCCTGATGTCCCTGTTGAAGGACGGATTGCTCCTGGGGGTGGTCACCGATGCGCCCGCCCGCGAGGCCTGGCTCCGCCTCTGCTACCTCAATTTCCACCACATCTTCCATACCGTGGTGACGTTCGACGACACCGGCGTCCGCAAACCGCGGCCGGAACCGTTCAAGAAGGCGCTCGAGAAACTCGGCGTACCCCCGGAGGGGGCCCTCATGGTGGGCGACTGGGCCGAGCGGGACATGATCGGGGCGGGCAACATCGGGATGAAGACCGTCTTCGCCCGGTACGGGGACACCTTCGGGACGGTGGACACGCACGCGGACTTCGAGATCGGTGACATCAAGGAACTCCTCGCGATCATCGCGAAGGAAAACGGCGGTGCCGCGGGAGGACCCCGTGATTGAGGGCGTGGGGGTGGACGTCGTGGAAATATCCCGGATGGGGGAGATCGTGGAGCGCTGGGGGGAGCATTTCCTCGGGAAGGTCTTCACCGAGAGCGAAATCGCTTACGCGCGGGCACGGAAAAACGCCCTACATCATTACGCGGCCAGGTTTGCCGTGAAGGAGGCGGTCGCCAAAGCCGTTGCCACGGGGTGGCGGAGCGGCTTCCGCTGGAAGGACGTGGAGGTTGAAAACGACGTGAACGGCAAACCCTCCGTGAGGCTCGGCGGACACCTCCGAAAGACCCTCGGCGGGGCCAACGTCCAGGTCTCCATCTCCCACTCGGACACCATCGTGGTGGGATTTGCCATTGTGGAGCGGAAGTAGTATTTTTCCACTGTATTTCGTATCATATCCGTCACAAACGACCGTCGGATCACCACCGCGAGGCGCCCATGAAACAGCTCGGGATTAAAAAACTCTATTACTCGATCAGTGAAGTCAGTAAGATCACCGGCCTGGAGCAATACGTCCTGCGGTACTGGGAGTCCGAGTTCGAGCAGCTGAAACCTGCGAAAAACAGGGCCGGGAACAGGATCTATACGAACCGGGACATCAAGCTCATTCTCCACATCAAGAAGCTCCTCCGCGACGAGCGGTACACCATCGAGGGGGCGAAGCAGGTGATCGCGGCCTACTCACCCGATTCCGGGACGGGAGAACAGCTCGAACTGCTGCAGGAACCGGCGGCAGCGCCCCCGACGCCCGAGGCGGCCCGTCCCCCTGACACCCGGTTACGCACCGACATCATCGAGATCAAGAAATTTCTGGAAGAACTGCTCGTCCGTCTGGCCTGAGCAGTCGCACCATCGGAACGTGGCGCAGCCCGGCTAGCGCACTTGCTTGGGGTGCAAGGGGTCGCGGGTTCAAATCCCGCCGTTCCGACAACGATACACACCCTCCTGAGAGACTGCTCATGGAACTGCTAACAAAAGGAGTTGGCAATGTCCATTTCCCGCCTGTCCCTCTTCAAGCGTTCCAATGATAAATGGCACATCCTCTTCCCTGTAGGTGCCCGTCGCAAGTGGGAATCCACTGGTGAAACGCGAAAATCGGCCGCACTCAAACGTCTGACCGAGTTTCAAGACTTACTGCGGTTAAGGGCAAAATCCAAAACCCTCTCCGAATTTTCAACTGAATTTCTTTCGTATTCCGTTTCTGTATATGCTAAACCCACTCGCGCGATATCTTCCGAATAGGATGAACTCATCTGAGGACATTTTCAGGCGATTGTACCCTATCTGAAGGGAGGGGGAAGGCCGCCGCCCAGTACAGGACCATCATCGCTTCCAACCCGGGCCGGGCTGACGTGTATTACCTCCTCGGTAACGTTCTCATCACCGGGGGGACACCACCGGGGCGGTGAACGCGTACAGGGAGACCGTCCGACTCCAATCATCATTCGGCGAGGCAGTTGCGGCGATCGATCAGCTTGCGCCTACCAGTCGTTAGTTCACCGGCACGATTTCCGAGCGGGAGGGACAGTCATCCCGGCCCCTGGGCGTGGCTCGATTGATCCCCGTCCCCAGAAACTCGTGTGGTCTGTTGAGTCCGGCGTCATCCTGACGGTCGAATAGTAGGTGAATTCGGCTTCAATTGCCAGATCTCCCTTCCTTGAATGTCTTGGTGTTTCTTAGTACATTTTTTTCGTCTTATGCGCAGGTTTCTGGCAAAGGTAAAAAATTTCTTCGCCACGATGGGGCTCGTGGAGCAATCCCAGGTCGTCGCCTCCACGGCGGTGGTGGTGGCCATGGGGACCATCGTCACGGTCTATTTCTCGACCGGTCAGCAGGTCGGCCTCCTCGGCTTCATGAGCGTCGTCACCGTCGGCGTCCTCGGGTTCATGAGCGTGTTCTTCACGCTGAAATACGGGAGGATGCTCGAAGAACAGCGGAAGGAGCTCCTGGAGCTGAACGCCATCGCCGAGGCGGTCAATCATTCTGTCGAGCTCGAGTACGTGCTCCAGTCGGCCCTGATCAGGGTGATGGAGCTCCTCGACGCCGGAAGCGGCTGGATCTACCTCCTGGACAACCAGGCCCTCACCCTCAGGCACTACCACGGCACGGGCATCGAATTTTTCAGCCCCTCCTTCCTCCTCAGGAAGGTGGTCCCGACGTGGATGGAAAACGCCGTCGTCCTCGGTCCGACCGATCCGCGCCTGGTGGACTGCACCGGCGGGGCCTTCCACCATGAAGGCTACCGGACGGTGATCTCCATCCCGCTGGTGCGTCAGGGAGCGGTGGCGGGGGTCCTCGTGATCGCGAACCGGCAGGTCAGCGTCGCCCCGGAGAAAAAAATCGCGCTCCTCCAGGCATTCGGGAACCAGGTCAGCGCCGCCCTGAACAACGCGTCGCTCTACGAGAAGGTCAGGAAATCGGAGCGGGAGTACGCCGATCTCTACGAACACTCCCCCGACATGTACCACACGGTCAACTGTATCGGGATCGTGGTGAGCTGCAACCTCAAGGAGAGCCAGGTGCTCGGCATCCCGAAGACCGAGATCATCGGACAGCCGGTGATCGATCTCTATCCGCCCGATCAGCACGAACAGCTCCGGTCAAACCTCAGGAAAATTTTCGAGCTCGGCGAGGAGCTCAAGGGGGTCGAGGAGAGGTTGCAGAGGCACGACGGTTCGTTGATCGATGTCAGCGTGAGTTCCTCCATCGTCCGGGACGCAGAGGGGAAACCCTTCCTGGCCCGGATCGTCCTGCGGGACATCACCGACAAAAAGAAAATGGAGGCGAAACTCCTCCAGGTCCAGAAAATCGACAGCATCGGCAACCTGGCGGGTGGGATCGCGCACGATTTCAACAACATCCTCACCGCGATCCTCGGATCGGCCTCGATCATGAAGCGGAAGGTGAAAGACGATCCGCGGTGGATGAAATACGTGGACCTCATCGAGGTGACGTCCCGGAGGGGCGCCGCAATCACGCGGCAGCTGCTCACCTTCGCCCGGAAGGCGAACCCCCACGTCCAGCCGGTCGACGTCAACTCGATCATCGATCAGACGATCCGCCTGTTCGAGGCCACGACCCCGAAGTCCCTGCACATCAAGACCGCGCTCTGCAAGGACCCCGTCGTGGTGAGGGCCGACGAGGGGCAGCTGCAGCAGGCCATGCTGAACCTCTGCCTGAACGCCCGCGATGCGATGCCGAACGGCGGCATCCTCGTCATCACCTCCCGGCCGGTGACCATCGACGCCGAACACGCCCGCCAGTTCCCGGAAACGGTCCCGGGGGAGTTCGTCATGATCTCGATCGCGGATTCGGGATCGGGCATCCCCCCCGACACGCTCGGGAAGATCTACGAGCCCTTTTTTACGACGAAGGAACAGGGGAAGGGTACCGGCCTGGGTCTCTCCGTGGTCTATGGCGTGGTGAGGGCGCACAACGGGCATATCACCGTCAACAGCGAGGTGAACAGCGGGACGATCTTCACGATCTATCTCCCCAGGATGATGAACGGGCGGATCCCGAAGCGCCACAGGGCCCATGCCCGCGAGGTGAAGGGGGGCACCGAACGCATCCTCCTGGTGGAGGACGAGATATCGATCGGGGAAGTGGGGTCCGACATGCTCCGGGAGCTCGGGTATACGATCGAAACGGCCGTCAACGGACGGGAGGCCCTCCGGAAGATCGCCGATGCCCCGAAGCCGTTTGACCTCATCATCCTCGACATGAACATGCCGAGGATGGGAGGAAGGGAGACCTTCCTCCACGTCCGGGAGATGTTCCCCGACCAGAAGATCCTCGTCTGCAGCGGGTACCACGCCACGATGCTCGACGACGGGAAGTTCGCCGCCATGGTCGACGGTTTCCTCCAGAAACCGTACGAGATCCACGAAATCGCAGGGATCATCCGGAACATCCTCGACGCCGGGGAAAAAGAGGCGGCCGTATGAACGCAGGCGGCGGCCCCGGGGCCGCGCTGGGCAGGGCGCGCACCGCCGCGGGGAAATCCCTCGAGGACATGTCGGCCGAGACGCAGATCAACATAGGCTACCTGCGGGAAATCGAGGCCGGAGGGGAGTTCTCGCTTCCGGAGATCTACCGCCGGACGTTCATCCGGACATACGCCAAGGCTCTGGGCCTCGACGCCGAGGAACTCCTCGATCCCGGGGAGGAGGAACCGGGCACGGATTCCGCCACGGAGGAGGGGGACCGGTTCGGGCTGCCCTCCGGGCCGCCGGTGGAGTCACCGACGGTCGCCCCGGTCTTTTCCAACCCCTTCTCGGACCGGTCGCAGCTGCGGACCATGGTCATCATCGTGATTTTCCTCCTGACGGCGCTCGTCCTGGCGGTGAAGTGGCTCGGCTCGGGGGGCGGAAACGAAGAGATCGCGAGCCCGTCCTCCCCGGAACGTTCCTCGCCGGTGAATCCCGGTGAGAACCTCTCCGCGTTCAACCAGGACAGGATGGCCGGGGGAGCGGAGTCGGCCGGCGGGGGCGTGGCGTCGGACAGCCTGGTTCTCGTGGCCACGTCCAGCGAGAGTGTCTGGGTTCATATCGTGATCGACAACGATTCCGCCGTGGAATACACCATGCCGCCCAGGTATTCAGTGACACTCCGGGCGGCGGAGAATTTTCTCCTTGCGGTGGGGAACCCCGCCGGCCTGGCGATCTCGCTGAACGGCCGCCGCCTCGACATCCTCGGCGACGGGAACCGGCCGAAGAAGAACATCCTGCTCTCGAGGAAGACCCTCTCCCGGTGACCGGGACGGGGGACGGATCAATGGCAGCCATCGCACGGGACATATCGGCGAGGGCACGGGAGCTCCGGGAGAGGATCAACCTGCACGACCGTCTCTACTACCAGGAGGCCCGGCCCGAAATCTCCGACGCCGAGTACGACGCACTCTTCCGGGAACTGCAGGAGCTCGAGGCCCGGCACCCCGGCCTCGTCTCGCCCGACTCCCCGACGCAGAGGGTAGGCGGCGCGCCCGTAAAAACATTCTCCACGGTCGCCCACCGCGTCCCCATGCTCAGCCTCGCGAACACCTATTCCGAGGACGATATCCGCGAATTCGACCGTCGCGTACGCTCCCTCCTCGGGGACCGCGTCCCGGCGTATTTCTGTGAACTGAAATTCGACGGAGTATCGCTGAGCCTTCGGTACGAGGACTCCGTCCTCGCCGCCGCTGTCACCCGCGGCGACGGATCGGCCGGAGACGATATCACGGCGAACGCCCGGACGATCCGCTCCGTCCCGCTCCGCCTCGCGTCCGGGTCCCTGCCCGGCGGTACCTGCGAGGTCCGGGGCGAGGTGCTCATGACCGGCGCGGATTTTGAGGCCATGAACGCCGAGCGGCGCGCCTCGGGGGAAAAACTCTTCGTCAACCCCCGGAACGCCACCGCCGGCACACTCAAGCTCCAGGACCCGAAACTCGTGGCGACCCGTCCTCTCCAGTTTTTTGCCTACTCCCTGATCGGGGGCAGCCCCCCCGGAGGGGGCGCGGACCGGGGCGGGCCCGCGAAGCGGGAACCGGTCCGCGGGTCCCAGTCCGAAAATCTCGACCTCCTGAGAACCCTCGGGTTCCGGGTGGACGTCCACGCGCGCCGTTTTTCGTCGATCGAGGAGGTCATTGCGCACTGGAAGGAGTGGGAGGGAAGGCGGGAGACGCTGCCGTTCGACGTGGACGGGATCGTCGTCAAAATCGATTCCCTGGAAATGCAGGAGGTCCTCGGCGCCGTGGCGAGGAGCCCGCGCTGGGCGATCGCCTGCAAGTTCCGTCCACGCAGCGGAGAGACGCTCCTGACCGGGATCAGCCTCCAGGTGGGGAGAATGGGGACGCTGACGCCCGTGGCGCTGCTCGAGCCTGTCTTCCTCGGAGGCACCACCATTTCCCGCGCCTCCCTCTACAACGCGGAGTACATCAGGGAACGGGACATCCGGGTGGGGGACAGGGTTGTGGTCGAACGGGGAGGTGACGTCATCCCGAAGGTCACCTCCGTCGTCCCCCCGGCGGTGAAGAAGAAGCGGGGACGCCGCTACCGGTTTCCGACGGCGTGCCCCGTCTGCGGCCAGCCCATCGTGAGGCCCGAGGGGGAAGTTCAGTACTATTGCGAGAACAACGCCTGTCCCGCCCAGGTCAGGGGAAGGATCGAACACTGGGCTTCCCGGGGGGCGATGGACATCGCGGGCCTCGGGGCGGCCAACGTGGACCGGCTCGTGGAGGAAGGTCTCCTCGGGGACGTCGCTGACATCTATTCCCTCGCGGAGGCCCGCGACCGTCTCCTGGGGCTCGAGAGGTGGGGAGAGAAGAGCGTGGACAACCTCCTCTCGGGAATCGACCGGAGCCGGGAAAAACCGTTCCGCAAGGTCCTCTTTGCGCTGGGGATCAGGCACGCGGGGGCGGGGGTCGCCGACCTCCTTGCGGAGGCGTACGGTTCGATGGATGCCCTCATGCGGGCCACGAGGGAGGAACTGGAGAAGATCGACCAGGTGGGGCCCGCGATCGCCGAAAGCGTCGCGTCATTTTTCGAGGGCGCCGCAAACCGCTCCCTCATCGGCAGGCTGCGCGAAGCCGGCCTCAATCTGAAAGCGACGGACGCAGGAAAGAAAAAAAATGGTATATTCACCGGCAGGACCTTCGTCCTGACAGGGACCCTTTCCGGGATGACGCGGCGGGAGGCGAAGAACCTCATCGAGCGGCTCGGAGGGAGGGTCGTGGCTTCCGTCTCGGCGAAGGTGAACGTCCTGGTGGCCGGGGATGATCCCGGCTCCAAACTCGACAGGGCCCGGGCCCTCGGGGTGGAGGTCTGGGACGAGAGGTCCTTCAACGCGAATACAGACACGTGACAGGGCAGCGCAGGAATGCTTGAGAGAACACGATCGGTGTTGGGAGTGCAATTCGCGAAGTTCCAGTTCAGGAGCGATTTCGACACCCCCCAGCCCCTCACCAATTTTTTTACAGGCGCCAGGAACGTGCTCATCACCATGCCGCGCGGGTATGACAACGCGGTGCACGCCGGCAACGCGCTCCACAAGTATCGGGACAGGCTGGACCATCTCCACCTCACGATCATCCACACGGGGACGCGCGAAACCACCCTGAGCAGCTTCCTCCATTCACAGATCATCCGGATATCGCCCACCGACATCAACAGCTTTTCTCTCCCGACGAGGGGGTTGATGGAGCGGATCTACACCCGCCAGTATGACGTGGCGCTCGACCTCAACCTTGACTTCGTACTGCACAGTGCGTATATTTGCAAGGCCTCGCGCGCCAGGGCGCGTGTCGGATTCCACCGCGGCGCGCTCTCGGACGTCTTTTTCAACGTCCGTGTCGACCTGAAACACCGGAAGGCGCCGCAGTCGATGTACGAGAATTTCGCAGCATGTCTCATGATGTTTTAACGTCCCCGCGGTCAACGACAGATGAAGTTCAAGGTCACGAAACAGGGAAATAACACGGTCCTCAAACTCGGGGTGAAAAAACTCGACGCGACCGTCACCCCCGAGCTCAAGGCGGAGTTCCTGATCCTCTGCAAACCCGCGGTCGCCGACCGGCTCGTCGTGGATCTCGAATCCGTGGAATTCTGCGACAGCAGCGGTCTCAGCGCTCTCCTCATCGCGGACCGCACGATGCGCGAGCACGGCGGTTCGGTGACACTCGTCAACGTCCACAAGAAGGTGATGGACCTCATGACCATCTCGCAGCTGGACCGGATCTTCACCATCAAGAAGAAACTCTCTGACGCCTTCAAGGACTGAGGTGCCCGGACCTCCTCCCGGTGCGGCCG